>CAMLKW010000217.1 GCA_946480605.1 uncultured Roseateles sp. | reverse complement strand
TGCTGCGGTCCAGCGCCAGGTCCTTGTCCGACAGGCTGCGGATGTAGCGCAGCATCTCGGTTTCGCTGTGGTGCGTGTTGAAGACCGGGTGGGTCAGGTAGGCGCTGCTGCGGCGCAGGTTGGCCGGGATCAGGCTGTCGACGCCGGCGGCAAACTCGGCCACGGTCGGCACCGTCGCACCGGCGGGCGCAAACCACGCCCACAGCGCCTCGATGTCGGCACGCGATGTGGTCTCGTCCAGCGCGATGCCGACATGCTTGTCGCTGATCTTGCGAAGATTGGCTTGCGCGGCCACGGCCTTGGCCATCACGGCAGTCGGATCGCACTCCACCAGCAGCGTGTCGAACACGTGCGGCGTGACGACCTTGACGCCCATGCGCGTCAGGCCGGCGTGCAGGATGGCCGTATAGCTGGCCACGCGCTCGGCGATGCGCTTCAGGCCTTGCGGGCCGTGATAGACCGCGTACATGCTGGCCACGACGGCCGGCAGCACCTGCGCCGTGCAGATGTTGGACGTGGCCTTCTCGCGGCGGATGTGCTGCTCGCGGGTCTGCAGCGCCAGGCGGTAGGCCGGCTTGCCATGCACGTCCACGCTCACGCCCACCAGGCGCCCGGGCAGGCTGCGCTTGTAGTCGTCGCGGCAGGCCATGAAGGCGGCGTGCGGGCCGCCTGCGCCCATGGGCATGCCAAAGCGCTGGGTGGTGCCGACCACGATGTCCGCGCCGTATTCGCCCGGGGGCGTGATGAGCGTCAGGGCCAGCAGGTCAGCGGCCACGATGAAGGCGGCTTGCTTGGCATGGGCCTTCTCCACGTCGGCGCGCAGGTCGTCGATGCGGCCGCTGGTGGATGGGTACTGGGCCAGCACGGCGAAATAGTCGCCGGCCAGCAGGTCGTTCCATTCCTCGGCCGAGTTGGCCAGGCGCACTTCGAGGCCCAGGGGCTTGGCGCGGGTCTGGATGACTTCAATGGTTTGCGGATGCGCGTCGCCCGCCACCACGAAAACGTTGCTCTTGCTCTTGACCGAGCGCTTGGCCAGGGTCATGGCCTCGGCCGCGGCGGTGGCTTCGTCCAGCATCGAGGCATTGGCAATCGGCATGCCGGTGAGGTCGCACACCATGGTCTGGAAGTTGACCAGCGCCTCCATGCGGCCTTGCGAAATCTCGGCCTGGTAGGGCGTGTAGGCCGTGTACCAGGCGGGGTTCTCCAGGATGTTGCGCAGGATGACGCCCGGCGTGTGCGTGCCGTAGTAGCCCTGGCCGATGAAGCTCTTGTAGACCTTGTTCTTGCCGGCGATGGCCTTCAGCTCTGCCAGCGCGCCAGCCTCGGTGATGGGCGCGGGCAGCTTCATGCCTTGCGAGCGGCGGATGGACTGGGGCACCACCGCGTCGATCAACGCGGTGCGGCTGGCCACGCCGACGGCGGCACACATCAGGGATTCATCGACGGCATCCGGCCCGATGTGGCGGGCGTGGAATTCGGAAGCGTCTTCGAGTTGGGAGAGCGGCGTCGGCATGGCAGGGCTACTTCGAGGATTTACAGGGTCTTCAGCAGGGCGTCGTAGGCGGTGGCGTCCATCAGCGCGTCGAGCTGGGCGGGGTTGCTCAGCTTGACCTTGAAGAACCAGCCGGCCTTCAGCGGGTCGGAGTTGGCCAGGGCGGGGTCGTCGCGCAGGGCTTCGTTGACCTCGGTGATCTCGCCGTCCACGGGCATGTAGACGTCGGCCGCAGCCTTCACGGATTCGACGACGCCGGCGACTTCCTTCTCGGCGTAGGTCTTGCCCACTTCGGGCAGGTCCACGAAGACCACATCGCCCAGCGCGTCCTGCGCGTGCATGGTGATGCCGACGGTCGCGGTGCCGTCACCGTGGACGTCCAGCCATTCGTGGTCGGGGGTGTACTTGATGGACATGCTTAACCTCGGTAGTAGCGGTTGGGGGTGAAGGGGGTGGCGGAGACGACCATGGGCGTGCGCTTGTCGCGCACGATGGCGAAGACTTCGGTGCCGATGGCCGCGTGGTCCTTGGCCAGGTAGGCGAGGGCGACCGGCTGATTGACGGTCGGGCCCAGCGTGCCGCTGGTGACGACGCCGATGTCGGTGCCGTCTGCGGTGACGATCCTGGCGCCTTCACGCACGGGCATGCGCTCCTTGCCGACCAGGCCCACGCGCTTGCGGGCGGCGCCATTGGCGAGCTGTTCGTCGATGACAGCCGCGCCCGGGTAGCCACCGGCACGCGCACCGCCGGCGCGGCGCACCTTCTGGATGGCCCAGGTGATGGAGGCTTCGACCGGCGTGGTCGTGGTGTCGATGTCGTGGCCGTACAGGCACAGGCCGGCTTCCAGTCGCAGCGAGTCGCGCGCGCCCAGGCCGATGGGCTTGACCTCGGCATGGCTCAGCAGCTTGCGGGCGAGTGCCACGGCATCGTCCTGATGCACGGAAATTTCGTAGCCGTCTTCGCCGGTGTAGCCCGAGCGGGTCAGGAAGGTGGCTATGCCGTCGAGCTGGAAGAAGCCGCCGGTCATGAAGGTCAGCTTGGCGACGTCGGGGTTCAGGCGGCTCAGCACCGTGACGGCCTCGGGGCCTTGCAGCGCCAGCAATGCACGCTCGGGCACGGGAATGACTTCGCAGCGCGAGCCAATGTGCTTTTGCATGTGAGCGATGTCTTGCTCCTTGCAACCCGCGTTCACGACGACGAACAGGTCGTCGGGGCGACGGCACACCATCAGGTCGTCCAGCAGGCCACCTTGTTCGTTCGTGAACAGCGCGTAGCGTTGCTTGAACACGCCCAGGTCGATGATGTCCACCGGCACCAGCGTTTCCAGCGCAGCGGCGGCGTCGGCGCCGACGAGGCGTACCTGGCCCATGTGCGACACGTCGAACAGGCCGGCGGCGGCGCGCGTGTGCTTGTGCTCGGCCATCACGCCGGTGGGGTATTGCACCGGCATGTCGTAGCCGGCGAAGGGCACCATCTTGGCGCCGAGTTCGACGTGGAGGGCGTGAAGAGGCGTTTGCAGCAGGGAGGACATCAGAAGCTCCGACGGATTTCGGGTTTGGATGTCCTCGCTGTCCCTGGTACTTGAGAGATTGACCCCCGGCGAATCGCCTTGGGCTTGCCCCTTCAGTGGGCCGGTTCAGGGACCGGCCTCTCTCCAGTGAGGAACGCGCCGAGTGTCTGTCACCCGCCGCGTCTTGTCAGTCCTTCTGCCTGAGCGTTGTTGCGCCTTCGGCGGCCCCCAAACTGCACCGGGGCGCTCTCCTGACGGGCGGCATTCTAGCCCTCAGTCGCCATGGTCATGACCATGTCCCGTCTCCAGCGCGTGGCTGTCCACCGGCATGGTCTTGCCGTCGGCACCGTCGAAGAACAACGGCTTGCGCGCCTTGGGCGCCGGGGCGATCTGGTTCAGCGTGGCGGCGTCGTACAGGCGGCCGTTCTGCATGACCTGCGCGATGCGATCGCTCTGGCGGATGTCGGCCAGCGGGTCGCCGGCGATGACGACGAGGTCGGCCAGCTTGCCGGGTTCGATGGAGCCCAGGTCCTTGTCGAAGCCGAAATTGCGGGCCGGGTTGATGGTCGCGGCGCGCAGCGCGTCGTGCGGGCTCATGCCGCCCAGCGCCAGCATCCACATCTCCCAGTGCGCACCCAGGCCCTCGCGCTGGCCGTGCGCGCCGATCATCACGTTGACGCCGGCCTTGGCCAGCTCGTTCGTCGTGCGGGCGACCTTCAGGATGTTGAAGTCCTCCTCGGGCGCGGTTTCCCGGCGGATGGCGCGCGGCTCCAGCACGGCGCGCGGCACATAGCGGCTCAGCAGCGGATGCTTCCAGACCTCCGTGCGGGCGTACCAGTAATGCTCGCCGTCCAGGCCGCCGTAGCCGACGTTGAGCGTCGGGTTGTAGCCCACGGCGTTCTGGCGCCAGAGCTGCTTCACGTCGTCCCACACATCGGCCAGCGGCAGCGAGTGCTCCACGGTGGTGTGGCCGTCGATGACCATGTTCATGTTCATCTGGAACAGCGAGCCGCCTTCGGGCACCACCATGACGCCGGTCTGGCGGCCGGCTTCCAGCACCTGCTGGCGCTGGTCGCGGCGCGGCTGCTGATAGCTCTTCACGCTGATGGCGCCTTCGGCCTTCTGGCGGTTCAGGTGCGTCAGCGCATCGTCCAGCCCGTTGACGATGGCCGTGATGGGCGTCCGGGCGCCGTAGAGGATGCTGCCGGTCGAGTAGATGCGCGGGCCCAGCACGACACCGGCACGCTGCATTTCGGCCTGCGTGAACACGGCGGCGTTCAGGTTGCTGGGGTCGTGCAGCGTCGTCACGCCGAAGGCCAGCGACGCGAGGTTGACCCAGCTTTGCTGCGGGATCAGCCCGCCGTCGTTCATGGAACCGTGCCAGTGGCCGTCGATGAAGCCCGGCACGATGGTCTTGCCGCTGGCATCGATGCGTTTCGCGTCGGCGGGAATGGCGATGTCCTTGCCGACGGCCACGATGCGGTTTCCGTCGATGACGACAGTGCCGCCTTCAATGACTTCATCGCCCTTCATCGTCACGAGGCGCGCGCCGGTCAGCGCGATCTTGCCGGCGGGCTTGTCGCTGGCCTGCTGGAAGCCGATCTTCTGCGCGCTCGCCTTGTCCTTGCCGGTCGCGCTGGCGGTGAACAGCTCATCACCCAGCGTGAAGTGCAGGCGCCGGGCATCACCGCTCCAGTGCAGCGAGTGTCCAGCGTTGACGTCCAGCTGGCGCACGGGCAGCGCGTCCATCTTGGCGCCCACCGTCAGCACCTTGCCGGCCTGGCCCTGCACGCCGGGCAGCGGCGACACATAGGCATGGAAGCGCTCAACGAAGCCCAGCCACTGGCCGTCGGGCGACACGCTGTACTCGCTGGCGAAGTCGCTGCGCGCGATCTCGGTCTCGCTGCGGTCGTGCAGGTTCAGGCGCATCAGCGAGAAGCGCTGGTCCACCTCGCTGGGGCTGCTGACCCTGGTGAAGAACAGCTCGTCGTTCTTCGCGCCGAAATGCGCGCCCTGGCCGTCCTTGGCGATGCGCTCCGTCTTGCCGGAGCCGTCGGCCGCGGCGACGTAGAGACCGGTGTCCAGGCTGTGCCAGGGGCTGGTCAGGCCGCCGCCCTTGATCTTGCGATAGACCAGTTGCCGGCCATCCGGCGACAGCCGCGGTTCCAGGTACTTGCCCGGCTCCTTGATGAGCACTGTCTCCTTGCCGGTGGCGATGTCGAGGCGGCGAATGGTCCCCTGCGTGTCGTCGCGCCATGTGGCGTAGACGAGACTCCGGCCGTCGCGGGCCCAGTGCGGCGCCAGCTCGAAGGCGTCGGCCTGCTTCGTCAACCGGCGCGGCTGGCCATCGGGCAGGTCCTTGATGTAGAGCGCCCCCAACGCGGCATAGACCACCCGCTTGCCGTCCGGCGACACCTGTGCGCCGCGCAGCTGGCGCACGGCGAACTGCTCCGGCGCCACCTCCTGCGCGAAGCGCATGGGCTCGCGCATCTCGCGCGTGTCCTTCACATGGAAGGGGATCTCGGCCGCCGACCCCTTGAACGGGTCCACGCGCCAGATGCGGCCCTCGGCCCAGACGACGATCTCCTGGCTGCCCGGCATCCACGCGAAGCCGGGGTAGACGCCCCACATCGCCCAGATCTCCTGCAGGTCGCGCGACAGCCCGCTCCAGGCGGGCCGCTCCACGCCCGTGGCAAGGTCCTTCAGGAACAGCGTGCTCTGGTTTCGCACGCGGCGCACGAAGGCCAGGTACTTGCCGTCGGGCGAGGGCGTGGGCCGCACCGCGCCGCCAGGGCCTTGCACGAAGGGCTCGACCGAGCCGTCCGACAAGTCCTGGCGGAAGATCTTGTAGATCTCGCCGTTGCTGTCTTTGTTGTACTCGAAGACGCGGCCGGCCGTCGTGTCCTGCGAGTAGTACAGGTACTTGCCATCCGGCGACATGGCCGGCTCGCCCAGGTCCTTCTGCCAGTTGGGCTTCTCGTTGAGTTGCAGGCCCTTGTTCTTGGCGGCGTCGCCGTCGACGTGGAACAGCCAGATCTCGCCCGAGCCGGCACTGCGCGTGCCGGTGTAGTGCTTGCGGGCCAGCAGGTACTTGCCGCTGGGGTGCCAGACCGGGTTGTTCAGCAGCCGGAAGTCTTCCTTCGTGACCGCACGGGCGCCGCTGCCGTCCACGTTCATGACCCATACGTTGTCGCCGCCGCCGGCGTCGCTGAGGAAGGCGATCTGCTTGCCGTCGGGTGAGAAGCGCGCCTGCTGCTCCCAGGCGATGGAGTGGGTCAGCGCCTTGGCCTCGCCGCCGGCGATGGGCAGCGTGTAGAGGTCGCCCAGCAGGTCGAACAGAACAGTCTTGCCGTCGGGGCTGACGTCCACGCTCATCCACGTGCCGGTCTTCACGTCGATGGTCGCCGTCTTGGGCGTGCCCGGCGGCGCGTTGACGTTCCAGGGCGCAGGCTTGGGAGCTTCCTGGGCGTTGGCGGCCAGGGCGGCGGTCAGCAGCAGGGCGGGGGCGGCGGTCAGACGACGGGACATGGAGAAGGTGTTGGGGTGACCAAAACCTTCGATGCTAACGAAGGAAGGCTTGCCTTCCGGTTGTCACGTCTGCGTCAGGGCCAGAGCCACCAGACGATCAGCCCGCCGAAGACGACCCACTGGATCGCGTAGTAGGCGAACCGGCTCTTCGCCTTGATGCGCTTGCCGAACAGGCGCACCTGCTGCACGTAGGCGAACAGCCGGTTGATGCCGCCTGTGCGGTCGGTTTCGGAGTTGGGGGCCGATGCGGCACGGATCAGCGTGTTGCTGATGAAGTGGTTGAACCAGCGCGCCACCGGGTTGTTCAGAGGCCGCTCGACGTCGCAGAACAGGATGATGCGCATCGTGTTCGACTGGTTCTCGGCGTAGTGGAGGTAGGTCTCGTCGAAGATGACGCCCTCGCCATCGCGCCAGGAGTAGCGTTCGCCGTCCACCGAGATGTAGCAGCTGTCGGCATTGGGCGTCACCAGCCCGAGGTGGTAGCGCACCGAGCCGGCGAACGGGTCGCGGTGCGTGACCAGGCGGCCGCCGGGCGGCAGCGCGGCGAACATCGCGGCCTTCACGGTCGGGATGCGCTGCAGCAGGCCGGTTGTCACCGGGCACAACTCCTTCGCCGAAGCATGCGCGTCGTCGTACCACTTCAGGTGGAAGCGCGTCCAGCCGGTCTTGAAGAAGCTGTTGAAACCGGCGTCGTTGTACTTGTCGCTCTTCTTGATCTCGCCGGCGTCGGCCAGCTTGAAGGCCTCGGCGCGGATGTCCTGCCAGTGGTCCTGCAGCAGCTTCAGCTCCGGAAAGCCCGACACCGGCAGGTAGG
>CAMLKW010000216.1 GCA_946480605.1 uncultured Roseateles sp. | reverse complement strand
GGCGAACGGGCGCAGAGCCTGTTCCTCAGCCACCACCCCAGCCTGGCCTTCGGCCCCAGCCTGAGCGGCCGCCCCGACCCGGTGAGCTCCGGCCTCACGGCGCTGCTGCAGGACGCTTTCGGCCACCGGCTGCTGCCGCCCGCCGTGCAGGCCAGCCTGCACGGCCACCTGCACACCCATCAGTTGCTGGGCTTTGCGAGCAACCATCCCGCCAGTCTGGTCATCGGCAACGGCGGCTCGGCCGCTCACGGCCCCATCGACGCGCGCGCCGCGCTGAGAACCGAGCCCCTGCCCGGCGTGCGGCTGGAGAGCTTCCACAGCCACACCGAGTTCGGCCTGACACTGCTGACCGCCACGCCCCAGGGCTGGCAGATCCAGGCCTTCAACACGCTGGGCCAGCCGCTGGCCAGCTGTGCACTGTCGGGACGCACGCTGAGGTGTTGAGCCGGCCGCCACCGCCCCTGACTTTCGGCACCGGCGCCACCCGCCACGGCCGCGCAATCCATCACTGCTGCGGGAAATTGAAGGGTTTCTGTCGGGTAAACCGATCCGGCAAATTGGGGGGGACGGCTACACTGGGCCTCACCTGTCAAGCGGTTTCGACAGGATCACGTTGATCACAGGACTCGGCTCATGAGCTCCAAATTCAAAGTCGCCGGTTGGGTCGCCCTCGGGGCCGTCGCGGGTGCGCTCACCACGATGCAATTGCAGGCCAACGCCCGCAGCAGCCTGTCGCCGCTGCCGTTGGAAGAAATGCAGCAGCTGGCTGCGGTCTTCGGGCTGGTCAAGGCCGAGTACGTCGAGGCCGTCGACGAGAAGAAGCTCATCAACGACGCCATCTCCGGCATGGTGTCCGGGCTGGACCCGCACTCCCAGTTCTTCGACAAGAAGACCTTCAAGGAATTCCGCGAAGGCACGTCCGGCAAGTTCGTCGGCGTGGGCATAGAGATCGGCATGGAAGACGGCCTGGTCAAGATCGTCTCGCCCATCGAAGGCTCGCCCGCCTTCCGCGCCGGCCTGAAGAGCGGCGACCTCATCAGCCGCATCGACGACACCGCCGTGCGCGGCCTGTCCATCGACCAGGCCGTCAAGAAGATGCGCGGCGATCCGGCCACCAAGGTCAGCCTGACCATCTACCGCAAGGCCGAGAACCGCACCTTCCCCGTGACCATCACGCGGGAAGAGATCAAGGTGCAGAGCGTGCGCGCCAAGGTCGTGGAGCCCGGCTACGCCTGGCTGCGCATCAGCCAGTTCCAGGACCGCACCGTCGACGACTTCGCGAAGAAGCTCGAAGAGATCTACAAGCAGGAGCCCCACCTCAAGGGTCTGGTGCTGGACCTGCGCAACGACCCGGGCGGCCTGCTGGACGCGTCCATCGCCGTGTCGGCCGCCTTCCTGCCGCGCGACGTCGAGGTGGTGTCCACCAACGGCCAGATCGCCGAGTCCAAGTTCAGCTACAAGGCCTCGCCGGAAGACTACCGCCGCCGCGGCAACGACGACCCCATCAAGCGCCTGCCCGCAGCCCTGAAGACCGTGCCGCTGGTGGTGCTGGTCAACGAGGGCTCGGCCAGCGCCAGCGAGATCGTGGCCGGCGCGCTGCAGGACCACAAGCGCGCCACCATCATGGGCGCCCAGACCTTCGGCAAGGGCTCGGTGCAGACCGTGCGCCAGCTGGGCCCGGAAACGGCGCTGAAGATCACCACCGCGCGCTACTACACGCCGGCCGGCCGCTCCATCCAGGCCAAGGGCATCACGCCCGACGTGCTGCTGGACGAGACCGCCGAGGGCAACGTCTTCGCCGCGCTGCGCATGCGCGAAGCCGACCTGGAGAAGCACCTGGCCAACGGCCCCGAGGACAACGAGGCTCGCCAGAAAGCCCGCGACGAAGCCCGCCAGAAGCTGGAGGCCGAGTACGCCAAGCGCAACGAGCCGCCCAAGCCGCTGCCGGAGTTCGGCTCGGCCGAGGACTTCCCGCTGGTGCAGGCGCTGAACAAGCTCAAGGGCCAGCCGGTCATTGCATCCAAGGCGCCGCTGGAACAGAAAGCCGAGGTCAAGACGACCTCGACTCCATAACGACAAATACCTGACTTACTTTCAAGCACAAGGGGCCTCGCAAGAGGCCCGCTTTTTTTGGGGGTGTCGCCTGCGTCAGCGCCTGCGCGCGATAGCCAAAGCCCCGAGTGCCGCCGCGGTGCCCAACGCCGGCACCGCGCGCCAGCCGAACGCGGCCAGCAGCGCCGAGCCCAGTGCCGCGCCCGCCGCCATGCCGGCGAACATCACGCTGACCAGCACCGCATTCAGCCGGCTGCGCGAGGCCGGGTCCAGGCTGTAGACCACGCTCTGGTGCGACACCAGCGCCGCCTGTACGCCCAGGTCGAACAAGACGGCCACGGCCACCAGCAGCCACAGCGAGGCCGGCGCCAGAGCCTGCGCCGCGAACGCGGCGAACACCAGCAGCGCGCCCGTGCGGATGACGGCCTGCGGGCCGCGCCGGTCGGCCAGCCCGCCGGCCAGTGGCGCCACCAGCGCACCCGCCGCGCCGGCCAGCCCGAACGCGCCGGCCACCGCGCTGCCCTGGCCAAACTCGGGGCCCGCCAGCACCAGCGCCAGCGTGGACCAGAACGCGCTGAAGGCCAGGCTCAGCAGCCCCTGCGCCAGCGCCGCGCGGCGCAGCGGCGCATGCGTCCTCCACAGCCGGGCCATGGACAGCAGCAGCTCGCCATAGCCCGCCTGCGTGGCCGGCTGGAAGCGCGGCAGACCGCGCCACAGCAGCGGAATCAGCAGCGCAACGGCCAGCGCCGCGCCGGCGTACACGGCCCGCCAGCCGGCCACCGCTGCGACGGCGCCGGCCGCCACGCGCGACAGCAGGATGCCCAGCAGCAGCCCCGTCATGACCTGGCCCACGCGCTTGCCGCGCTGCGCCTCGGGTGCCAGGGTGGCCGCGGCGGGCACCAAGTCTTGCGCCAGCGTGGCCGCCAGCCCGATGGCGATGCTGGCCAGGCACAGCACCGCGAAGCTGGGCGCTGCCGCCGTGAACGCCAGCGCCGCCACCAGCGCCGCGGTCTTGACGACGATGATGCGGCGGCGGTCGTAGCGGTCGCCCAGCGGCGACAGCAGAAGGATGGCGACGCCGTAGCCCAGCTGCGTCAGCGTGGGCAGCAGGCCGATGGCTGCGCTGCCGACGCCGAACTGCGTCGACAGCAGGCCCAGCAGGGGTTGCACGTAATAGAGGGACGCCACCGCCAGGCCGGTGGCCGTGGCGAGCAGCAGGGTCAGCGCGGGGCCGAGCGGGTGGGGTGAGGATTGCATGGCCCGCCAGTGTCGCGGCGCGGCGCAAGACCCTGCCGCGGCGCGGGCTTGGGTGCCGTCAGCCCAGCAGCCGCAGCGCCGCGTTGCGGCCTCGCTGGCGCGCATCGTCCAGCCAGCGCGCCACGCGCTGCGGCGGCGCGCCACGCACCGCGCCGTAGCTGGCGATGCGCACGGGGCGTATGCCGCAGAACTCCAGCACCGTGCGGCGCATCTGCCAGTGGCCCGGCATGCGGTCGAACCAGCGGTAGTACCAGGGCGGCGCGTCCATGGTCACCAGCAGCTCGGCCGAGCGGCCGGCCAGCAGCCGGTCCCACCACGGCGAGTCCTGGCGATAGCGGTAGGCAAAGCCGGACACCAGTACGCGGTCCAGGAAGCCCTTCAACAGCGCCGGCATCGTGCCCCACCACACCGGGTAGGCAAAGGCCACGTGGCGGGCGCCGGCCAGCGCGGCCTGGGCGGCCACCAGCGCGGGCTCCAGCGGTTGGTCGCCGGCCCTGACCGTGCGCAGCACCGGGTCGAACTGCAGCTCGCCCAGGCGCAGCAGCTGCACCGAAAGACCGATCTCGCGGGCGCCCTCGGCATAGGCCTCGGCCAGCGCGCCGCACAGGCTGTCGCCGCGTGGGTGGCCCAGCACCACCAGCATCGTTTTGTCGTTCATCGTGGGGGTCGAAAAGTGGAGTCGTCGCCACTGTCCGTCTGCCCTCAGGGGCAGAGTCAAGCCCCTTGGCCACGCCCCGGCACCAGGCAGTCGGCCGGCGCCGCCGTCTGCGGGCACTGCGACAGCTCCCGCACGATGCCGGCCAACTCGTCCAGCTGCAGGGCCACGCGCGCCTGCTCGGCCTGCAGCAAGGCCTGCTTGCGCTGCACCAGCTGCAGCACGCGGCCCCAGTCCAGGCCGCGGCGGCCATCACGCGCACCATGCAGCTCGGCCAGCGCAAAGCCGAACTGCTGCGCGCGCCGGATCAACACGACCAGCTCCACATGGGCCGGCGTGTAGACGCGGTAGCGCCCCTGCCGCGGCACCTCGCCGAGCAGGCCCAGCGACTCGTAGTGGCGCAGCGCCTTCTGCGAGGCGCCGGTGAGGGAGGCCAGGGTGCTGATGCGCATGATCGTGGGAGTGCAGCGAAGCGGCGATTCTGACCGGCGGCGCTATCCTGCCTCCCATGACCGACGACGACCTGCTGCGCTACTCCCGCCACCTGCTGCTCGACGAGATCGGCATCGAGGGCCAGCAGCGCCTGCTGGACGCCAGCGCGCTGGTCATCGGCGCGGGCGGCCTGGGCTCGCCGGTGGCGCTGTACCTGGCGTCGGCCGGCGTGGGCCGCATCACGCTGATGGACCACGACCACGTGTCGCTGACCAACCTGCAGCGCCAGATCGCGCACGACATGGCCAGCCTGGACCGGCCCAAGGTCGAATCCGCCGCCGCGCGCATGGCCGCGCTGAACCCCCATGTGCAGGTGCGCGCGCTGGCCGTCAAGGCCGACGCCGCGCTGCTGGACGGGGAAGTGCCGCGGGTGGACGTGGTCATCGACTGCAGCGACAACTTCGCGACCCGCCACCTCGTCAACGCCGCCTGCGTGCGTCACGGCAAGCCACTGGTCTCCGGCGCGGCCATCGGCTTCGATGGCCAGATCAGCGTCTACGACAGCCGCTCGCGAGCGCAGCCCTGCTACGCCTGCCTGTTCCCGCCCGAGTCCGGCTTCGAGGACGTGGCCTGTTCCACCATGGGCGTGTTCGCGCCGCTGGTGGGCATCGTCGGCAGCATGCAGGCGGCCGAGGCGCTGAAGCTGCTGGCCGGCATCGGCGAGCCCCTCGCGGGCCGGCTGCTGATGCTGGACGGCCGGCGCATGCAGTGGAGCGAGATCGCCATGCAGCGCGACGCGGCCTGCTCCGTCTGCGGCGCATGAAATCCGGTTGAGCCCCGGGATTGGGGCAGAAAATCCGGCAAACACCCGCCCACAATCTTTCTCCGTCGATGAAGCCCACCGAAGCCCCCACGCGCAACTTCCCCACCGCCAAGGAGGAGTCCCGCGCCCTGCAGCCCCACCCCGACTACGACGGGCCCGGCAGCGCCTACCAGTTGGCCTTCACCGACGACCAGTTCCTGCTGCGCCAGGACATGCGCGCCATCCGCATGCAGCTGGAGCTGCTGAAGCCCGAGCTGCTGCAGGACGAGCAGGGCGTGAAATCCACCATCGTCATCTTCGGCAGCGCGCGCATCCTGCCGGAAGAGTCCGCCAAGGCGCTGCTGGCCGCCGCCGAGCAGAGCGGCGACGAAGCCGCCACCGCCCAAGCCCGCAGCAAGCTCGCGATGAGCCGCTACTACGAGGAGGCGCGCCGCTTCGCGCAGATCGCCACCAGCAGCTGCGCCAGCCATGCACAGCCCGTGGTCATCGCCACCGGCGGCGGCCCCGGCATCATGGAAGCGGGCAACCGAGGCGCCTACGAAGTGGGCGGCAAGAGCGTGGGGCTGAACATCGTGCTGCCGCACGAGCAGTACCCCAACCCCTACATCACGCCGGAGCTGTGCTTCCGCTTCCACTACTTCGGCCTGCGCAAGATGCACTTCCTGATGCGTGCCATCGCGCTGGTGTGCTTCCCCGGCGGCTTCGGCACGCTGGACGAGCTGTTCGAGACGCTGACACTGATCCAGACCAGGAAGAGCCGGCCGCGCCCCATCCTGCTGTTCGGGCGCGATTTCTGGACCCGGCTCCTCAACATCGACCTGCTGCTCGAGACCGGCATGATCAGCCCCGGCGACGAGAAACTCTTCCACTACGTCGAGACGGCCGAGGAGGCCTGGGAAGTGCTGCAGGCCCAACCTGAACTCGCCAAGCCATGACCAAGCTTCGAAACGTCTCCCTGATCGGCGCGCCCACCGACATTGGCGCCGGCGCCCGCGGCGCCAGCATGGGCCCCGAGGCCATCCGCGTGGCCGGCCTGGCCGAGGCGCTGCGCGCACGCGGCGTGGACGTGCTGGACCGCGGCAACCTGATGGGCCCGTCCAATCCCTGGCAGCCGCCGGTGGACGGCTACCGCCACCTGGACGAGGTGGTGGCCTGGAACCAGGCCGTGCACGACGCCGTCTACGCCGAGCTGAAGACCGGCCGCATGCCCATGCTGCTGGGCGGCGACCACTGCCTGGGCCTGGGCTCCATCGCCGCCGTGGCCCACCACTGCCGCGACATCGGCAAGAAGCTGCGCGTGCTGTGGCTGGACGCGCACGCCGACTTCAACACCAGCGAGCTGACCCCCAGCGGCAACATCCACGGCATGCCGGCGGCCTGCCTGTGCGGCTTCGGCCCCAAGCAGCTGATCGAGATCGGCGGCCACGTGCCGGCCATCAGCCCGAAGTGGGTGCGCCAGATCGGCATCCGCAGCGTCGACGAGGGCGAGCGCGCCTTCGTGCACGAGCACGACCTTGAAGTGTTCGACATGCGCTTCATCGACGAGATGGGCATGCGCCACACGATGGAGCTGGCGCTCGCGACGCTGGACGACAACACCCACCTGCATGTCAGCTTCGACGTGGATTTCCTCGACCCCGTGATGGCGCCCGGCGTCGGCACCACCGTGGGCGGTGGCCCCACCTACCGCGAAGCCCATCTGTGCATGGAGATGATCCACGACACCGGCCGCATGGCGTCGCTGGACATCATGGAGCTGAACCCGGCGCTGGACGTGCGCAACCAGACGGCGCTGGTGGCGGTGGACCTGATCGAAAGCCTTTTTGGCAAAAGTACCTTGATGAGAAAGTGAGTTTGCCCAGCTTCGCTGACGGCAAAAGTACCTTGATGAGAAAGTGAGTTTGCCCAGCTTCGCTGACGGCAAAGGTACCTTGATGAGGAAATGAGCTTGCCCTGCTTGGGCAGACGGCAAGCGCTCCCCCTGATGCGGAAGTGAGTTTTCCCCTCCCGCGGCCAACAGCCGTGCGCTGATGCACGCGTAGAGTGGCATGCATGGACGCCACGCCCTACCTGCTGGTCCAGCTCAGCGACCCCCACATCACCCACCCGGGCCGGCTGATCTCCGGCCGCATCGACAC
>CAMLKW010000215.1 GCA_946480605.1 uncultured Roseateles sp. | reverse complement strand
TGATGCGCTGCGCGGCCATCGCGATGGTCTGCAGGCCGCTGGAGCAGAAGCGGTTGATGGTGACGCCGCTGACGGTGATGGGCAGCCCGGCGCGCAGCGCGATCTGGCGCGCGATGTTCATGCCGGTGGCGCCCTCGGGGTTGGCGCAGCCCATCAGCACGTCTTCCACCGCGCCGGGGTCGATGCCCGCGCGCTGCACCGCATGCTGCACCGCGTGCCCGCCCAGCGTGGCGCCGTGCGTCATGTTGAAGGCGCCCTTCCAGCTCTTGGTGAGCGGCGTGCGGGCGGTGGAAACGATGACGGCGTTGCTCATGTGATTTCTCCTGATTCGGTGCGGGGCATCAGCCGTTGAAATTCTTTCCCTCAGCGACGAGCCGCTGGATCAAGGGAGCCGGTTCCCAGAACTTGGCATCGTCGAGCGGGTTCTTCTGGAAGCGCTTCATGGCCTGGGCCACGTTGAACAGGCCCACCTCGTCCGCGTACTTCAGCGGGCCGCCGCGGTGCACCGGGAAGCCGTAGCCGAAGATGTAGACCACGTCGATGTCGCTGGCCTTGTTGGCGATGCCTTCTTCCAGGATGTGCGCGGCTTCGTTCACCAGCGAGAACACCAGGCGCTGCACGATCTCTTCGTCGGATATCTTGCGCGGCGTGATGCCCAGGGCCTTGCGGTGCTCTTCGATCATCTGCACCACCTCGGCGTTCGGGATGGCGTCGCGCTTGCCTTCGACGTAGTCGTACCAGCCCTTGCCCACCTTCTGGCCGAAGCGGCCCTTCTCGCACAGCAGGTCGGCGGTCTTGCTGTACTTCATGTCGGGCTTCTCGGTGTAGCGGCGCTTGCGGATCGCCCAGCCGATGTCGTTGCCGGCCAGGTCGCCCATGCGGAACGGGCCCATCGCGAAGCCGAACTTCTCGACGGCCTTGTCGACCTGCTGCGGGCTGCAGCCTTCATCCAGCAGGAAGCCGGCCTGGCGGCTGTACTGCTCGATCATGCGGTTGCCGATGAAGCCGTCGCACACGCCCGAGACCACCGCGGTCTTCCTGATCTTCTTGGCGATCTGCATCACCGTGGCGAGCACGTCCTTGGCGGTCTTTTCGCCGCGCACCACTTCCAGCAGCTTCATCACGTTGGCCGGGCTGAAGAAGTGCATGCCCACCACGTCCTGCGGGCGCTTGGTGAACGAGGCGATCTTGTCAACGTCCAGGGTGGACGTGTTGGAGGCCAGGATGGCGCCGGGCTTGGCGATGGCGTCCAACTGTTTGAAAACGGCTTCCTTGACGCCGATCTCCTCGAACACCGCTTCGATGATGAGGTCGCAGTCCTTCAGGTCGTCGTAGCTCAGCGTGGTGCTCAACAGCGCCATGCGCTGGGCGTACTTGTCTTCCTTCAGCTTGCCCTTCTTGACCTGGGCTTCGTAGTTCTTCTTGATGGTGGCGACGCCGCGGTCCAGCGCTTCCTGCTTGGTCTCCAGGATGGTGACCGGGATGCCTGCGTTCAGGAAGTTCATCGAGATGCCGCCACCCATGGTGCCGGCGCCGATGACACCGACCTTGGCGATGCTGCGCAGCGGCGTGTCCTCGGGCATGTCGCTGATCTTGCTGGCCACGCGCTCGGCGAAGAACAGGTGGCGCAGCGCCTTGGATTCGGGCGTCAGCATCAGCGCCGCGAAGCCCTCGCGCTCGGCGCGCATGCCGTCGTCGAAGCCCAGCTTGACCGCACCGGCCACGGCCTCCAGGCAGCGCAGCGGCGCCGGGAAGTTCTTGCTCATGCCGCCCACCATGTTGCGGGCGAACTGGAAGTAGGCCTCGGCATTCGGGTGGCGGGCCTTCAGCTCACGCACCTTGGGCAGCGGACGCTTCTCCGACACCTCCTCGGCGAACGCGACGGCGGCCGCCACCACGTCGGCATCCACGATCTTGTCGAACAGCTTCTGGCCCGGGACCATGGCCAGCATCTGCGCTTCCACCGGCTCGCCGCTGACGATCATGTTCAGCGCGGGCTCCACGCCCAGCGCGCGCGGCAGTCGCTGCGTGCCGCCAGCGCCGGGCAGCAGGCCCAGCTTCACTTCCGGCAGCGCGACCTTGGTGCCGCTCTGCGCGACACGGTAATGGCAGCCCAGCGCCAGCTCCAGGCCGCCGCCCATGCACACGCTATGGATGGCCGCGACGACGGGCTTGCTGCAGTTCTCGACGACGCCGATGAGGCTCAGCAGGTTGGGCTCGGCCAGCGCCTTCGGGCTGCCGAACTCCTTGATGTCCGCACCGCCCGAGAAGGCCTTGCCGGCGCCGGTGATGACGACCGCAGTGATGGCCGGATCGGCTTCAGCGCGCTCGACGCCGGCTGCGCATGCAGCTCGGGTGGCAAATCCCAGGCCGTTGACCGGCGGGTTGTCGAGCGTGATCACGGCAACGGGGCCGCGGGCTTCGTAATGGGCTGTCATGGGCACGACCTCGGGTTGGCGGGCCCACCGCGTCTCCTGCGGCCGGCCCAGAAATAGAACGATCGTTCGATTCTAGGCAGCGCGCGTCGCGCGGTCTTGTCCCGGCAGTGACAAGACGTGCCGGCTCACTCGCCGCGCTTGAGCACCACCGTGTCCTTGAAAGCCTGCGCCGTGGGGTCGGGGCGCGCGGCCGGGTTCAGCAGAGCCTCGGCGTGGCGGCGCACGGCCTCGGCCGGGTCTTCCGGCACGACCGGCGCGGGCGCGGGTCGCGCCGCGGGCCGCACCGCCAGCCGCAGCTCGTGGCAGTCCTTCTGCAACTGCTCGATCTGCTTGCGCGCCTGCGTCAGCTGCTGCGCGCCTTGCTGGCGCGTGTGCTCCACATGCTCCAGGCGCTGCTGCACCAGTTTCATGCGCCGCGACAGCCAGGCCAGCACCACGCCGCCCCCCAGCAGCACACCCAGCAGCAGGCTGCCGACCATGGACCAAGCCTGGATGGATGCCATCTTGTTCTCTCCCCGCACAGGTATGGATGCGGGCAATGTACGGGAGGCCCGGCCACAATGCGACCCGCCATGTCCCACTTGTTGCTGCTGTGCACCGCCCCCGAGAGGCGCCCGCTGTGGCGAGCCCTGCTGCTCGCCCTGCTCATCGCCATCACCTGGCTGGCCCTGTCCCCCGTGCCGCCCGAGACCATGGACACCGGCTGGGACAAGGCCAACCACCTGTTCGCGTTCGGCAGCCTGGCCTTTGCCAGCGTCTGGGCGCAGTGGCCGCAGCCACGGCGCTGGGGCTGGCTGGTGCTGGCGCTGCTGGCCTATGGCGTGGGCATCGAAGCCGCACAGAGCTTCCTGCCACCGCGCGAGGCCGACTGGCATGACGTCGTCGCCGACGGCCTGGGCATCGCGCTGGGCCTGCTGACGGCATTGGCCATCAAGCTCACGGCGGGCCGCTTCACGGAGCATCCCTAGGTTGACATGAAGCAGGCCCCGCGGCGCACCCGGGGCAACCGCACTGACATACCGTTGGCAACAGACCGCGCTAGGGTTGCCAACCATGTTGAACGAACTCCTGCGCACCACGCGAGCCCGCTCGCTGGCCCTGGCCGCGCCGCTGTCCGACGAGGACGCGCAGCTGCAGTCCATGCCCGACGCCAGTCCGGCCAAATGGCACCTGGCGCACACCACGTGGTTCTTCGAAACCCTGGTGCTGACGCCCTATCTGCCTGACTACTGCGTCTTCGACGAGCGCTGGCCGCGGCTGTTCAACTCCTACTACGAAAGCCTGGGCCCGCGCCACGCTCGCCCCCAGCGCGGGCTGCTCAGCCGGCCTTCGCTGACCGAGGTCAAGGCCTACCGCCAGCACGTGGACGCGGCGCTGGCCGACCTGCTGCCCCTTGCGTCACCCGAAGCGCAGGCGCTCGTCGAGCTGGGCTGCCACCACGAACAGCAGCACCAGGAGCTGCTGCTGACCGACATCCTGCATGCCTTCTCCTGCAATCCGCTGCTGCCGGCCTATGACGCCGCTCCTGCGCAGCAGGCAACCGCGCCAGCCGAGGCCTGGCTGAGGCATCCCGGCGGCATCGTCCACATCGGCCATGAGGGCGACGACTTCGCGTTCGACAACGAGGGGCCGCGCCATCCGATGTTGCTGGCGCCGTTCGAGATCAGCAGCCGGCTGGTGACCTGCGGCGAGTACGCCGACTTCATCGCCTCGGGCGGCTACCGCGAGCCGCTGCTGTGGCTGTCCGACGGCTGGGCCAGCGTGCAGGCGCAGGGCTGGCAGCGTCCGGCCTACTGGCTGGACGACGGCCGCGTGTTCGGCCTGCACGGCGCGCAGCCCCTGGACCCGCAGGCGCCCGTCATGCAATTGAGCTTCTACGAGGCCTGCGCCTTTGCCGAATGGGCCGGCGCGCGGCTGCCCACCGAGTTCGAGTGGGAGGCGGCATGCGGCTTGCCGGGCTTCTCCCAGGCGGCCGATCAGGCCTGGCAATGGACGCGCTCCAGCTACGCGCCCTACCCCGGCTTCAAGCCGGCGGCCGGTGCGGTGGGTGAATACAACGGCAAGTTCATGGTGGGCCAGCAGGTGCTGCGCGGCGGCAGCCTCGCGACGCCGCCCGGCCATGCGCGGCCGAGCTACCGCAATTTCTTCCCGCCGGCGGCGCGCTGGCAGTTCAGTGGATTGAGGCTTGCACGATGAAACCCGCTATCGAATGGCGCCAGCCCCGCGCCTGGGCCGAGAACGAGCAGTTCGCGGCCGACCTGCATGCGGCGCTGGCCCGCACGCCCAAGGCCATCTCGCCCAAGTACTTCTATGACGAGGCCGGCTCACGCCTGTTCGAGCAGATCTGCGAGCTGCCCGAGTACTACCCCACGCGCACCGAACGTTCGCTGCTGCAGGCGCATGCCGCCGACATGGCGGCTCAGTTCGGCCCGCAGGTGCAGCTGGTTGAATACGGCGCCGGTGCGCTGCGCAAGGTGCGGCTGCTGCTGGACGCGATGCCGCGCGATGCGGTGCAGTTCGTGCCGGTGGACATCTCCGGCCCGCACCTGCTGGCCGCCTGCGACGGCCTGGCGGGCGACTACCCGGGCCTGGCCATCCAGCCGCTGGTGGTCGACTTCACGCGGCCTCACACGCTGCCTCCCTGCCCTGCAGGCAGCCGCCGCGTGGGCTTCTTCCCCGGCTCCAGCATCGGCAACTTCACGCCCGCCGAGGCCGACGCCTTCCTGCGCCTGGCGGCGGCCGAGTTGAAGGGCGGCGGACTGCTGATCGGCATCGATCTCGTGAAGAATCACGACACGCTGCACGCGGCCTACAACGACGCGGCCGGCGTGACGGCTGCCTTCAACCTGAACGTGCTGGACCGCGCGCGCCGGGAACTGGGCGCCGACTTCCCGGTGGACGGCTTCGAGCATCTGGCGTTCTACAACCCGGCCTACCGCCGCATCGAGATGCACCTGCGGGCGACGCAGGCACTGGACCTGCGGCTGGGCTGCGCAACCTACGCCTTCCACGAGGGCGAGACCCTGCACACCGAGCACTCGCACAAGTACACGGTGAGCGGCTTCCAGGCCATGGCTCAGCGCGCTGGGTTCAAACCGGGGAAAGTCTGGACGGATGAGAACGGGTGGTTTGCCGTGTTGTGGCTGGAGGCCTGAGCTGGAGGCAGCAAGCGCGTCGCTTGCCCCCATCTCACCTTCAGATCGCCAGCCGCTCCTTCACCCCATCCGCCTTCATGTTCGCCCCCCGCCCGCGCATGACGATCTCGCCCCGCTGCATCAGCAGGTACTGGTCGGCCAGTTCCTCGCAGAAGTCGTAGTACTGCTCCACCAGCACCACGCACAGGCCCTTGTCGTGGGCCAGGTGCTTGATGACGCGGCCGATGTCCTGGATGACGTTGGGCTGGATGCCTTCGGTGGGTTCGTCCAGCAGCAGCACCTTGGGCCCCGACGCCAGCGCGCGGGCGATGGCGAGCTGCTGCTGCTGGCCGCCGGAGAGGTCGCCGCCACGCCGGCCGCGCATCTTGTCCAGCACCGGGAACAGCTCGAACAGCTCCTTGGGCAGCGGCGTGCCGGCCGGCTGGCTGGACAGGCCCATCTGCAGGTTCTCCATCACCGTCAACCGGCCGAAGATCTCGCGGCCTTGAGGGACATAGCCCAAGCCGGCGCGCACGCGCTGGTGGGTCTTCAGCTTGTTGATGTTCTCGCCAGCCAGCGTGATGGTGCCGGACGTGACGGGCACGACGCCCATCAGGCTCTTCAGCAGCGTGGTCTTGCCGACACCGTTGCGGCCCATGACGACGGTGATCTCGCCGGGCTTCAGTTCGAAGCTCAAGCCACGCAGGATGTGCGAACCGCCGTAGTGCTTGTGCAGGTCCTGGACGGTTAGCAGGTCATCGGCCAAGGTACACCTCGATCACTTTCTCGTCCGCTTGAACGGTTGCCATCGTGCCCTCGGCCAAGGTCTTGCCTTCGTGCAGAACCGTGACCGTGCGATGCGCGCCGGCCAGCGTGGCGACGAAGCTCATGTCGTGCTCCACGACGACCAGCGAGTGCTTGCCTTCGAGGCTCAGGAACAGCTCGGCCGTGCGCTCGGTCTCCTCGTCTGTCATGCCGGCGACCGGTTCGTCCAGCAGCAGCAGCTTGGGGTCCTGCGCCAACAGCATGCCGATCTCCAGCCACTGCTTCTGGCCGTGGCTCAGCAGGCCGGCCACGCGGTCCTGCTCGTCGGCGAGGTGAACCGTCTTCAGCAGTTCGCCGAGGCGGTCGCGCTGCTCGCCTCTGAGACTGGCCCGCATCGCAAATCGCGCACGGCGGTCGCCGGCCAGCGCCAGTTCCAGGTTCTCGGTGACGGTCAGTGCCTCGAACACGGTGGGCTTCTGGAACTTGCGGCCTATGCCTGCGCGGGCGATCTGCTGCTCGTTCATCTGGCGCAGGTCGAGGTTGCTGCCGAAGTAGACCCGGCCGCTGTCGGGCCGGGTCTTGCCGGTGATGCAGTCCATCGTCGTCGTCTTGCCGGCGCCGTTGGGGCCGATGACGCAACGCAGTTCGCCGACGCCGATGGTGAACGACAGCCCGCCCAGCGCCTGGAAGCCGTCGAAGGCGACCTTGAGGTCTTCGACGTATAGCGCCACGCCCTGGTTGAACACGGGCTCGCCCGACGTGGCGATGCGGGTCAGCGCGCGCGAACGCGCCTCACTGCCTGCTTCGAGAAGCTCCGGCGTCATTTCTTGAACCTCTTCACGAGGCCGACCAGACCGGCCGGCAGGAACAGCGTCACCGCGATGAACAGTGCGCCCAGCACATACAGCCAGCCCTCGGGCCACCAGACGGTGAAGACCGACTTGGTGCCGTTGACGAAGAAGGCACCCAGCACCGGGCCGATCAGCGTGCCGCGGCCGCCGACCGCGGCCCAGATGGCCATCTCGATGCTGGCCGCCGGGCTCATCTCGCTGGGGTTGATGATGCCGACCTG
>CAMLKW010000214.1 GCA_946480605.1 uncultured Roseateles sp. | reverse complement strand
GAGCGCCAGCGCCCCATAGCTGCCGATGCGCGAGTCCTTCATGATGGCCAGCGCCTTTTCGCGCGGCACCGTGCCGCCCAGCGCGTCGAAGGTGTCGGCCAGGCCGTCCTCGTGGAAACCGCCGGTCAGCGCGATGCTTGCTGCCAGCACCAGCACGGCCGCGATCCAGGCCGGCCATAGCTGTGCCGCGCCCACCAGCACGGCGGCCCCCACCGCGCCCACCAACGCACCGACCAACGGGAAGTGGCGCACGCAGTCATTCAGCCAGGCGGGCTCGAAGCTCCTCAGACGGACCGGCAGCCGCGTCAAGAACTGCAGCGCGACGAGGAACAGGCGCACGGCCGCCCTAGTCCCGGTTGCTGACGCCGGCGCTGTCGAAGCTGGCCATGTCGGCCAGCAGCGCGCAGGCGGAGGGCAGCAACGGCCAGGCCAGAGCGGCACCGCTGCCCTCGCCCAGGCGCAGGTCCAGGTCCAGCAACGGTCGCGCGCCGAGGCGCTGCAGCCAGCGTTCATGAGGCCCCTCGGCCGAGCGATGCGCGAACACGCAGGCCGCCAGCACGCCCGGCCGCAGCGCCTCGGCCAGCGCGACGGCGGCCGTCGTGATGAAGCCGTCCACGACGATGACGCGCCGCTGCGCCGCGGCGCCGATGACGCTGCCCGCCATCGTCACGATCTCGAAGCCGCCCAGCGCCGCGGCGATCTCCAGCGGCGTGCAGGCCGACACATTCGCGGCAAGCGCTTCGCCCAGGATGGCGAGCTTGCGCGCCAGGCCGGCATCGTCCAACCCCGTGCCGCGGCCCACGCAATCGGCCAGCGGCAGGCCGGTCAGCCGCTGCATCAGCAGGCTGGCCGACGAGGTGTTGGCGATGCCCATCTCGCCCAGCAGCAGCGCGTTGCCGGGCAGCCGCTCGACCAGCGCCATGCCGTTGCGAAGCGCGCGCCGCGCCTGCTCGGCGCTCATCGCAGGACCGGCGCTGGCATCGGCGGTGCCGGCCGCGATGCGCAGGTCGGCGGCCCCGGGAGCCAGCGGTGCATCAACGCCGCAGTCCGCGATGGTCAGCGCCAGGCCCTGCTGGCGCGCGAGCACCGACACGGCCGCTCCGCCCGCCAGCATGTTGGCCACCATCTGCGGCGTGACCTCGCGCGGGTAGGCCGACACGCCGCGGCGGGACAGGCCGTGGTCGGCGGCGTACACGACCAGTTGCGGCTCGCGCAGCATCGGGCGCTCGACGCCCTGGATCAGCGCCAGTTGCAGCGCCAGCGCCTCGATGCGGCCCAGCGCGCCCAGCGGCTTGGTCTTGTGGTCGATGGCATGCTGAACGCGCGCCGCGAGCGCGGGCTCGGCGAGCGCCGGCAGGTCGGGGAAGTCCATGCTCGCGTTCAGCCGACGAGGTTCGCCAGCGTCAACAGCGCCAGTAGCAGCATCCACAGCACCACGGAGCGCCACACCAGACCCACCACGCTCTGCAGATGACCCAGTTGCGGTGGCGCGCCCGCGGTGGAGCCGGCGGCGCCGGTGGCGTCGGGTTCCGAACCCGCGTCGAAGGTCTTGCTGCGATCTGGCGTGATACCCGGTGCGGCCGCGCCACCCAGTTGCAGGCCCACGGCACCGGCGGCGGACGCGAGGATGATGCCCTCGTTGGGGTGCAGCCAGAGGTGGGCATCGCGGCGCCAGGCGTTCACCGCCTCCTCGAAGTTGCCGACGATGGCAAAGCCTGCGGCGGTCAGGCGTGCAGGCACGTGGTCAATCCACATGAAGGCCTGGCGCGACAAGGCCAGCAGGCGGGCATTGGTGGGCGCGTCCAGCGTGCGGCTCTTGAAGGCCCAGTAGCGGCTGGCGAACTCGGCCATGCGGTAGACCACCGCGCCGGCCGGCCCCAGGCCGATCGTCGAGCAGACGATGAACCAGAAAAACACGCCGAACACATGGCGGTGCGCCGCCAGCAGCGAATGCTCGACCACGTGGCGAATGAGTTCCGTGCGCGGCAGCTCGCTGGCGTCCAGGTGGCGCCATTCGGCCAGCAACTGACGCGCCGTCGCGTCGTCGCCCCGCTCCATCGCGTCGCGGATGTCGGTGAAGTAGTGGCTGAACTGGCGGAAGCCCAGCGTCAGGTAGAGGATGAACAGGTCCAGCAGCAGCGCCAGCAACACGCTGAAATGCCGCAGCCCCCAGTACAGCAGCGCGACGACCAGGCCGGGCACCAGGATGGTGATGACCCAGACGACGACGGCATGGTGCTCGGCACCCGCGTCGAAATTGCGGCCCGTCCAGCGCACCCAGGTGATGACGGACTGGTGCACCCGGTTGCCATGCCTCAAGGGCTTGAGTTGCTCGCACAACAGGGCCAGCAGCACCGCGAAGAAATTCATGGGCCGGGATGATAGTGGGGCTATCGGGCGTCGCTGAGCAATCGGTAGAAGTTGCGCAACATCGCGGCCGTGGCGCCCCAGATGAAGTACTCGCGCTCCGGCCCCTGCCAGGGCATGGACAGGAAGCGCCGCTCACTGCCCGCGAACTCGAAACGATGGTGGCGGTGATGGGCCGGGTTCATCAGGAAGGCCAGCGGCACCTCGAAGGCCTCGGCGACCTCGAACTCGTCCAGCGTCAGCGTGAAGCCGGGCTCGATCAGGGCGACGACGGGCGTGACCTGGAAGGCCGTCACGGTCGAGTAGACCGGCAACTGGCCGATGACGTCGATGTACCGGCGTGCCAGGCCGATCTCCTCCTCGGTCTCGCGCAGCGCGGTCGCGACGGGGTCGTGGTCCTCGGGCTCCACGCGGCCACCGGGAAAGCTGATCTGGCCCGCGTGGTCGCGCAGATGGTCGGTGCGGCGCGTCAGCAGCAATGACAGACCTTCGTCACGCTGCACCAGCGGCACCAGGACGGCGGCGCCCGCGGGTTCGCGATCGCCAAATAGACCGCCATCACCGGCAAACTCTGGCGTCCAGGTCGAAAGTGTCGCGAATTGCGCGCGGATGGCATCGGCCGTCAATGCTCCAGCGGGAACGGCCGGCAGATGGCTGTCGATGCTCGTGACAGGCACAAGCTGGGGCTGGGTGATGGCGGGACGTTTCATGCGCAAAAACAAAAGCCGCCGAGAGCGTAGCTCCAGGCGGCTTTGGCGGTGAGGCGCCGGCTGATCAAGCCAGCCTTTGCCTGTGTTGACGGCGCCTCTGCCGGCACCATCAACTTCGGCGAAAGCTCGCTCAGGCGAGCTTTTCCTTGATACGCGCCGACTTGCCCGAGCGCTGACGCAGGTAGTACAGCTTGGCACGACGGACGTCGCCGCGGCGCTTGACTTCGATCGAGGCGATCAGCGGGCTGTACAGCTGAAACGTGCGCTCCACGCCTTCGCCGCTGGAGATCTTGCGGACGATGAAGCTGCTGTTCAGGCCGCGGTTGCGCTTGGCGATGACGACACCTTCGTAGGCCTGCACGCGCTTGCGGGTGCCTTCAACGACGTTCACGCTGACGATCACGGTGTCGCCAGGGGCGAAGGCCGGGATGGTCTTGTTCAGGCGAGCAATTTCTTCTTGCTCAAGGGTTTGGATCAGGTCCATCTGTACTCCTAGGGATCTTGGCGAGACGCTATTTATCGGGATGTTTGCAGCGCTGCATCACAGCACCACTCGAATCGCCAGAGGATCGGACAGCCTGCTAGTATAGCCTGGCTTGCAGGTTTTGCCTAGCACCGACTCGCCGAAGCGCCGTCATTCCAGGGCGGGATGGCGACCGTACAGGACATGGTCTTCCTGGACACGGGTTGCACGCTTCAAACCGAGCTGTGGCCCCGTCATCCGACGGACGCAGACTCGTTGTTCTCCGTGAGCCGGTCAGGCTCCGTGGTACGAAGGATTTCGTTCAGAACGGATGTGGCGTAGTTCCCGGCAGGCAAGGAGAACGTGAGCACCAGTTGATTGGCTTGCAGCCAGTCCCAGGACATGTCCACCGGACTCGCTACCAAAGCGCGGCGCTCCTGGTCCAGGCCGACGTGCTCCATGCCTTCACACAAAGTGGCGTGGCATGCAGCCACGCCGTTCTCCAGCGCCTGCGCCTGATCAGTGCTGCTCACGCGGCCCCGCCCCCAGAGTGGCCCGGTGGGCCGGCCGTCGTCGTCCATCACGTCCCCGGCTAGGGTCTTGCCCCAGAGTCCCTGCTGGATACGCAGGGCCAGCACTTCATTGAAGACGAAGGAGCGGACCGCCGACAGGTAGATGCCCTTCTTCTTCGGGTTGCGCACGCGGATTTCGCGCGCCAGCATGGCACGGCCCTGCTCGACGTTGCCACCCTCAAAGCCGAAACGCTGGGCGCCGAAGTAGTTGGGGACGCCGTGTAACGCCACGGCCTTCAGATTGGCCTCGACGGCGTCGCGGTCGCCGACCACATCGCGCAGCACGATGCGGAATCGGTTGCCCTTCAGGTCGCCGGGGCGCAGCTTTCTCACATGGCGGTTCTGGCTCAGCACCTTGAATTCCGGGTGCTGAAGCTGGGTCAGGTCGGGCGTCTCACCTTTGCCTTTGCCGTTTGGCAGATAGATGCTGAACCACTGACGGGTGATGGCGTAGCGATCCTTGAGACCGGCATAGCCCACGTCCCACTCGTTCACGCCGGCCGCATCGGCCAGTTGCTGAGCGACGAAGGCGGTGTTGGCACCGTTCTTCTCGACGTCCAGCCAGAGGTGTTCGCCCTCACCAGAGGGCAGCTGCAGCGGCAGCTCGGTCACGATGAAATCCTCATTGAGGCCTTTCAGCGTGGCGCAAGCGCCGCTGGCCGGATAGGCGTTGGGCCAGGGCGGCAAGGTCGTGTATTGAGTCATCTCTGCGCAGCTTAGCCCGCACCGCCCTGGGATGGCGGAATCCAGTCCGGCATCACGTCAAAGCGCGCAGTGGATGCTCGTGCGGCGCCCACGGGCTGGCGAAGAAGGCGGCGACTTCCGCAGCGTCGACATCGGCCACGGTGGCCGGGTTCCAGCGAGGACTGTGATCCTTGTCGACCGCCAGCGCTCGTATGCCCTCCACCGTCTCGCTGCGCGCCGCGCCGCGAAGGTGGAAGGCGTGATGCACGAGGTCGCGCTCCAAGCGCAGGTCATCCGCCAGGCCGAGCCGGCGGCCGCGGCGCACCAGCTCCAGCGTGACGGCCAGCATGGTGGGAGAACGCTTCAACAGCGTCGCGTGGGTCTCGCGGGCCCAGTGGTCATCGGCGGACGCCAGTGACTGCAGGATGGCATCCAGGCTCGGCAGACCGAAGTGCCGGTCGATGCGCTCGCCCATGGCTTTGGGGTCGGCTGCGGGTGCAAGGTCGGCACGTTCCATGACGGTGGCGACCACGTGTTCGGCGCTGGGCTGCGGGCTGCCGCGCAGCGCGGCGACAAGGTCATCCCAGTTGCCGGCGCTGACATAGACGTCGCCCAGCCCCCACTCGATGGCGTCACCGGCGGCGATCGTCTGTCCGGTCAACGCCAGCCACTCGCCCACATGGCCGGGGCACTGGCCCAGAAACCAGCCGCCACCCACGTCCGGAAACAGGCCGATGCCGGTCTCCGGCATGGCGAGCTTGGAACGATCGGTCAGCACGCGCAGCTTGGCGCCCTGGCTGATGCCCATCCCACCGCCCATGACGATGCCGTCCATCAGTGCGATGTAGGGCTTGGGGTAGGTGTGGATCTGGTGATTGAGGCGGTATTCCTCGGTGAAGAAATCGTCCAGCGCCGGGTCGCCCGCCAGCGCTGCCTCGTGGAAGAAGCGGATGTCGCCGCCGGCGCAGAAGGCCGGCGCCTTGCCCTCCCGCCCCAAACCCAGCACGGCCACCGCCTGGATCTCGGGCCGCGCGGCCCAGTGACTCAGCAGCGCCGCCATGTCGCGGATCATCGCCAGCGACAGTGCGTTCAACGCCTGCGGACGGTTCAGCGTGATCAGGCCGAGGCAGCCATTGACCTCGGCCAGGATCTGGCCTTCGGCACCCAGGGGCGGGATCAGGTCGTTCATGCGTTCTTCAGGACGGATTTGACGGAAGGGGGCGCCAGAGCCTCGTTGGCGACCAAAGCAGCAAGCACAAGGCTACCGCCTATCAAGGCCGCGCTGCCTGGGTGTTCGCCCGCAAATGCCCAGGCCCACAGCACGCCGAGCAAGGTTTCTGCCTGGCCCAGCAGCGCGATCTGGTGGCTGGGCAGTTCGCGCGCCAGGCGCACGGCCAGCAGGCAGGGGACGGCGAGCTGAAACAGCCCCAGGAAGCCCAGCAGGCCCAGGTCATGCACGCCGGCCTGCAGCGGCCAGGCCAGCGGCAGCGTCGCAGCGGCGGACAGTAGCGCGCCAATCAGCACGGCGGGCAGCATGTCGGTGCCAGCTCCCTCTCCCACCTTCTGCAGCAGGCACCAATTGGTGGCCGCCGCCAGCGGCACACCCAACGCGACGATGACGCCGGCCAGAGGCCCGCCAAGTTGGCCTGCGAACATCCATGCGATGCCGGCGCCGGCCACCACGATGGCCGTCCAGGTGCGCCCCGGCACCGGCCGCTTCAGGAACAGCCACGCGAACACAGCCGTGAACAGGGGCGACAGCGACATCGTCACCAGCACGTTGGCCACCGTCGTCAACGACAGCGCCACCATGAAGGCCGTGAACATGACGGCCCAGCAGACGCCGGAGGCCCAGACGGCGGCACCGCGCATCGCCGCCAGCAGCGCCCTGCCCCGCATGACGCCCAGGATGACCACCAGCGCCAGCGCATTGAACGCGCTGCGCCAGAACGTGATCTCGAAACCCCGCGCCGCATCCAGATGCCGCGTGACCACGCCCGCCGAACTCCACATCAGCGTGACCAGCAGCATCAGCAAGACAGCAGACCGGTGCGTCATCAAACGAAGAGCGCCCCGTAAACGGGGCGCGGGCAATGCTCTAGCTAGAGCCACCCTCTTGGAGGGTGGGCTGGGGGGAGCCCAACGCTCAACCGCGCCATGCGCGGAGAACGGGTGGGAGCGTGTCGCTCGCGCTTAAGCGCGGGCTGCACGCTTCCGCTCGTTCTCTGTCAGGAAGCGCTTGCGCACCCGCACGCTCTTGGGCGTGATCTCGACCAGTTCGTCGTCGTCGATGAAGTCCACGCCGTATTCCAGCGTCAGGTCGATCGGCGGCGTGATCTTGATCGCGTCTTCCTTGCCGCTGACGCGGAAGTTGGTGAGCTGCTTGGTGCGCGTGGCGTTGACCACCAGGTCGTTGTCGCGGCTGTGGATGCCGATGATCATGCCCTCGTACACCGGATCGCCGGCACTCACGAACATGCGGCCGCGGTCGTCCAGCTTGCCCAGCGCGTAGGTGAAGATCTCGCCGTCGTCCATGGAGATCAGCACGCCGTTCTTGCGGCCGCCGATCTCGCCCTTGTGGGCCTCGTAGCCGTCGAAGATGGACGAGATCAGGCCCGAGCCGCGGGTCAGGTTCAGGAACTCGTTGGAGAAGCCGATCAGGCCGCGCGCCGGGATGCGGTACTCCAGGCGCACGCGGCCGCGGCCGTCCGGCTCCA
>CAMLKW010000213.1 GCA_946480605.1 uncultured Roseateles sp. | reverse complement strand
AGCAGATGTGCGCCATCGGCCGCGCGCTGATGGCCAACCCGAAGATGGTGCTGCTGGACGAGCCCAGCATGGGCCTGGCGCCGCAGATCGTCGAGGAGGTGTTCGAGATCGTGCGCGACCTGAACACCAAGGAGCGCACGACCTTCCTGCTGGCCGAGCAGAACACCAGCATGGCGCTGCGCTATGCCGACTACGGCTACATCCTGGAGAACGGCCGCGTCGTCATGGACGGCGCGGCCGCCGAGCTGCGCGAGAACGAGGACGTCAAGGAGTTCTACCTGGGCGTGGGCGGGGAAGGGCGGCGCAGCTTCAAGGACGTGAAGTCGTACAAGCGCAGAAAGAGGTGGCTGGCATGAGTGACGAGGGGTGGGATGTGGCGCTGCCGCCCTTCAACGCAGAGGGCACGCTGCAGACGCTGAAGCGCTTCATCCGCGACCAGGGTGCGCTGACCGAGCGCAGCGAGGGCTGGACGCTGCGCGGCAGCGTCGTGCTGAAGCTGGCCGTGGACGGCGCGGCCATCCGGGCGCAGCTGGCCAGACGCCCGGCGAGCACACCCGAGTGGGACGGCTTCACGCTGAAGTCGGCGCCCGACGCGCGCAAGCTCCAGGACGAGATCAAGCGCCGGCTGCTGCGCTGGAGGAGCGACGAGTGAACACCGAGTTCTTCGACGCGCTGGAGGCACGCGAGCCCGCCGCGCGCGAGGCGTCGTTGCTGGCCGCGCTGCCGGCGCAGATCGCACATGCCCAGTCCAGCAGCCCGGCCTACACGGAGCTGCTGGCCGGTGTCGATGCGGCAGGCATCACCTCGCGCACCGCGCTGGCCGCGTTGCCGCTGACGCGCAAGAGCAGCCTGGCCGCGGCCCAGGCCGCACGGCGCGCGCTGCGGCTGGGTGGCTTCGCGGCCGGCGCGCCGCGACGCCTCTTCCAGTCGCCCGGCCCGCTGTACGAGCCCGAGCCCGACGCCGACGCGCTGGACCCCTGGCGCATCGCACGCGCGCTGCATGCCGCCGGCATCCGTGCAGGCCAGTTGGCGCATGTGGGCTTCAGCTACCACCTGACCCCGGCCGGCGCCATGATGGAAGGCGGGCTGCGCGCCATCGGCGCGGCCAGCTTCCCCGGCGGCGTGGGCAACACCGAGCTGCAGTTGCAGGCCCTGCTGGACCTGAGACCTGAGGCCTACGCCGGCACGCCCAGCCTGCTGCGCATCCTGCTCGACAAGGCCGCCGAGGCCGGCCACGCGCTGCCCTGGCTGCAGCGCGCGCTGGTCAGCGGCGAGGCCTGCCCGCCAGCGCTGGTGGCCTGGTTCGCCGAGCACGGCGTGGCGGTCTACCAGTGCTACGCCACGGCCGACCTGGGGCTGATCGCCTACGAGACGGTGGCGCGCGAGGGCCTGGTCGTGGACGAGGGTGTGCTCGTCGAGATCGTGCGTCCCGGCTCCGGCGACCCGCTGCCCGACGGCGAGGTGGGCGAGGTGGTCGTGACGACACTGTCGCCCGGCTACCCGCTGATCCGCTTCGCGACCGGCGACCTGTCGGCCGTGCTGCCGGGGGCCAGTCCTTGCGGCCGCAGCAACCAGCGGCTGCGTGGCTGGCTGGGGCGGGCCGACCAGTCGGCCAAGGTACGCGGCATGTTCGTGCATGCCGGCCAGGTGGCCGACATCGTCAGGCGCCACCCGGAAGTGAGGCGTGCGCGCCTTGTGGTCAGCGGCGAACTGGCGCAGGATCAGGTCGAGCTGCAAGTGGAAATGTGGAAACCCACAAGCCCGGGCCTCGTGGAAAGCCTGATGCTGACGGCCCGTGAGCTGACCAAACTTCGCATCGAAGTCGTTCTGCTGCCAGCCGGCAGCCTGCCCAACGACGGCAAGCTCATCGAAGACCGTCGCTAACCGTTGGAGACATTCCCATGCGCACCACCCTGTTGCTGTCCGCGGGCCTGATGGCCAGCCTGCCCGCCCTGGCCCAGTACCCGGGCGACAAGCCCGTCACCATCGTCGTGCCCTTCGCGGCCGGCGGTCCCACCGACAAGGTGGCCCGCGATCTGGCCGAGGCGCTGCGCAAGCCGCTGGGCGCCACCATCATCATCGAGAACGTCGGCGGCGCCGGCGGCACGCTGGGCGCCAACAAGGTCGCCAAGGCGGCGCCGGACGGCTACACGCTGCTGCTGCACCACATCGGCCTGGCCACGGCACCGTCGCTGTACCGCAGCCTGCCGTACAAGACGCTGGAGGACTTCGAGTACCTCGGCATGGTCAACGAAGTGCCGATGACGCTGATCGGCCGGCCCACGCTGCCCGCCAACAGCTACGCCGAACTGAACAAGTGGCTGGAGGCCAACAAGGGCAAGATCAACCTGGCCAACGCGGGCATAGGCTCGGCCTCGCACCTGTGCGGCCTGCTGTTCCAGCAGACGCTGAAGATCGACATGACCACCGTGCCCTACAAGGGCACGGCGCCGGCCATGAACGACCTGCTGGGCGGCCAGGTCGACATCATGTGCGACCAGACCACCAACACCACCAGCCAGATCGAGTCCGGCAAGGTCAAGGCCTTCGCGGTGATGTCGTCCAAGCGCCTGAGCAGCGGCGCGCTGGCCAAACTGCCGACGGCCGACGAGTCCGGCCTGAAGGGCTTCAACCTGACGATCTGGCACGGCCTGTACGCGCCCAAGAACACGCCGAAGGCGGTGATCGACAAGGTCAACGGTGCGCTGCGCGCGGCGCTGAAGGACGCCGACTTCCACAAGCGCCAGGAGGCGCTGGGCGCGGTCATCGTCAGCGACGCACGCGTGGGCACGGCCGAGCACAAGAAGTTCGTCGAGGCCGAGATCAACAAGCTGGGTCCCGTCATCAAGGCCGCCGGCCAATACGCGGACTGACCGGACCTGCCCATCCGACGGCCGCCAGGCGTTGCATGGCGGCCGTTTTTCATTCAGCCGGCGTTGATCTTGTCGACGACCAACCGATGGTCGTCGTCCAGCACCCAGACGTCCTCGTAGTCCACCTCGAACAGATGGCCATCGGGGTCGGCGAAGTAGCCGGCCACGCCCCAATGCGTGCGCGTCGCCGGCTTCACCAGCCGGCCGCCGGCCTCAACCGCCTTGGCCAAGATGCGTGGCACTTCCTCGGGTGACTTGGCGATGTAGATCAGCCCCACACCCGCGAACCCGCTGCCCTGAGCAGACGCGTAGCCCGCGTCCTGCGCAAACGCCTCGCGCGAGATCAGGCACAGCGCATAGCCGCCCAGGTCGAACTTCGCGAAGCCGTCGTTGCCGGTGGGCGAGCGGGTCCAGCCCAGCGCCTCGAAGAAGGCCGTCGAACGCGCGACGCTGCTCACGCCCAGCAGCACCAGGTGCAGCCGCTGCCGCGGTGACAAGCCCAGCAGGTCGGTGCTGGGGAAGACGGTGCCGGCGGGCTGGTCGAGCATGGCGGGGCTGAGCGGTCGTTGAAGTCGGCGCGCATGCTAGCGACGCCGTCTCGCGCATGGGTTACGGCTTGGGGACGGTGGCGGCGTTGCATCCGATCCACAGCCGGGTTCAGCGCGGATTGACGCCTCAAACCTTTCCGCGGAAGAATGCATGAAAACGTTTACATGACCGGTTCACGAACCGGCTGCACGGATGAGACAACCGTTCCCGCCCGGCTTCCTGTGGGGCTGCGCCACCTCTGCCTACCAGATCGAAGGCTCGCCGCTGGCCGATGGTGCCGGCGTCAGCAACTGGCATCGCTTCGTGCGCACGCCGGGCCGCGTGGCCGGCGGCGACACCGGCGACATCGCCTGCGACCACTACCGCCGCATGAAGGACGACGTGGCCCTGATGCGCGAGCTGGGCCTGACGGCCTATCGCTTCAGCATCGCCTGGGGTCGGGTGCTGCCCGAGGGGCGCGGCAAGGTCAACGCCGCCGGCCTGGGCTTCTACGAGCGGCTGGTGGACGAACTGCTGGCCAATGGCATCACGCCCATGGCCACGCTCCATCACTGGGACTTGCCCGCCGCGCTGGACGACCGTGGCGGCTGGACCAGCCCCGACATGCCCGGCTGGTTTGCCGACTACGCGCAGGTCTGCTTCAAGGCGCTGGATGACCGCGTGCCGCTGTGGGCCACGCTGAACGAGCCCTGGGTCATCGCCGACCAGGGCTACATGCACGGCAACCTCGCGCCGGGCCACAGGAGCGCCTTTGAAGCCGCCATCGTCGCGCACCGGCTGATGCAAGCCCATGCAGCCGGCGTGCAGGCCTACCGGGCCATGGGCCGCAACAAGATCGGCCTGGTCGTCAACATCGAACCCAAGCACGTGCCGCCGGACGCGACCGACGCGGACCGCCATGCCGCGCGGCTGGCCGATGCCTACATGAACCGGCAGTACCTCGACCCGGCGCTGCTGGGCAGCTATCCCGACGAGCTGCGCGAGGTCTTCGGCGAGGCCTGGCCCGACTGGTCGGCGGCCGAGGTCGAGGCGCTCAAGGTGCCCATCGACTTCCTGGGGCTGAACTACTACACCCGCGCCGTCGTGCGGCACGACCCCAGGGCCTGGCCGCTGCCCGTCGCGCCGCAGCGCCAGCCCGGCGGCATCTACACCGAGACCGGCTGGGAGCTGCATCCTCAGAGTCTGGCCGACACGCTGGTGTGGATGCACGAGCGCTACGGCGGCCTGCCGCTGTACGTGACCGAGAACGGCGCCGCGTTCTACGACCCGCCCGCGGCGATCAACGGCGAGGTGAACGACCCGCTGCGCCAGCACTATCTGCGCACCCACATCGCCGCCGTGCAGGACGCGCTGGCGCGCGGCGCCGACATGCGGGGCTACTTCGCCTGGTCGCTGTTCGACAACCTCGAATGGGCGCTGGGCTTCGCCAAGCGCTTTGGCCTCGTGCACGTGGATTTCCAGACCCTGCAGCGCACGCCCAAGGCCAGCGCGCGCTACTACGCTCGCGTCATTGCCAGCCATGGCGCTTCGCTGGACCAGCCTTGATGAGCCAGGCCAATGCAACGATCAAGGACGTCGCCCGCGTGGCCGGCGTGTCGGTGGCGACCGTCTCGCGCGCGCTGAACGGCGCCGAGAACGTGCTGCCGGACACGCGCCAGCGCATCCTCGACGCGGCCCGCGAGCTGCGCTATGCGCCGTCCGGCGCAGCACGCAGCCTCATCACGCGCAAGACCGACACGGTCGGCGCGCTGCTGCCCGACCTGCACGGCGAGTTCTTCTCCGAGCTGATCCGCGGCATCGACCAGGCTGCCCGCGCGCGCGGCCTGCACCTGCTGCTGTCCAGCTCGCACGACGACGCCGACGAAGCCGCCGCCGCGCTGCGCGCGATGAATGGCCGCGTGGACGGGCTGGTCGTCATGTCGCCGCATGCGGACGACGACTTCCTGGCGCAGAACCTGCCGCACAACCTGCCGGCCGTGCTGCTCAACTCCGGCGTGCGCCGGCCGTCGCAGCGCGTGTTTGCCGTCGACAACTACGGCGGCGCGCGCGAGATGACCGAACACCTGGTGCGCAGCGGCCGGCGCCGCATCGCCTTCCTGGGCGGCCCGGCGGCCAACTTCGAGGCGCGCGAGCGCGAGCGCGGCTACCGCGCCGGCCTGGGCCGTGGCGCCCAGCCGTGGCTGCTGGAAGGCGACTTCTCCGAAACCGGTGGCCAGCGTGCCGGCGCCGTGCTGATGGCGCTGCCTGCGAGCCAGCGGCCCGATGCCGTCTTCGCCGCCAACGACATCATGGCCATCGGCCTGCTGGGCGCGCTGCGGGCCGGCGGCGTGCGCGTGCCCGAGGACATCGCGCTGGCCGGCTTCGACGACATCCCGGTCGCGCGCTACGTCAGCCCCGCGCTGACCACCATGCATGTGCCCATCGCGGCGCTCGGCAGCCAGGCGCTGGACGCGCTGGCCGATGCCCTCGAAGGCCCCGCCGCGGGCGTTGACGCCACCGTCATGCCCGTGCAACTGGTCGTGCGCCGCTCCTGCGGCAGCAAGGCCTGACTCTTCCGATTCCCGTCCGTTTCAGTCCGTTCCCAGAGCACCTAAACAACACACAGGAGACAAGGACCATCATGAGCACGCTTTCCCGCAACAAGCCCTGGCGCCGCCAGGCACTCGCCGCCGCCGTCGTCCTCGCGCTGGCGGGCACGGCCTCGGCCCAGGTCAGCACCGCCACGCTGAAAGGCCAGGTCAAGGCCGCGGCCAACCAGCCGGCCGCAGGGCTGGCCGTCGTGGCCGTCAACACCGCCAACGGCGCCACCTACCGCGGCCAGACCCAGGCCGATGGCAGCTACACGCTGCTGGGCCTGGCGCCGGGCAGCTATGAGATCCGCGTCGGCAATGCCAAGTCCGAGCGCATCACGCTGTCCGTCGGCGAGACCGCCGCGGTGGACCTTCAGCTCGGCGTGGCCGACCAGCTGGGCCGCGTGACCATCTCGGGCACCGCGCAGCGCCAGGGCGTGCGCGACTCGCAGATGGGCACCACGGTGTCCAGCAAGATGATCGAGAGCCTGCCGCAGACGACGCGCAACTTCCTGTCCAGCGCCGACCTCGCACCGGGCGTGGCCTTCTCCACCGACGGCAGCGGCAACACCAAGATCCAGTCCGGCTCGCAAAACTTTGACCATGTAAACGTCTTCATCGACGGCGTGGGCCAGAAGAACAACATCCTGCGCGGCGGCGTCAGCGGCCAGGACGTGTCGCGCGGCAATCCGTTCCCGCAGTCGGCCATTGCCGAGTTCAAGGTGCTGACGCAGAACTACAAGGCCGAGTTCGACCAGGTCAGCAGCGCGGCCATCACGGCCGTCACGAAGTCCGGCACCAATGAGTTCCAGACCCAGGCCTACGTGGACCGCACCGGCACCAACTGGCGCGGCAAGTCGCCGTTCGAGAAGGAGCGTGAGCGCAACGGTGTGTCGCTGCCGCCGTCCGAGAAGTACGAGTACGGCGTCAGCGTGGGCGGCCCCATCGTCAAGGACCAGTTGCACTTCTTCTTCGCCTACGACGGCAAGCAGATCGAGGATTCGCGCCAGGTCGTGCCGCGCGAGCTGGACAAGCTGCCCACCAGCGGCGGCGTCATGCCCACGGTGCTTGCGGCCAAGGGCAACCATGTCGACAAGTTCACCGAGCACCTGCTGTTCGGCAAGATCGACGCGCAGCTGAACGACGAGCAACACCTGACGCTGTCCATGCGGCTGCGCCGCGAAAGCGACCACATCGCCGAGAACCGTGAGCTCAGCGCGCCGGGCAATGACAAGGACCGCAAGAACGACGAGACCCGCGTCGACCTGAAGCACGAGTGGTCGCGCGGCGACTGGCTGGCCGAGAGCCGCATCGGCGTCGAGGACTACCACTGGAACCCGCGTTCGCGCGCGACCACGCCCTTCATCAAGTACAAGGTGTCGACCGCCACGCCGCAGCTGCTCAGCGCGTCGCAGGACGTGGTCTTCGTCGGCGGTTCGCCCGATGCGCAGGACCGCCGCCAGAAGGGCGTGTTCGTGTCCGAGGACCTGAGCTACACCGGCATCAAGGGCCACGTCATCAAGGCCGGCGCCAAGTTCAAGGACATGAAGTACGAGCTGGGCGGCACGTCGCGCTCGGT
>CAMLKW010000212.1 GCA_946480605.1 uncultured Roseateles sp. | reverse complement strand
CGTGCTGCAGCATCGCGCGCAGGTCCTTCAGGTCCAGCAGCAGCAGGCCGTTGTCATCGGCGATCTTGAACACCATCTGCAGCACGCCGGCCTGGGTCTCGTTCAGCGCCAGCATGCGGGCCAGCAGCAGCGGGCCCATGTCCGAGACGGTCGCCCTCACCGGGTGACCCTGCTCGCCGAAGACGTCCCACAGCGTGGTGGGGCAGGCCAGCTTCTCGGGCGCCTCCAGCCCGCGCTCCTTCAGCACCGCCAGCAGCTTCTCGCTGGGGTTGCCGGCCTGGCTGATGCCGGTCAGGTCGCCCTTCACGTCGGCCATGAAGACGGGCACGCCGATCTTGGAAAAACTCTCGGCCAGCTTCTGCAGGCTGATGGTCTTGCCGGTGCCGGTGGCGCCGGTGATAAGGCCGTGCCGATTGGCCAGCGCGGGCAGCAGCAGGCACTCGATCTCGCCGTGGCGGGCCAACAGGATGGGGTCGGTCATGGGCGCTCCTCTAAAATCTCGCTTCTGCCAACGATAAATCAGGCGCTGCACTGCCAGCCGCCGGGAGCCAAACCTTATGGCCGGACATTCCAAATGGGCCAACATCCAACACCGCAAAGGCCGCCAGGACGAGAAGCGCGGCAAGATCTGGACGCGCATCATCCGTGAAATCACGGTCGCGGCCCGCCAGGGGGGGCCCGACATCAAGGACAACCCGCGCCTGCGGCTGGCCGTCGACAAGGCCAAGGCGGCCAACATGCCGGCGGACCGCATCAAGTACAACATCGACAAGGCCAGCGGCAACATCGATGGCCTGACCTACGAGGAAATCCGCTACGAGGGCTATGGCATCGGCGGCGCGGCCATCATGATCGACACGATGACGGACAACCGCGTCCGCACCGTGGCCGAGGTGCGCCACGCCTTCAGCAAGTACGGCGGCAACATGGGCACGGACGGCTCCGTGGCCTTCCAGTTCAAGCATGTCGGCCAGCTGCTGTTTGCGCCCGGCACGTCGGAAGACAAGGTCATGGAAGTGGCGCTGGAGGCCGGTGCCGAGGACGTCGTCACCGGTGACGACGGCGCCATCGAGGTGCTGACCTCGCCGGCCGACTATGAGGCCGTCAAGGCCGCACTGGAAGCCGCCGGCCTGGTGCCGGAACTGGCCGAGGTGACGATGCGCCCCGAGAACACGATAGCGCTGACCGGCGAAGACGCCGAGCGCATGCAGAAGCTGCTGGACGTCATCGAGGACCTGGACGACACGCAGGCGGTCTATCACAACGCCGAACTGGGCTGAACGATGAAAGTTCTTGTTATCGGCAACGGCGGCCGTGAGCACGCGCTGGGCTGGAAGCTGCTGCAGGGCGAGCGCGTCAGCCAGGTCTTCGTGGCGCCCGGCAACGGCGGCACGGCGCGCGACGAGCGCCTGCAGAATGTTCCGATCGCGCTGACCGACGTGAAGGCGCTGGCCGACTTCGCCGTCGAGCAGAAGATCACGCTGACCGTCGTGGGCCCCGAGGCCGCGCTGGCGGCCGGCGTCGTGGACGAGTTCCGCGCCCGCGGCCTGCGCATCTTCGGCCCGACCAAGGCGGCGGCGCAGCTGGAGTCGTCCAAGGCCTTTGCCAAGGACTTCATGAAGCGCCACGGCATCCCGACGGCGGCCTACGAGACCTTCTCCGACCCGGCGGCCGCCCACGCCTACGTGGACGGCCGCGGCGCGCCCATCGTCATCAAGGCCGACGGCCTGGCGGCGGGCAAGGGCGTCGTCGTTGCGATGACGCTGGCCGAAGCCCACGAGGCCATCTCGTGGATCCTGGAAGACAACAAGCTCGGCGTGACGCACAACGCCGGCGGCGCGCGCGTCGTCATCGAGGACTTCCTCGCGGGCGAGGAGGCCAGCTTCATCGTCGTTTGTGACGGCAAGCACGTCGTGTCGCTGGCCACCAGCCAGGACCACAAGCGCCTGCTGGACGGCGACGAAGGCCCCAACACCGGCGGCATGGGCGCCTACTCGCCCGCGCCGGTGGTCACGCCCAACGTGCATGCCAAGGTCATGCACGAGATCATCCAGCCGACCATCGCCGGCATGGCCAAGGACGGCCACCCGTTCACCGGCTTCCTGTATGCCGGCCTGATGATCGACGAGCATGGCCAGCCGCGCACCGTCGAGTTCAACACCCGCATGGGCGACCCCGAGACCCAGCCCATCATGATGCGGCTCAAGAGCGACCTGTTCGAGCTGCTGATGCACGCGACCGACGGCACGCTGGATGAGGTCGAACTGCAGTGGGACCGCCGCGTCGCGCTGGGTGTCGTGCTGGCTGCCGAGGGCTACCCGCTCAACCCGCGCAAGGGCGACGCCATCACGGACCTGCCCGCCCAGGCCGAGCTTGGGGACGACGCCATGGTCTTCCACGCCGGCACCGCCGAGCTGGACGGCAAGCTGGTCACCAGCGGCGGCCGTGTGCTGTGCGTGACGGCACTGGGCGAGTCGGCCCGCACCGCGGCGCAGCGCGCCTACGAGGTGGCGGCGGGCATCCAGTTTGCGGGCCGGCAGTACCGCTCGGACATCGGCCACCGGGCCATCAAGCGTTGACCGCTGCGCCGCCCACCGTCCTGAACGGGCCGCTGCGTCCCCACGGCCGCCCCAGTGGTTTGGCCCGCGGGCTGCTGCGCCTGTTCGGCTGGACGGTGGACGCGCCGGGTCTGCCGGCGGAGCAGGGCGTCATCCTGGTGTACCCGCACACGTCCAACTGGGATTTCGTCGTGGGCGTGCTGGCCAAGTGGGCGCTGGGCCTGCAACTGCGCTTCTGGGGTAAGGACAGCCTGTTCAAGGTGCCGCTGCTGGGCCGCTGGGCGCGCTGGATAGGCGGCGTGGCCGTGGATCGCAACAGCCGCCACGGCATCGTGGGCGACACCGTGGCGCAGATGCGCGACGCGGCCGCACGCGGCGAGCGCTTCTGGCTGGCCGTGGCGCCCGAGGGCACGCGTTCGCTGGCCAGCGGCTGGCGCACGGGGGCCTACCAGGTGGCCGTGCAGGCCGGCGTGCCGGTGGGGTTGTGCTACTTCGACTTTCAGCGGCGCGTCGTTTCGCTGACCCGCTTCGTTCAATTGACGGGTAACGTCGAGGCCGATTTCAAGGCCTTTGCCGACTATCTCGGCCATCGAGTCGGCTGCAAGCCGGCACTGGCCAGCCCCATCCAACCCCGCCCATGAACAGCCAGGCCGTCCGCGACTACCTGTTGGATCTTCAGCAACGCATCGTCGGCGCGCTGGAAGGCGTCGACGGCAATGCCTTCATCAGCGACGGCTGGAGCCGCGAGCCCGGCGGCCGGCTGGAGGGGGACGGGCTGTCGCGCCTCATCGAGGGCGGCTCCGTCTTCGAGCGCGGTGGTGTCAACTTCTCGCATGTGAAGGGCCGCGTGTTGCCGCCCTCGGCCACGCAGCACCGGCCCGAGCTGGCCGGCGCGCCCTTCGAGGCCATGGGCGTGTCGCTGGTCCTCCACCCGCACAACCCCTTCGTGCCGACCGTGCACATGAATGTGCGCATGTTCGCTGCGCTGCCGGCTGGCGCGCCTGCCGTGACCTGGTTCGGCGGTGGCATGGACCTGACGCCCTACTACGGCTACGAGCGCGATGCGCAGCACTTCCACCGCACTTGCCGCGATGCGCTGGCCCCGCATGGCGCGGCGCTGCATCCGAAGTTCAAGGTCTGGTGCGACGACTACTTCTTCCTGAAGCACCGCAACGAGCCGCGCGGCGTCGGCGGCATCTTCTTCGATGACTACGCCGAGGGCGGCTTCGACGCCGGCTTCGCGCTGATCCGCTCCGTCGGCGACGCCTTCCTCGATGCCTACCTGCCCATCGTGCAGCGCCGCCACGGCTATGCCTACGGCGAGCGCGAGCGCGACTTCCAGGCCTATCGCCGCGGCCGCTATGTCGAGTTCAACCTCGTGTGGGACCGCGGCACGCTGTTCGGCCTGCAGTCGGGCGGGCGCACCGAGTCCATCCTGATGTCCATGCCGCCGCAGGTGAAGTGGCGCTACGACTGGGCACCTGAGCCCGGCACGCCCGAGGCCAGGCTGTACGCCGACTTCCTGCGTCCGCGCGATTGGGCCGACGAGACGCCCACGGCGCTGTGGCTATGAAGCTGGCCCTCTTTGGCGGCAGCTTCGACCCGCCCCATCTCGGCCATCTTGCATTCGCGCAATTCGCGCTGGATGCGCTGGCGCCCGATCGTCTGCTGTGGCTGCCCGCCGGCCGCCAGTGGCAGAAGCCCGACCAGGTCATGGCCGCCGGCGTGCACCGCGTACAGATGCTCAAGCGGCTGACGGCCAACGAGCCGCGCTTCGTCGTCGACGACCGCGAGCTGCATCGCCGCGGCCCCAGCTTCACGGCCGACACGCTGAGCGAGTTCACCCGGCAATACCCCGGCGCCGAGCTGATGTTCCTCATCGGCCAGGACCAGTACGCCCGCCTGCCCACCTGGTACCGCGCCGAGCTCGTGGCCGAACTGGCGACGCTGGTGGTCGTGCCGCGCGCGGGCGAGGCCGTCGTCACGCCGCCGGGCATGCCGCCGCACCGGCTGCAGGTGCTGGACCTGCCCGATACGCCCATTTCCTCCACCGCCGTCCGCGAGGCCCTTGGCCGCGGCGGCGACATCGCCCCCTTGGTGGGGCCCGAAGTCGCGAGCTATATTGCCTCGCACCGCCTTTACGAGAAGAAGCCCTGAATGGACATTCGCAAGCTGCAACGAGCCATCGTCGATGGACTCGAGGACGTCAAGGCCCAGAACATCGTCGTGTTCAACACCGAGCACCTGTCGCCGCTGTTCGAGCGCGTCATCATCGCGTCGGGCACCAGCAACCGGCAGACCAAGGCCCTGGCCTCCAGCGTGCGTGAGACGGTCAAGGGCCGTGGCATGCAGGTGATGCGCACCGAGGGCGAGGACAACGGCGAATGGATCATCGTGGACTGCGGCGCCGCCGTCGTGCACGTGATGCAGCCGGCCATCCGCGACTACTACCACCTCGAAGAGATCTGGGGCGACAAGCCCGTCAAGCTCAAGGTGGGCGGCGGCGAGACCAAGCTGGTCAAGGCCTCCGAGGACGCTTCGCCCAAGCCGGCTGCCAGGAAGAAGGCGGTCCAGGAACTGGGCCCGGTGGGCGGCAAGAAGGCGCCGGCCAGGAAGGCTGCAGCGACGCCCAAGCCCGCCGCCAAGAAGGCTGCGCCGGCCAAGAAGGGCGTGAGCCGCGTGGTGGGCAGCAAGACCCCGGTGGCCAAGACCATCAAGGTCGGTGCCGCCAAGCCGGCGGCCAAGAAGACGGCGGTCAAGTCGGCACCGGCAAAGAAGGCAGCGCCGGCCAAGAAGGCGGCCGCACCGGCGAAGACGGTGGCCAAGAAGGTCGTCGCCGAGAAGGCGCCTGCCAAGAAGGCTGCTGCGAAGAAGGCCTGATGCGTCTGCTGCTTGTCGCCGTGGGCCAGCGCCAGCCGGCCTGGGCCGACACCGCCTACGAGGATTTCGCCAAGCGCTTTCCGCCCGAGCTGAAGCTGGAGCTGAAGGCCGTCAAAGCCGAGACGCGCGGCAGCAAGACGGCCGAGCAGCTGATGGCCGCCGAAGCGGCGCGCATCGAGGCGGCCCTGCCGAAGGGCGTGCGCCGCATCATCCTGGACGAGCGCGGCGAGCGCCGCACCTCGGTGCAGTTGGCGGAGCGTTTGAAGCTGTGGATGGGCGAGGGCCGCGACGCCGCGCTCATCATTGGCGGGCCGGACGGCCTGCATCCCGACCTGAAGGCCACGGCTGACGAGACGCTGCGCCTGTCCGACCTGACCTTGCCGCACGCCTTCGCCCGCGTGCTGCTGGCCGAGGGTCTGTACCGGGCCTGGACCGTGACCACCGGTCACCCTTACCACCGCGAATGACCGGCTTCGTCTACCTTGCCTCACAAAGCCCGCGCCGCCGCCAGCTGCTGACGCAGCTGGGCGTGAGGCATGAGCTGCTGCTGCCCGGCGCCGAAGAGGACGCCGAGGGCCTGGAGGCCGTGCGGGCGGGCGAGCCGCCCGAGAGCTATTGCGCCCGCGTGACCGCCGCCAAGCTGGACGCCGCCCGCGTCCGGCTGGCCGCACGCGGCCTGCCAGCGGCGCCCATCCTGTGCGCCGACACGACCGTGGCGATCGACGAGCTCATCCTCGGCAAGCCGGTGGACGCGGCCGACGCCGCCCGCACGCTGGCGCTGCTGGCCGGGCGCACGCACCGCGTCATCACCGCCGTGGCCGTGGCCGATGCCACGCAGCGCGTTGCCGCGCTCAACGTGTCTCAGGTCGAGTTCGCGGCGCTGTCTGCGGCGCAGATCGAACGTTACGTGGCCAGCGGCGAACCCTTTGGCAAGGCAGGGTCCTATGCCATCCAGAGCCAGGCCGCCGCCTGGATCGTGAAGATTGCCGGCAGCTACACGGGCATCATGGGGTTGCCCCTCTTTGAGACGGCGCAGCTGTTGGACAAATTCGGCTTTGAGTTTTGACGTCTGCGCCTGCCGGGCGCATGGGTCAGCATTCAAAGGTTCGCGATGGAAGACATCCTGATCAACTGGTCCCCGCAGGAGACGCGGGTGGCCGTGGTCGAGAACGGCGCGGTGCAGGAACTGCACATCGAGCGCACGTTGGAGCGGGGCCTCGTCGGCAACGTCTATCTCGGCAAGGTGGTGCGCGTGCTGCCCGGCATGCAGAGTGCCTTCATCGACATCGGCCTGGAGCGCGCGGCCTTTCTGCACGTGGCCGACCTGCACAGCGCGTCGCAGTTCGGCCATGGGCGCAACCAGGGCCACGGCGCGGACGCCCCGCCCACGCCCATCGAGCGCCTCGTGTTCGAGGGCCAGCCGCTGACCGTGCAGGTCATCAAGGACCCGATCGGCACCAAGGGCGCGCGGCTGTCCAGCCAGATCAGCATCGCCGGCCGCATGCTGGTCTACCTGCCGCAGGACGAGCACATCGGCATCAGCCAGAAGATCGGCTCGCCGGAGGCCCGCGAGGCGCTGCGCGCGCGCATGGTGGCGCTCGTCGGCACCAAGGAGCAGGGCGGCGGTGGCGGCTTCATCCTGCGCACGAATGCCGAGGACGCCAGCGATGAGGAACTGGGCGCCGACATCGCCTACCTGCGCAAGACCTGGCAGCAGATCCGCGAGAAGTCGCTGACGACGCCGCCGGCCAGCCTGCTTCACCAGGACCTCAGCCTGGTGGAGCGCGTGCTGCGCGACCTGACCAATGAACGCACCGGCCACATCCGCATCGACTCGCGCATGCAGTACGACGTGCTGCGCGGGTTCGGCGCAACCTTCATGCCGGCCGCCACGGCCAAGCTGGAGCACTACCGCGGCGAGCGGCCCATCTTCGACCTGTGCAACGTCGACGCCGAGATCGCGCGCGCGCTGGCACGCAAGGTGGAGCTGAAGTCGGGCGGCTCGCTGGTGTTCGACCAGACCGAGGCGATGACGACCATCGACGTCAACACCGGCGGCTTCGTCGGCGCCAAGAACTTCGACGACACCATCTTCAAGACCAACCTCGAAGCGGCGGGTGCCATCGCCCGCCAACTGCGCCTGCGCAACCTGGGCGGCATCATCATCGTCGACTTCATCGACATGACGCGCGAGG
>CAMLKW010000211.1 GCA_946480605.1 uncultured Roseateles sp. | reverse complement strand
GCCGCTACGCCTGGATCAACGACAAGATCAACAGCCGCATCGCGCGCATCCGGCTGGACTACTTCGTCTGCGACAAGATCACGCAGCTGCCCAACGTGCAGGGTTTCCACGGCATCTTCCCGGACAAGCGAGACCCGGTCGATCCGGCCATCAACTACACCACCCGCGTGTTCTGCGGTGCCGAGTTCGCCACGCCGCTGCCCAACGCCGGCATCGAGGACGGCAGCAAGTACCGCTCGATGTTCACCTGCGTGGATGCCGAGAGCATGGAAGTGCGCTGGCAGGTGCTGATCGACGGCAACTGCGACCTGGCCGCGACCTCCTACGACGGCAAGCTGGCCGCCACCAACCAGTACAACACCGAGATGGGTGCGCACTACGAGGACATGATGTCCGCCGAGCGCGACGCCTGCCTGTTCTTCAACATCGCCCGCATCGAGGAGGCCGTCAAGGCCGGAAAGTTCAAGACCATCGGCAGCTCCAAGGTGCCGGTCGTGGACGGCACCCGCGAGGCGAACAAGGACCCCAAGACCGCGCTGACCGCCTACGTCTCGGTGCCCAAGAACCCGCACGGCGTCAATGCCAGCCCTGACCAGAAGTACTTCATCTGCGCCGGCAAGCTGTCGCCCACCGCCACCGTCATCGAGCTGGCCAAGGTGCTGGACTGGTTCGACGGCAAGAGCGACAAGATCGACAACGCCATCGTCGCCGAGGTCGAGATCGGCCTGGGTCCGCTGCACACCGCCTTCGACGGCCGCGGCAATGCCTACACCACGCTGTTCCTGGACAGCCAGGTCGTGAAGTGGAATGTCGAGAAGGCCATCGCCTTCCACAAGGGCGACAAGAGCGCCAAGTACGTGGTGGACCGCCTGGACGTGCAGTACCAGCCGGGTCACATCAACGGCTCGCAGTCCGAAACCGTCGCCGCCGACGGCAAGTACCTGGCCGTGGGCTGCAAGTTCTCCAAGGACCGCTTCCTGCCGGTGGGCCCGCTGCACGCCGAGAACGAGCAGATCATCGACATGTCGGGCGAGAAGATGGTGCTGCTGGCCGACCATCCGGTGCGCGGCGAGCCGCACGACTTCATCATCTTCAAGCGCGAGCTGGTCAAGCCCAAGCAGGTGTACTCGCTGGACGACTTCCCCAACGCGGTGAAGGATCCAAAGGAGTCGGGCGTCACCCGCAACGGCAAGAAGGTGACCGTCAAGATGACCTCGCAGGCGCCCGCCTTCTCGCTGCGCGAGTTCAAGGTCAAGAAGGGTGACGAGGTCACGCTGATCCTGACCAACCTGGACAAGATCGAAGACCTGACGCACGGTTTCGCCATCCCGAACCACAACGTCAACTTCATCGTGAACCCGCAGGAAACCGCGTCGGTGACCTTCATCGCCGGCGAGCCGGGTGTGTACTGGTGCTATTGCACGCACTTCTGCCACGCGCTGCACCTGGAGATGCGCACCCGCATGATCGTGGAGGCCTGAGGCCGCACGATGCCGCCGCGCCGGTCACTCGAGCCGGCTGGCGCGGACGGCAGACAATGAGAGCAGAGATGACGTTAGCTCACCGACTTGTCGCGGCCTGCCTCCGGGCTTTGGCCGCGGTTTTTTTTCTGGTGGCCACCGGGGTCCAGGCGGCTCCAGGCCAGCAGGCCTACGAGGCCCAGTTGCCCGCTGACCTGGCCACGGCGCCCGACCTGTGCGCGCTGCTGCCCTGCAGGGACGTCTTTCCGGGGGCAGTCAGCTTCTCGCCGCGCAAGGGCCAGCCGCCCTATGTCGAGGCCTACGGCCCGGCGGATGCCGCAGGCCGGCCCGCACTGCTGGGCTATGTGATGCTGTCCACCGACATCACCGACACGCCGGCCTATTCCGGCAAGCCGGTGGTCACGCTGATCGGCATGGACCGCGCCGGCCGCTACGTCGGCGTCAAGGTGCTCAAGCACTCCGAGCCCATCCTGCTGCTGGGCATTCCGGAGTCGGCGCTGGTCAAGTTCAACGATCAATACCTCGGCAAGTCGGTCAAGGACCAGATCGAGGTCGGCCCCTCGCGCCCCGACGAGAACGTGCTGGGCGTGGACGCCATCTCCGGCGCCACGGTCACCGTGGTGGCGCAGAACCAGGTGATGCAGCTCTCGGGCAGCGCGGTCGCGCGCCAGGTGGGCATCATCGAGCCGACGGTGCGCGAGCGCGCTCGCTGGCTGGAGGCCGGCAGGCGCTACAGCTGGGCCGAGCTGCAGGCGATGGGCGCCGTGCAGCGCCTGCGGGTCCAGCCCGAGCAGGTGGGGCTGCCGCGTGCCGGCGAGCCCTTCATCGAGCTGTGGTTCGGCGACCTCAACCACCCCGACCTCGGCCGCAGCCTGCTGGGCGACGGTGGTTACGCCAACCTGCGCGCGCGCCTGCAGGACGGCGAGCAGGCCTTCTTTGTCGTGCGCAGCGCCGGCGCCGAATCCTTCAAGGGATCGGGCTTCGTGCGCGGCGGCATCTACGACCGCGTGCAGGTCAGGCAGGGCGCCGACGCCTTCACCTTCCGCGACCTGGACGCCATCAACCTCTACGGTCTGGAGGCTGCGGGGGCGCCGGCCTACACCGAGTCGGTCATCTTCGTGATCCGCTCCCCCAGCTTCTCGGCCGCCTATCCGTGGAAGCTGGCCTTCCTGGGCAACCGCGTGGACCAGGCCACCGGCCACCGCAGCTTCGCGGTGTTCGAGAGCAAGTACTGGCTGCCCGATGCGTTGCTGCAGGGGGGGCGTCCGGTGGTGGTGGAGCCCGACGCGCCCTGGCTGCGCATCTGGAAGAGCCAGGCCTGGAAGATCGCGCTGTTCAGCGCCCTGCTCATCGCCGTGGCCGTGGTCTACGCGCTGCGCGAGCGGCTGACCCGCCTGTCCACCCACAAGAACAAGTGGCCGGTCAACGCGTTCAAGTACAGCGCCTGGGCCCTGTCCATCGTGTTCGTCGGCTTCGGGCTGATGGCCCAGCCGTCCATCACCCAGGTGCTGACCTGGTTCCACAGCCTGCTGTTCCAGTGGTCCTGGCCCCTGTTCCTGAGCGATCCGTTCATCTTCGTGTTTTGGATCTTCATCATCGTCTCGGTGTTCCTGTTCGGCCGCGGGCTGTTCTGTGGCTGGATGTGCCCGTTCGGTTCGCTGTCGGAGGCGCTGTTCAAGATCGCGCGCAAGCTGGGCCTCAAGCGCTGGCAGAAGCCGGTGCCTCAGGCGCTGCACGACAGGCTCAAGTGGCTGAAGTACGCGATCTTCTTCGGCCTGCTGGCGGTGTCGATGTTCGACATGGGCCGCGCCGAGATGCTGGCCGAGGTGGAGCCGTTCAAGACCACCTTCCTGGTCGGCGTGTTCAACCGGCCCTGGCCGTATGGCCTGTTCGTCGCCGCGCTGCTGGGCCTGTCGCTCTTCATCGAACGGCCGTTCTGCAAATACTTGTGCCCGCTGGGCGCCTCGCTGGCCATGCCCAGCACCTTCCGCTGGTTCGGCCTGAAGCGCAAGCAGGACTGCAACAGCTGCAAGGCCTGCGCCGTGGGCTGCGGCGCCCAGGCCATCGACGCCGACGGCCGCATCGACCACCGCGAGTGCCTGCACTGCCTGGACTGCATGGTGCTGTACACCGACGCCAAGGGCTGCCCGCCGCTGGCCAAGGAGCGCAAGCGCCGCGAGCGCGACGGGTTGCTGATCACGCCCATCGGCAAGGATGGCTACTTCATCCCCATCGACGCCGTGCCGGCCATCTCGCCCAAGGCCGCCCAGGGCCCGGACCCGCGCATGCCCACCGATCCCGCCCAGCCCTATGCCACACGCGGCGCGATGAGCGGCTGGCAGGTGCTGCTGCTGGAGAGCCGCGACCACCTCTGGCCCTGGAGCCGCGAAGGCTGGAAGAGCCAGCGCGCGCTGCAGGTGGCGGGCATCTCGCTGGCCGTGGCGGCCAGCCTGGCCTGGCTGCTGGCGGCGCGCGGCAGCCTGTCCTCGGCCGCCATCATCGGCTGGTGGTTCGGCTGGAGCGTCTACGAGGTGCTGATCCGCATGAGCGGCCGCCGCTACGTGAAGGACGGCCCCTGGTGGCGCGCCAACTACCGTGTGGCCGGCTGGATGGACATGCTGAGCTACGTCGGATTCAAGAATCTGCTGATCGGTGCCGCGCTGTTCCTGGCGCTCAAGTCCCTGGGGTGGCTGCCCGCATGAAGCCCCCTGGAGCGACCCACCTCGGCCGCGCCCTGGCCGCGCTGCTGCTGACGCTGGGCCTGGGCGCCGCCGATGCGGCCACTTGGCGCGTGCGCCCGGGCGAGGCCATCCAGGCGGCCATCGCGCGGGCCGACGCGGGCGACGTGGTGGAGGTGGAGCGCGGCTTCTACGACGAGAGCCTGCGCATCGACAAGCCGCTGATGCTGCGCGGCATCGACCGGCCCACGATCAGTGGTGGCCGGCGCGGCGACACCATTCGCGTGGCCGCGACCGACGTGACGATCGAGGGCCTGATCGTGCGCGACTCCGGCCACGAGCTGAAGGCCCAGCATGCCGGCATCTACATCCAGCCCGGCAGCCACCGCGCCGTGGTGCGGCGCTGCGACCTGGTCTACAACCTCTTCGGCCTGTGGATCGAGAAGGCCAACGAGGTGCGCATCGAGCACAACCTGATCACCGGCCTGCGCGACGTCAACTCCTCGCAGCGCGGCAACGGCATCCAGCTCTACAACACCAAGGGTGCGCAGATCGTCGGCAACGACATCAGCTTCGTGCGCGATGCGCTGTACGTGGACGTGTCCCACCACGCCGAGTTCCGCGCCAACAAGCTGCACCACAGCCGCTACGGCACGCACTACATGAACTCCTACTACAACCTGTGGGAGGACAACGACAGCTACTACAACCGCGGCGGGCTGGCGCTGATGGAAGTGCGCGACCAGACCGTGCGGCGCAACCGCACCTGGGGCAACAGCGACCACGGCATCATGCTGCGCACGCTGCAGGACTCGGTCATCGAGGACAACATCGTCGCCGGCAACAACCGCGGCTTCTTCATCTACGACGTCGAGTACGCCACGCTGCGCGGCAACCTGGTCGTGGACAACCACGTGGGCGTGCACCTTTCGGCCGGCTCCACGCGCAACGTGGTGCAGCGCAACGACTTCATCGCCAACCGCGAGCAGGTGCGCTACGTCGGCGCGCGCGACGAGCGCTGGGGCGACACGCGAGATGGCGCGCGCGGCCAGGGCAACCACTGGGGCAACTACCTGGGCTGGGACCGCAACGGCGACGGCCTGGGCGACGTGCCCTACGAGGCCAACGAGCTGGTGGACCGCCTGCAATGGCGCCACCCCAGCGTCAAGCTGCTGATGGGCAGCCCCGCGGTGCAGGCCCTGCGCGTGCTGGGCCAGCAGTTCCCGGTGCTGCGCGTGCCCAGCGTCGTGGACGCGCACCCGCTCATGCAGCCCCAACACAAGAACTGGAGTGAATGGCGTGACAAGCAATTCCGCTGATGCGCTGCGTCTGCAGGGCGTGACCAAGCATTACGGCCGCGGCGGCGCGCTGCTCAAGGCGCTGGACGGCGTGGACCTGAGCGTGCCGCGCGGCCAGCTGCTCGGGCTGATCGGCCACAACGGCGCGGGCAAGAGCACGCTGTTCAAGCTGGTGCTGGGCCTGATCGCGCCCACGCAGGGCCGGCTGTGGGTGGACGGCTGCGAGGTGGGCGGCCGCCAGTTCCGCGAGGCCCGCCGCCGCCTGGGCTACCTGCCCGAGAACCTGGTGCTGTACGACAACCTCGACGGCCTGGAGACGCTGCGCTTCTTCGCCCGGCTCAAGGGCGCGCCGCTGTCGCAGTGCGCCACGCTGCTGGAGCAGGCGGGCCTGGCCCATGCCGGCCGCCGGCCGGTGCGCGAGTACTCCAAGGGCATGCGCCAGCGCCTGGGCTTTGCGCAGGCGCTGCTGGGCGACCCGCAACTGCTGTTGCTGGACGAGCCCACGACCGGCCTGGACCCGGCCGCCATCCGCGACTTCTACGCCCAGCTCGACCGGCTGCGTGCGCGCGGCGTCACGCTGGTCATCAGCTCGCACATCCTGGCCGAGCTGGAGCAGCGCGTGGACGCGCTGGCCATGCTTTCCGGCGGCCGGCTGCGTGCGCAGGGCAGTGTGGCCGCGCTGCGCGAGCGCTCGACCCGGCCTCTGCAGCTGCGCCTGCAGGCCGACGCCGCGCTGCTGGATGCGCTGCCGCAGCAGCTCGCCGCGCTGCCGGGCCTGGGCTGGCAGCGCGACGATGCGCAGCGGGCCCGCATCGACTGTCCGCGGGCGCTGAAGATGCCGCTGCTGCAGCGCCTGGCCGCTCAGCCCCTGATCGACCTGGGCATCGAGGAGCCGACGCTGGAAGACCTCTACTTCGAGCTGCGGGAGGCCGCATGAACGACGGACTGAAACTCGGCCAGATCGGCGCCATCGCGGCCAAGGAATTCAGCGACCGGCTGCGCAACCGCTGGGTGCTGGCCGTGGCGCTGGTGTTCACGGTGTTCTCGCTGGCCATCACCTATTTCGGCAGCGCCGCGCAGGGCCAGATTGGCCCGCGCTCCATCGAGGCCACCATCGCCAGCCTGGTGTCGCTGGTCATCTACCTGATCCCGCTGATCGCGCTGCTGCTGGGCTTCGACGCCATCGTCGGCGAACGCGAGCGCGGCTCGCTGGACCTGCTGCTGGCCCTGCCCATCACCCGGCTGGAGCTGCTGCTGGGCAAGTACCTGGGCCTGGCCGCCGCGCTGGCGCTGTCCACGCTGGCCGGCTTCGCGCTGGTGGCGGCGCTGCTGTGGCAGCGCTTCGGCGCGGCGGGGCTTTATCACTACGGCGGCTTCGTCGCCAGCTCGGTGCTGCTGGGGCTGGCCTTCCTGAGCCTGGCGCTGCTGCTGTCGGTGCTGGCGCGCGACCGCACGCGCGCCTCGGGCCTGGCCATCGCGCTGTGGTTTGCGCTGGTGCTGGTGTTCGACCTGCTGCTGCTGGGCCTGCTGGTGGCCAGCGGCGGCGAGCTGGGCGGCTGGCTGGGGGGCGACGGCTTCGCCTACCTGCTGCTGCTCAATCCCGCGGACGTGTTCCGCATCCTCAACGTGTTCTCGCTGGACGACATGGCGCGCCTGTACGGCCTCGCCAGCGTCGTGCCGCCTGCGCTGGGCAATCCCTGGCTGATGGGCGGTGCGATGCTGGGCTGGATAGGCGCGCCGCTGGCCCTGGCGGGATGGAGATTCAAGCCATGACATCCACGCTCCTCACGCGCCGTCGCCTGCTGTGCGGCTGTGCCGCCGCCGCGGCCGGCCTGGCCGGCTGTGGCCGCAAGCCAGCAAGCGACGACGCGGCCAAGCCGCACGAGATCAGCGCCCAGGCCAGTTGTTCGCTGGACGGCATGCTGCTGGCCGACTACCCCGGCCCGAAGGGCCAGATCATCTACAAGGGCAGCAGCGAGGTGGCCTGGTTCTGCGACAGCGTGGAGTTGCTGTCCACGCTGCTCAAGCCCGAGCAGGTGCGCCCGGTGCTGGCCGCGCATGTGCAGGACATGGCCCGCGCCGACTGGGACCAGCCGGTGGGCCACTGGATCGACGCCCGCCAGGCCGTCTACGTGCTGGGCAGCAAGCGCCACGGCTCCATGGGCCCCACGGCCGCCAGCTT
>CAMLKW010000210.1 GCA_946480605.1 uncultured Roseateles sp. | reverse complement strand
ATCAAGGACCTGGCCGACCCCGGCCTCACCGACCTCGCCGCTTTGGGCCGCACGCTGCCCAGCCCCGGCCCATTGGGTGTGGGCGCGACGCTGGACGGCTACCAGATCACGGCACTCGTGGCCGACAACGGCGTGCACCGCCTGCTGCAGGCGCGCGAGCTCGCGAGCGGTCGGCTGGTGGCGCTGAAGATGCTGCGCCCCGGCCGAGCCGACGACCCCGAGGAGCGGGCCATGCTGGCGCACGAGATCTGGCTGGGCCTGCGCCTGGCCGAAGCGCCGCGCCACCGCCGCCGCGGTGGTGAAAGCGGCTTCGTGCGCGTGCACGCGCCGGCCGATGGTGCGACGCATTTCTATGCGGTGTTCGACTGGCATGGGGGCCAGACGCTGGAGCAGCTGCTGGCCAAGGGCTCGCTGGACACGCCGCAGGCGCTGGCGATGGCCAGCTCGGTGGCGCGTTCCTTGAGCCTGCTGCATGCGGCCGGCGTCATCCACCGCGACATCAAGCCCGGCAACCTGCACCTGGGCGACGACGGTCAGTGGCGTGTGCTGGACCTGGGCGTCGCTTTAAGCCCGCGCGCTTCCGCGGCGATGCGCGAGCTGCATGCCGGCACGCCCAGCTACATCAACCCCGAGCAGTGGGCCGATCCGCCGGCCCCGGCCGACGCGGGATCGGACCTGTTCGCGCTGGGCGTGACGCTGTACCAGGCGCTGACCCGCCGCCTGCCCTATGGCGAGATCGAGCCCTACCAGTTGGCGCGCTATCGCCGAGAGCCGGCCAGCGTGAGCCGGCTGCAGCCCAGCGTGCCGATGCCGCTGGACCGTCTCGTCATGAAGGCCGTCGCGCGCGAAGCCAGGCACCGGTTCGAGACGGCAGACGAATTGCTGCTGGCGCTGGAGCGGCTGGCCGCACGCGACCAGCCGTTGCAGCGCGCTCCACGTCCACCGCGCGATGCGGCGCTGACGTGGCAGATTGCGTTCGGCATCTCGGCGCTGCTGAACTTCCTGCTCATGGCCTGGCTTTTGTTCCTGCCTCGCTGAAACGACAACGGCCTGCTGTGCAGGCCGTCATGCGGTGAGTGAAGCGGTTCAGCTGCGCTGGTAATGCACCGGCTCTGCGTCGGCGGTGACCGGCACGCGGCGCGCGCGGCCACCCTTTTCGGCCCAGGTGCGCGTCCAGCGGATCTGCATGACGCGCATCACGCCCAGCATCACCATCGCCAGCGCGGCGAACACGACGAAGCCCCAGAGGTAGGTGCCGAGATATTGCTTGGACAGCCCCATCAGGTTGGGCACCAGGCCGCCACCGAGCGCGCCGACCTCGCCGATCATCGAGCCCGCCACGGCCGTGGCCGCCGGCCAGCGCAGCGGCACCAGCTGGAACAGCGCGCCGTTGCCTGCACCGAGGGCGGCGAAGCAGACGATGAGCATCAGCGTCGTCAGCGCCAGCGATTCACCGGCCAGGCCCACGCCCACCAGTGCGACGCTCACGACGACCAGCACGATCGTCAGCATGTTCACGCCGCCCCAGCGGTCCGACAGCCAGCCGCCCACGATGCGCACCGCGGCGCCCATGAAGGCCGCCAGCATCGTCAGCTGGCCGGCCTGCACCTTGGAGACGCTGAACTGGTCGTGGTAGTAGGTGGGCAGGAAGGTGATGAGGCCGATGAAGCCGCCGAAGGTCACGCCGTAGATCAGGCTGAAGGCCCAGCCGTCCTTCTCGAACAGGCAGGCGGCGTGCTCGCGCAGCGAGGCATGGCTGTCGACATCGGGCGGCTCCTTGGCGAACAGCACGACGACGACGATGGGCAGCAGGATGGCGCCTGCGGCAAAGGCATAGACGGTCTGCCAGCCATGGGCCTCGGCCAGCGGCGGCGCGATCAGCACGCACACGGCGGTGCCGATGTTGCCCGCGCCCACCAGGCCCATGGCCAGGCCTTTGTACTGCGGCGGATACCAGCCCGAGCCCAGGCTCAACGCGACGCCGAAGCTGGCGCCTGCGATGCCCAGCAGCACGCCCATGGCCAGCAGGTCGTCATAGCTCTTCACCATGAAGTAGCCGTAGAGCATGGCGATGGCGATCAGCGTCATCTCCACCAGCGTCGCGTTCTTGCGGCCGATGTACTGCGACAGGATGCCCAGCGGAAAGCGCATCAGCGCGCCGGCCATGATGGGCACCGACAGCATCAGCCCCTTCTGGGCCGGCGTCAGGTTGTAGGCCTCGCTGATGAAGGGCGCCAGCGCGCCGTTCAGCACCCAGATGCAGCAGGAAAACGCGAAGTACAGAAAAGCGGCGAACAGCGTGGGGCTGTGGCCGGCGTTCTTGAAGGATTGCAGGGAAGACATCTTGGGGCTTGATCGGGCAATTCCGACGCCCAGGCCCCGCGGACGTGCGCCTGGGCGGCTGGGTCGTCGCGGCGAGAAGGCGGCCCGCACCATCGCGGGCCCCACGCCCCATGTCTGCAAGCGCCGTGCCCGTTTTCAGGCACGGCGGCACGCCCATCAATGCGCCGTTTTGGGGCGCTGCAGTGGGCGCGCTACGCGGCGGTGCCCTGACTGCACCGCCTTGGCGCATTCATGCGCGCTGGTAGCTCACCGGGTCTTGATCATCGGCTGCGGGCACGGTGCGGGCGCGGCCACCCTTCTCGGCCCAGGTGCGGGTCCAGCGGATCTGCACCACGCGCAGCATCACCAGCATCGCCACCGCCAGCACCGCGAACGCGACGAAGCCCCAGAAATAGCTGCCCGTGAGCTGCTTGCTCTGGCCCATCGCATTGGGCAGGAAGCCGCCACCCAGGGCGCCGATCTCGCCGATCATGGAGCCGGCCACGGCCGTCGTCACCGGCCAGCGCAGCGGCACCAGCTGGAACAACGCGCCATTGCCCGCGCCAAAGGCGGCGAAGCACAGCATGAACAGCAGCGTGGTCAGCACCAGCGAGCCGCCCGCCATGCCGCAGGCCAGCAGCGATACGGCCACCAGCACCAGCACCCAGGTCAGCGTGTTGACGCCGCCGATGCGGTCCGACAGCGCGCCGCCGGCGATGCGCACGGCCGAGCCCATCAGCGTGGCCAGCATCGTCAGCTGGCCGGCCTCGATCTTGGTGACCTTGAACTGGTCGTAGAAATAGGTGGGCAGGAAGCTCGCCAGGCCGATGAAGCCGCCGAAGGTGACGATGTAGATCAGGCTGAAGGCCCAGCCGTCCTTCTCGAACAAACAGCTGATGTGCTCACGGAAGCTCTGGTGTTCGCGGTCCGGCGGTTCTTTGGCGGCGAACCACATGACGAGCATGGGCAGCAGCATGGTGGCGGCAGCCAGGCCGTAGACCGCCTGCCAGCCGAACTGGGTGGCCAGCGGCGGCGCGAACAGCACGGCCAGCACGGTGCCCGAGTTGCCGGCGCCAGCGATGCCCATGGCCAGACCCTTGTACTTGGGCGGGTACCAGCCCGAACCCAAACTCAGCGCGACGCCGAAGCTGGCGCCGGCGATGCCCAGCAGCACGCCCATCGCCAGCACCGAGTCGTAGCTGTCGACGAAGACGAAGCCGAAGGCCAGTGCCGCGACGATCAGCCCCATTTCCACCATCGCCGCGTTCTTGCGGCCGATGTACTGGGCCAGCACGCCCAGCGGGAAGCGCATCAGCGCGCCGGCCAGGATGGGCACCGAGATCATGAAGCCCTTCTGTGCCGGCGTCAGCGCGAAGGTCTCGCTGATGAAGGGCGCCATCGCGCCGTTCAGCACCCAGATCGCGAAGCAGAAGTCGAAGTACAGGAAGGCGGCCAGCAGCGTGGGCCAGTGGCCGGCCTTTTTGAAGTTTTGGAAAGCGGACATCGGAGGCTCCAGGCGCAACGGCCGAAGCCACCCACGACGCGTGCCAGGGCGGCATCGATACGTCGCTGCGGGAAAGCCGCCCGCACCATTGCAGGCAGCATCCGTTCATCGCAAACGCCGTGCCTGCCCGGCTGTCCGCAAGCTGGCCCGGTTCTTGCGCCGTTTTGGGGCGTGAGATCCGAAGCCATGTCCGAGACCACCTCCCTCCCCCCGTTTTCATTGCTGATCTGCAGCCCCGAGGTCCCCCCTCAGGCCGCCGATCTGGCCGCCCGCGGCTTGACGCTGCGCACCGTTTCCGAGCTGGCGCCGCCCGAAGATGGGCCGGCCCTCGGTCTGCTGTGGTGCCCCGACTGCACCTCGCTGGCCCGGCTGATGCACTCCGATCGGGCCTTCGGCCTGCCCGTGGTGCTGCTGTCACCGCCGCCCACGCCCGAGCAGCGCCAGGCCGCGCTGGCACGCGGCGCGCTGCTGTGGCTGCCCGCCGACGTGCCGGCCGACCAGCTCGCGGAGGGCCTGCAGTGGGCGGCGGACCTGTCGCGGCAGCTGCAGGCGCGCGACAGCGCGGCGCAAGCCAAGCTGGACGAGCGCAAGTGGACCGAGCGCGCCAAGGGCCTGTTGATGCAGGCCCGCGGCATCGACGAGGCCGCCGCGTTCGCGCTGCTGCGCAACACGGCCATGCAGACCCAGGCCAAGCTGCCCGAGGTGGCGCGCGGCATCGTCCATACGGCCGAGCTGTCCGAGGCGCTGGAGCGCGCCGGCGCGCAGCGCATGCTGAGCCAGCGCCTGGTCAAGCTGCAGGCGCTGCGTCAGTGGCCCAAGCTGGCGCCACCCGAGCGCCGCGAGGTGCAGGCCTTGCTGGATGCGTCCAGCGAGCGCGTCACTGCCAACCTGGCCCGGCTGTCCGAGCTGCTGCGCCACCAACTGGGCGAGGAGTTGGGCGCGGTGTCCACCGCCTGGGCGCAGCTGGACGCGGCGCTGCGCACGCGCACGCCCGACCTGGCGCGCAGCGACCTTGCCGCCCAGCGGCTGCTGGAAGCCAGCGAGACGCTGGTGGCGCGGCTGTCCGAGCGCGCCGGCCAGCGCCCCGTGGGCCTGCTGGCCCAGGTCACGCGGCTGCGTCTGCTGAGCCAGAGCCTGGCCAAGGAAGGCCTGCTGGCCCAGGTCATGCCGGGCCACGACGCCAGCGGCCTGGCCGCCGGGCTGGACGAATTCATCAAGGCCTACGACGAGGTCCGCGCCACGCCGCTGGCCGGCCCGACGCTGCAACCCGCCTTCGCGGCCGTGGACGAGGCCTGGCTGGTGCTGCTGAGGGGCCTGCGCGTAGAGCAGGGCGACGCGGTGCAGCGCATGCACCAGGGCAGCGAGCGGCTGCTGCAGGCACTGGAGGAGCTGATCAAGGCATTGCAGGGGTCGCTCCAGCTGATCCTGGGCTGAGCCTACATCTGCCGGAACAGATGCGCGCAGCTCTCGGCCACCAGCAGCGTCTCGGCGCCGTGCTTGAGCTTGATCTGCATGCGGCCGCGGAAGTCGCGGCTCACGCTCGCGATCGCGGTCACGTTGACCAGCGTGGAGCGGTGGATCTGCCAGAACTGCTGCGGGTCCAGCTCGTCGATCAGCTCCTTCAGCGGCTTGCGGATCAGCGCCTCGCCGTCCTTCAGCCCCAGCCGGGTGTACTTGTTGTCGCTCTGGAAGAACATCACCTCGTCCACCGTGATGAGGCGCAGCGTCTGGCCCACCGAGGCGTTGATCCAGCGCAGCGGTGCACGCCCGCCGGTCGGCGCGGCTGCCCGGCTGCCCAACTGCTCCAGCACGCTGCCCAGCGCCGCGGGCGCCTGGCCCAGCCTCGCCTTCAGCCGCGTGATGGCCGTGAACAGCCGCGCGCCGGCCAGCGGTTTCAGCAGATAGTCCACCGCGCCCTGGTCGAAGGCGGCGATGGCGTACTGGTCGTAGGCGGTGACGAACACCACATGGGCCCGGCCATTGGCCTCGCGCGCCACGTCGATGCCCTTGGCGCCGGGCATCTCGATGTCCAGGAACAGGATGTCGGGGCGGTGCTGGTCCAGCAGGCGCAGCGCCTCCAGGCCGTCGGCGGCCTCACCGACGATGCTCAGCTCGGGCCACAGCCGGCCCAGTTGCTCGACCAGCTCGCCGCGCAGCGCCTCCTCGTCTTCGGCAACGACGGCGGTGGGGGAGAACAGGCTCATGCGGGTAGCTCCAGGGTGAATTCCGTGCGGCCGTCGGCGCTGTGGCAGCTGAGTTTCGCGTCCAGCACGGCCAGGCGCTCGCGCAGCGACGCCAGCTCGGCATCGTCGCTGCACAGGCCGGCCTCGTCGAAGCCCAGGCGCAGCGGCGGGCCGGCGCGCAGCCAGCAGCGCGTGGGCCGGCCGATGCGCAGCGCGCGCTGCACCAGCGGCAGCAGCAGCATGGGCGGCAGGCAGGCGTTGGCGCGGGGGCCCAGGTCCACCTCGAACGTGGGCGGGCTGCCGTTCAGGTCGCGCAGCAGGTCCAGGTAGCTGGCAATCAGCTCGGCTTCGCCGGCCAGCGTGGCGCCGGTGTCGCGCAGGCGCGGCAGCGCCACGCGCAAGTGGCTGATCAGGCGCTCCAGCCGTGCGCTGGCGTCGAGGGCCTGGCGGCCATAGGCCTGCTCCACGGCGACCAGCGCGTCGAACAGCAGCTTGGGGTCCACCTGCGCCTGCATGGCGGCCAACTGCGAGGCCAGCGCGTTGCGGCGCAGCTGGCTGTGCTCGCGCAGCAGGTCCTGCACGGCCTGGTCCTGGCGGCGGCGCAGCGCGCGGAACTCCAGCACGCCCACGATCATCAGCGCCGGCATGAACACCCACAGCATGTCGCCGACGATGGCCGTGGCGCGGAAGTTGGTGCACTTGTTGGGCTTGCCGTGAAAGGCCACGTAGAGGTCGCACATCGACGGCCAGGGCAGGGTGGCGATCAGCGGATAGACGATGGCGATGGTCAGCACCGAGCCCAGCAGCGTGGCCGCCACCAGCCGGGCGCGGCGGGCCGGATGGATGGGGCTGCTGCGCGCGGCCGGCAGCCAGCACAGCAGCAGCACCGCGACGCTGACCAGCGGCACGCTGAGGTGGCGGGCCAGCACCTGCGGCAGCTGGTCGCCGGGGTTGAACTCCAGCAGCGAGGTCAGGTCGATGGCGCCGAACAGCAGGCCGGCGACGGCGAAGACCAGCGCCTCCTGCCAGCGCAGCGATGCCCAGGAGCGCAGGACGTGGCGGATCACGACAAAGCCTCCGCGGGGAGGCGCACGCGGGCGATGACGCCACGCGGCTGGGCGGCCTCCAGCTCCAGCGCGGCGGCGTCGCCGAAGCGGGCTGCCAGCCGCGCGCGCGTGTTGGCCAGGCCCACGCCGGCGCCGCCGCTGGCGCTGCCAAACCCCTGGCCGTTGTCGGCCACCTCGATGTGGAGGCCGCCCTGAGCGTCGGGCCGCGCGCGGATGGCGATGTGGCCGCCTTCCGGCAGCGGCGACAGGCCGTGCTTGATGGCGTTCTCCACCAGCGTGGGCAGCACCAGCGTGGGCAGGTGGGCCTGCAGCAGTTCGGCCGGTGCGTCGATGTCGAAGGAGAGCCGCTCGCCCATGCGCATCTGCAGGATGGCCAAGTAGTGGCGCACCAGCTCCAGCTCGTCGGCCAGCGTGGACTCGTGCCGACGCATGCCGGGCAGGGCCGCCCGCAGGTAGGCGATCAGCGCCACCAGCATGTGGCGGCCGCGCTCGGGCTGGGTTTCGTACAGCCGCTTCACGTTGGCCAGCGTGTTGAACAGGAAGTGCGGCTCGATCTGCGCGTTCA
>CAMLKW010000209.1 GCA_946480605.1 uncultured Roseateles sp. | reverse complement strand
TGCGCTCGCGCAGCTTGCGCTCGACGTAGAAGCAGTCCGGCGCCTTGATGTCTTCCAGGTTGATGCCGCCGAAGGTGGGTTCCAGCGCGGCGATGCAGTCCACCAGCTTGTCGAGGTCGTTCTGGTCGACCTCGAGGTCGAAGACGTCGATGCCGGCGAACTTCTTGAACAGCACGCCCTTGCCCTCCATGACCGGCTTGGACGCCAGCGGGCCGATGTTGCCCAGGCCCAGCACGGCCGTGCCGTTGGAGACGACGGCGACGAGGTTGCCCCGCGACGTGTAGCGGAAGGCGTTGGCCGGATCGGCCACGATCTCTTCACAGGCGGCGGCCACGCCGGGGGAGTAGGCCAGCGCCAGATCGCGCTGGTTGACCAGCGACTTGGTCGCCGCGATGGCGATCTTGCCCGGTGTCGGGAACTCGTGGTATTCGAGGGCGGCCTGGCGGAGTTGGGCGCGTTTTTCTTCGGGGCTCTTCATGACGTGGAACAAGCTAAGGCCGGCCGGCGGGGTGGGAATCATGCCACCGCCGCCCGGCCTGGGAGCTGTGGATGCCCACACGGCAGACAATCGCAGCAATGGGTGAATTCGATCTGATCCGGCGCTACTTCCAGCGCCCCGCGGTGCCAGGCGTTGACGTGGGCGTGGGCGACGACTGCGCCGTGCTGGTGCCCACGCCGGGCGCACGCTGGCTGGTCTCCAGCGACATGCTGGTGGACGGCCGGCATTTCCTGTCCACCGTCGACCCGGCCCGGCTGGGTCACAAGGCGCTGGCCGTCAACCTCAGCGACCTGGCCGCCTGCGGCGCGACGCCGCGAGGCTTCACCTTGGCGCTGGCGCTGCCGCGCGCTGACGAAGCCTGGCTGGCCGCCTTCTCGCGCGGCCTGCTGGCGCTGGCCGACGCGCATGGCTGCCCGCTGATCGGCGGCGACACGACCCAGGGCCCGCTGAATATCTGCATCACCGTCTTCGGCGAAGCGCCGCCGGGCCGGGCCTTGCTGCGCAGCGGTGCACGGGTGGGCGACGAGATCTGGGTGTCCGGCCGGCTGGGCGATGCGCGGCTGGCGCTGGAGGTGTTCCGCGGCACGGTGGCGCTGGCGGGCGATGGCTTCGACGCCGTGCGCGCGGCCATGGAATGCCCCTCGCCGCGCGTGGCGCTGGGCCAGGCGCTGCGGGGCCTCGCGACGTCGGCCATCGACGTGTCGGACGGCCTGCTGGGTGACCTGGGCCACATCCTGGCGGCCTCGGGTGTGGGCGCCTGCGTTGACGTGGATGCGCTGCCGCGCAGCGCCGTGCTGGCCGATCAGCCGGCGGCGCTGCAGCGGGAATGCCTGCTGGCCGGCGGCGACGACTACGAACTGGTGTTCACGGCGCCACCGGGCGCACGGCTGCCCGACGTCGGCGTGGCGTTGACGCGCATCGGCGCCATCGAGGCCGGGCCAGGCCTGCGTGTCGTCGATGCGCGAGGGGTGGTCGTCGAACACGGTCTGCGGTCCTTCGACCATTTCAGCGCATGACCGGCGCCCCCATCCGCCCGACGGCCGCCTTCATGTGGCGCCACCCGGCGCGCTGCATCGCGCTGGGCTTCGGCAGCGGGCTCGCGCCCAAGGTACCCGGCACGGTGGGCACGCTGTGGGCCTGGCTGGCCTTCTGGGCCCTCGCGCCCTGGCTGGACGACCTCGGCTGGGCGCTGCTGATCGGCGGCGGCACCGTGGTGGGCTGGTGGGCCTGCACGCGCTGCGCCCAGCACCTGAACACGCCGGACCCGGGGGCCATCGTCTGGGACGAGGTGCTGGCCTTCTGGCTGGTGCTGTGGCTGATCGTGCCGGCCAATTTCATGGGCCAGCTGGTCGCGTTCGCGCTGTTCCGCTTCTTCGACGCTGCCAAGCCTGGGCCGGTGGGTTGGGCGGACCGGCTGTTCAAGACGGAGCGCGGCGCGCCCATAGGCTGGAAGCAAGGCCTGGGCATCCTGGTGGATGACTTCGTCGCGGCCGGCTGTACGCTTGCCGTCATTGCGCTGGTCCGCGTGCTGATGGGGTGATGCCATGTTCTCCGACGTTGACGCTCTGATCGACCGCATTGCCGTCGCGCTGATCCGCCGTCGCGAGCGCATCGGCACGGCCGAGAGCTGCACGGGCGGCCTCATCGCCGCGGCCTGCACCAGCCTGTCGGGCTCCAGCGCCTGGTTCGAGCGCGGCGTGGTCAGCTACAGCAACGAGTCCAAGGCCGAGCTGCTGGGCGTGCCCAAGGGCCTGATTGCGCTGCATGGTGCTGTCAGCGCCGAGGTGGCCGAACACATGGCGCGCGGCCTGCTGGCACACGCACCCATCGACTGGGCGCTCGCCGTCACCGGCGTGGCCGGGCCCACGGGCGGCAGCGAGGCCAAGCCGGTGGGCACGGTCTGGCTGGCGCTGGTGCATGCCGGCCGGCCGGCCCAGGTCTGGCGCGAGAACTTCAGCGGCGACCGCCACGCGGTGCGCGTGCAGACGGTGACGGCGGGGCTGAACGCGCTGTGTGAAGCGCTGGAAGACCGCGATACCTGATCGGCTCATCGGTCTGCGGGCCGAGCGACGTGCCTTCGGGGGCGACCAGGCCGCCCGCGTTCAGTGGGGTGGACTGGGCGAGGGGCTAACCCAGCCTCGCCATCAGGCTCTCGGCCGTGACGGACGAGAAATCGGGCGCCTGCCAGCTCTGGGCCCAGGCGATGAACTGCTCCTGCGGCATGGGCTTGCAGATGTAGTAGCCCTGACCTTCGTCGCAGCCCAGCCGGCCCAGGATGGCCCAGGCCTTCAGCGTCTCCAGCCCTTCGGCCACGACGCTGAGCCCCAGGTTGTGGGCCAGCTCGATGGTGGAGCGCACGATGCGGGCGTCGTCCAGGTCGCGCTCCATGGCCATGACGAAGCTCTTGTCGATCTTCAGCTCGTCCACCGGCAGGCGCTTCAGGTAGGCCAACGACGAATAGCCGGTGCCGAAGTCGTCGATGGACAGTTTGAAGCCCATCGCGTGCAGGTGCTCCAGCGTGGACAGAGCCCGCTCGGGGTCGTCCATGATGGCACTCTCGGTGATCTCCAGGCACAGCGACGCGGGCGGCACCTGCAGTGGCTTCAGCAGGGCCTCGATCTTGGTCGGCAGGTCCTGGTCCATCAGGTCGCGCGTGGACAGGTTGACCGACAGCCGCAGGCTCAGGCCCGCATCCAGCGCCTCGCGCGAGAACTTCGCGGCGCCGGCCAGCACCCAGGCGCTGAGCATGCGGATGAAGCCGGTCTGCTCGGCAAACGGGATGAACTGCATGGGCGGCACCAGGCCGCGCGTGGGGTGCTGCCAGCGCACCAGTGCCTCGGCGCCCACCACGCGGCCGCGCTGCAGGTCGATCTTGGGCTGCAGGTACAGGCGCAGCTCGTCGCCCTCCACGGCGCGGCGCAGCTCGGACAGCAGCGACAGCGACTCCTGGCTGCCGGCATCCAGCTGCGCGTGGTAGATCAGGCTGCCGCACTGCCGGGTCTTGGCCGCATACATGGCCAGCTCGGCGCGGCCCAGCAACTGGTTGACGTCCTCGCCATGCTCCGGCACCAAGGCGATGCCGATGCCGGCACCCAGGTCTATGGTCTCGTTGTCGATCTGCAGCGGGCGCTCGAAGTCCTTCAGGATGGCCAGCGCGGCTTCGCTGGCGACGCGGGCGTCGGCGTGCGGCACCAGGATGGCGAACTCGTCGCCCGACAGCCGCGCCAGCACCGAGTGGATGGGCTCGCACAGCGTTTGCAGCCGCTGGGCCACGCTTTGCAGCAGCCGGTCGCCCACTTCGTGCCCCAGCACGTCGTTGACGTGCTTGAAGCGGTCCAGGTCCAGCATCAGGATGGCCGCCGGCAGGTGGGCGAGGTCCAGGTGCATCTGCACGATCTCGGCGAAGCGGGCGCGGTTGGGCAGCAGCGTCAGCTGGTCCACGTAGGCGAGCTTGTTCACCAGCGCGTCGCGGCGGCGTATGCCCTCGCGCATGCTCTCCAGCGCCAGCGCGAGCTTGTGCACCTCGTCCAGCTGGGAGGGCGTCGGCACGGGGGTTTCATAGTCGCCGCCCTCCAGCCGCCGGGCGGATGCGGACAGCGCGGTGATGGGTTCGCTGATGCCGCGCGCCAGCCGCACGCTGACGAGGGCGAACACGCCCACGCCCAGCAGTGTCAGGCCAAGCAGGATGAGCTGCAGCTGGCGGTAGGGCGCCAGCGCCGCGTCCAGCGAGCGCAGCAGCAGCACGCCCAGGCGCTGCTCGCCCACCGGCAGCGCGACGAAGCGCGCGCGCAGGCGTTCGCCGGCCAGCTCCAGCACGCCGTCAACGGGGGGCTCGCGGTCCAGCTGGGCCTTCAGCGCGGTGGCCGTCTCGGCACCCAGGTTGCCGACGATGTCCAGCCACGGCTGACCGGCCGGCTGCAGCAGCACGACGCTGTCCAGCTCCGACAGGGCCTTCAGGTCGTCCAGCACCTCGCGGTCCAGCGCAAAGCCCATGACCACCCAGCCCACCGGTGCCGGCGTGCGCACCTGCACGGCGACGAGCTGGTAGACCTGCCGTCCCTGCACGGCCAGCGCGGCACCTTCCTTGCTGGCGCTCAGCTGGCGCAGCGACGGCCCGAACGCGGCGGCGCCGTCGCGCGTGGCGGCCACCAGGTGCAGCTGATTGTCGAAATAGGCGACGACCGAGGCACCGATGCGTTCGCCCTGGTTGGTCAGCGCGTCCTTGATGGTCTCGACCGTGCCGGCCTCGGCCAGCGACAGGCCCACCGCGCCGCGAAAGCCATAGTCCTTGGCCAGCAGCTCGGCCGCGTCGTGCAGCTTGCCGGACTGCTGGGCCAGCAGCCGGCGCAGCACGCGCTCGCCGGTCTGCAGCTCGGCGACCAGCGAGGCCTGGGCGTTGTGGGTGATGCTGGCGCCGATGGCGCTGAAGCTGACCAGCTGCACCACCAGCAGCAAGGCCAGGAACAGGGCCACGATGCGGCCCTGCAGGCGGTTCAGGTTCAGCCAGGCGGGCCAGCGCATCGCGTTGCGCTTACTCGGCCAGGGTCAGCACGACCGGGCCGCCGGCGGCCGGCACGTCCAGCTTCAGCCGCTGCAGCGTGGGCGACTTCTGGCCCGCGTGCCAGGCCTTGACCCCATGCTCGCCCGGAGGCAGATCGAAGCTGGCCTGGCCCTTGTCGTCGGTGCGCGCGAACAGCGGCGTGTCTACCACCACCACGTGGGCGCTCATGCGGTCGTGGATGTTGCAGCCCAGCGTCGCGACGCCCGGCTTGTCGAACACGACGGGCTCGGCCGGTGTGCCGGAGTAGAGCTTGATGTCGATGACCTTGATGGGCGAGAACGAGTAGACATGGTGGCGCACCGTGTCGAAGTTGGGGAAGTTGACCGCCGTGCCGGTCTGCACGATGAGCAGCTGCGGCGTGAACTGTCGGTCGCGCTGGCCGATCTCGGCCTTGGCCGAGCTGGTCTTGCTGCCGCGGCCACGCAGCTCCACGGCCACCGCCGCGCCGGCCACCGGCTGGCCGTTGGGCGCGCGCAGCTGCAGCGTCACGGGCACGGCGGCCGCGGCGAGCGGGCTCAGCGCAAGGGCGAGGACGATGAGGCGGCGGCGGGGCGGCATGGCGGGCGGAGGTTGCGCCCGGACGATAGCCCAATCGCGCTCAGCGGGGCGTGAGAACTGCCCCGGTTTTGCCGCTTGCCGTCTCGGCCAGCATCAGCGCCAGCCGGCGCAGCGCGGCCCAGGGGTCCGACGGCCAGTCGGGGTGGCGCAGGCCCTTCACGAGGCCATCGCAGACCTGGGCGGCCTGCACCAGCGCGCCGGCCTGTTGGGTGTCCAGCCGCGGCGCGATGCGTTCGATGAGGCGCTCCTTGGCGCCCCACACGCGCGCCTCGCGCAGCGCCAGCGGCAGCGGCCGGCCGGCGTCCAGCGCGGCGCGCACCCGGGCCAGCGCGCGGGCGTCCTCGGCCAGCGTCCAGTGAACCAGCACGGCCGCCTCGCCCTCGGCCTCCAGGCCGTCCAGCATGCGCAGCAGGCGTGGCACGTTGCCGGACAGCACGGCCTCGCTGAGCTTGAACACGTCGAAGCGCGCCACGTCCAGCACGGCGGCCTCGATCTGCTCCAGCGTCAGCTCGCCCTTGGGGTGCAGCAGCGCCAGCTTCTGCAGCTCCTGGTGCGCGGCCAGCAGGTTGCCCTCCACGCGGTCGGCAAAGAAGGCCAGGGCCTTCTGGCCGTCCTCGCCCTCCGGCACGGACTGGCCCTGGGCCTTGAGCCGCTGCGCCAGCCAGGCCGGCAGCAGACGGCGCTCGACCGGCTCCACGCGGACGGAGGCGCCGTTGCCGTCCAGCGCCGTGAACCAGGCGCTGGACAGCTGGGTCTTGTCCAGCCGCGGCAGCGTCACCAGGGTCAGCACGTCGTCGGGCGCGGCCTCGGCATAGCGTTGCAGCGCCTCCGAGCCGTCCTTGCCGGGTTTGCCGGACGGGATGCGGATCTCGATGAACTGGCGCTCGGCGAACAGGCTCATGGCTTGTGCGGCGGCCAGCACCGGGGCCCAGTCGAAATAGGCGCCGCTGACGGTGAAGATCTGGCGCTCGCCAAAGCCCTGGGCGCGCGCGGCGGCGCGGATCTGGTCGGCCGCCTCCTGCGCCAGCAGCGGCTCGTCGCCGTGCACGGTGTAGATGCGGGCCAGGCCCTTGGCGAGATGGGCGCTGAGGCCCTCGGCGCGCAACTGCATCAGCCCGGCACGCGCACCGCCGCCATGCGGCGCATCACCTGCGCAATGGCGTCGGAGTGCATGGCGTTGTAGAGGTGGGTCGCCTCCTGCTCCTTGGCCAGCGCCGCGGTCTCGGTGTAGTTCATGTCGCGGTACAGACGCAACTCGACCTTGGGCACCAGCAGCTCGCCGGAGGCCGTGCGGATCAGGTAGTCGAAGTGCAGGCGCAGCTGCCATTCGCGCACCTGGCCCACGCTGGTGGAGGCGACCACGGTGCGGTCACGATGCTCGTGCAAGGCCTCCAACACGACCTGGGCGCGCGCCGTGTCGTCCAGCAACTGCACCGGTGTGCGCTTGATCTGGCGCTTCAGGCCGGCGGCCAGCGGCGACTCGGGCTGGAAGCCGGTCAGCGCCAGCGACTGGAACGGCAGCTCGGGCTCGCGGCGCAGCTCGAAGCCGCAGCCCGAAAGGGCCACGAGGCTGAGCATGGCAAGGCGGCGGTCCATCAGACGACGATGTTGACCAGGCGGCCCGGCACGATGACGACCTTCTTCGGCGCCTTGCCTTCGCTGAACTTGGCGAACTCGGGGTTGGCCAGCGCGGCGGCCTCGATGGCGGCCTTGTCGGCGCCGGCCGGCACCTTGACCGAACCGCGCAGCTTGCCGTTGACCTGCAGCATCAGCTCGATCTCGTCCTGCACCAGCGCAGCCTCGTCCACCGTGGGCCAGGGCGCGTCCAGCAGGTCGCCCAGCTCGGCGGCGAAGCCCAGGTCCTGCCACAGCGTGTGGCTGATGTGCGGCGTGGCGGGGTAGAGCACGCGCAGCAGCACCGAGAAGCCGTCGCGCACGGCCGCGGCCTGGCCTTCGGCAATCAACTTGGCACTAGAGCCTTCCAGCGCATTCAGCAGCTTCATCGCGCCGGAGACGACGGTGTTGTACTGCATGC
>CAMLKW010000208.1 GCA_946480605.1 uncultured Roseateles sp. | reverse complement strand
TCCACCACGCACAAGAGCCTGCGCGGCCCGCGCGGCGGCATCATCCTGACGAACGACGAGGCGATCGCCAAGAAGATCAACTCGGCCATCTTCCCCGGCATCCAGGGCGGCCCGCTGATGCACGTCATCGCCGGCAAGGCCGTGGCCTTCAAGGAAGCGCTGTCGCCCGAATTCAAGGCCTACCAGCAGCAGGTCGTCAAGAACGCCAAGGTGCTGGCCGAGACGCTGATCGAGCGCGGCCTGCGCATCGTCTCCGGCGGCACGGAAAGCCACGTCATGCTGGTGGACCTGCGTCCCAAGAACCTGACCGGCAAGGAAGCCGAGGCCATCCTGGGCGCTGCTCACATGACCTGCAACAAGAACGGCATCCCCAACGACCCGCAGAAGCCCATGGTCACCAGCGGCATCCGCCTGGGCACGCCGGCCATGACGACGCGTGGCTTTAAGGAAGAACAGGTGCGCGCCACGGCCCATCTGATCGCCGACGTGCTGGACAAGCCGCACGACGAGGCCAACCTGGCCGCCGTGCGCGAGAAGGTCGCGGCGCTGACGGCGGCCTTCCCGGTCTATCGCGGCTAAGCCCACCCAATGCGCTGCCCGTTCTGCTCTCACACCGAAACCCAGGTCGCCGAGACCCGCGAATCGGACGAGGGCGACGTTGTCCGGCGCCGGCGCCGCTGCCTGTCCTGCGACAAGCGCTTCACGACCTACGAGCGGGCCGACATCGCCCTGCCTTCGGTCGTCAAGAAGGACGGGCGGCGCGCCGATTTCGACTCCGCCAAGCTGCGCGCTTCCATGCAACTGGCGCTGCGCAAGCGGCCGGTCAGCGTGGAGCAGATCGATGCGGCGCTGAACCGCATCGAGGAGAAACTGCTGGCCAGCGGTGCACGCGAGATCGCATCCACCCGCTTGGGAGAGCTGGTCATGCGTGAACTCAAGCGCATCGACAAGGTTGCCTACGTGCGCTTCGCGTCTGTGTACCGCAGCTTCGAGGACGTGGACGAGTTCCGCCAACTGATCCGCGAGATCTGATCCGGGGCAACCCTATCCCCCTTTGGAGGGGGGGGGCCGGGGGAGGGATGACCGGCCCTCCCCCGTCGTCCCGCCTTTGGAGGGAAAGACGGGGCCGAGTCCGCTTTCTAGAGTTCGTTCATCGCAACGAACCTGGGAAAGCACCATGAAGCGCAACGCCAGCACTGCCCGCCGCAACAGCCGTGGCTTTACCCTGGTCGAACTCTGCGTGGGGCTGGGCATCTGCGCCACCCTTGTCGGCCAGGCGCTGCCAGCCCTGAGCCGCCTGCACCAAGAGCAGGCCTTGCGCGCCAACGCAGAAGCCCTGGGCAGCGACCTGCGCCTGGCCCGCAGCGAGGCGGTCCGCAGCGCAGACCCGGTGTTCTTCCGCATCAGCGCCAAGGGCGGCAACGCCTGCTACATCATCCACACTGGCGCCAAGGACGGTTGCGATTGCGCTGGCGGGGAAGCGGTCTGCAAGTCCGCCACCAGCACGGTCATCAAGGCAGTCTGGCTGCCCGGCAAGCTGCCGCTGACCCTGCGTGCCAACGCGGAAACCCTGCAATTCCAGCATCGTCAGGGCCTGGTCACCCAGACCGGCAGCGTCGAGCTGGCGCTGAAGGACGGCGCGGCCATTCGCCAGATCGTGGCGATCACCGGCCGTGTGCGCAGCTGTGCGGTCGGCAGCAAGATGGCTGGTCTGAGCCGCTGCGCCTGAGCCCCTCATTCATGGTGGATGCCGACCAGCGGCCCGGCTGACCGGACGAACGGCAGACGCTGTTACAGGTCTGGCGTCGGCGCTGCCCAGAATCGCGCCATGCAAACGTCCGCCCACCGTCGCCCGCGCGGCTTCACCCTGATCGAGCTGATGGTGGTGCTCGTCGTCGCGGGCATCCTGGCGGCTGTGGCCTATCCGGCCTACACCTCGCATCTGCAACGCAGCCGACGGGCCGATGCGGTCAAGCTGCTCACTGCGGTGTCTCAGGCCCAGGAGCGATACCGAGGCAACCGCAGTGCCTATGCCTCGTCGCTGTCGGATCTGGGGTTCCCGGACACGGCGCTGACAAACTACTACAGCTTTGCAATCGCCGGCATTGGTGATCCGGCCAGCCTGGTCGGCGGCTACGAGGTCACCGCCACGACCAAGTCGGGCAGTTCACAGGCCAGTGACACCCAATGCGCCAAGCTGGGCATCCGCGTCGAAGGCGCATCGGTGAACTATGTCGCCGTCGACGGCAGCGGCACGGCAACGTCTGCCTATTGCTGGCCGAAGTGAGCATGAGCAAGTTGCTTCACCGCGCGTCACGACGGGGCCTTGGCCTGGTTGAGGTCATGGTGGGTGTTGCCGTCCTGGGCGTGCTGGTGGCTGCGGCAACCCCATCCATGCTGGATCTGCTCGAACGGCGCCGCGTGGTGGCCGTCGGACTGGAGATCGCGAACATCCTGAATTTCGCCAAGTCCGAAACCAACGTCATTGGTGAAAAGGTCACGGTGCACTTGGAAAAGGATCCATCCGGTGTGCTGAGTTGTGCCTCTGTCAACGTGCTCCACTCCGCGGACACCTGCGTGTGCTATCTGCCCGCGACCAAGATGTGTGGCAAGAGCAAGATTATTCCAACCCGGGTGTTTCAGCTCAAGAACGCCGATGGTGTGAGCTTCGAGGCCTCCGCGTCGTCTTGGGGCGACATTCCGGAGCGACTGACTTTCTCCCGCAACCTTCACTTCGCCGAAGCGGCAGATGTGCAGGTCAACGTCAAGGGGCGCCGTACAGGCGCCCGGTTCAGAGTGGAGATGAACCACGCCAACCGCGTTCGCATCTGCACGCCCGACGGCAGCATCAACGGATTCCCGACATGCTGAAGAAGCCCTTTGCCCCTTCTGCCCAGCGCGGCCTGGGCCTTGTCGAACTGATGGTGGGCATCACGGTTGGCCTGATCGTGGCTGCCGGTGCCTCCATGGTTGCGGTGAACCAGATCAACGAGCATCGCCGACTGATGCTGGAGACCCAGGTTCAGCAGGATCTTCGTGCGGCGGCAGACCTGATTCAGCAGGACATGCGTCGCGCCGGTTTTCGCGGCGATGCCGCCTATGGGGTCTGGACGCCCGCGAGTGGCGTCGGCTCAGCCGTGGAGGTCCCGGCAAGAGCCGCGAGCGCCAGCCCCTACACGCAGCTGGCCGAGATCGACAGCAGCACGGAGCGCACGCTGGAGTACCGCTACGCCCGTCAGTACGCCTTTAGCGCCGCGCCGCAGAACAACGAGTATTTCGGTATTCGCTGGGACAAGCGCAACAAGGCCCTGTACCTCAAGTTGGGCTTGAAGGAAGACGGATCGCCCAACTGGCAGCCCGTCACCGATCCCGAGACGGTCGAGATCATGCAGTTCGAGATCAACGTGCGTACTCAGGAGATCGAGCTGAAGGACTTCTGCGATGCGGATTGCAGCGGGGCGGGTTGCCCGAAGCAGTTGATCCGGCGGGTCGAGTTCCTGCTGCGCGGCCGGGCAAAGCACGACGAAAACGTCGTGCGGACGCTCAGTGGCACCGAGCGCATGCGGGCGGACGCCATCACCGGGGCTTGCCCAGCATGAAGCCGCATCCCCGCCCGATCTCGCTGCATGGGCAGCAGGGTGCCGCCACGCTGGTGGTGGTCATGATGCTGTTCTTGATCATGGCGCTTCTGGCCGCCTACGCCAACCGCAGCATGCTGTTCGAGCAGCGCATGGCGAGCAGCTATTACCGCGCCAGCCTGGCCCAGGAGATGTCGGAGGCGGCGCTGGAGTGGTCGATCACGATGCTCAACGGCAAGGCGATAGACGAGAACTGCCAGCCGGTGGCCACGGGGGGGCAGCGCTTCGTCGACCGCTACCTCAAGTTCTCGGCGGAGGACCGCGGCGTCAAGCAGAACGTTGCTTCGGGCAGCGGGATCACCACTTTGGTTGCCGATTGCACCCGCAGCTCGACGGGCTGGAACTGCCGGTGCCCGGCCCTCGGCGAGCGCAAGACGCCCGATGCGGTCGCGAGCGTCGATCTGGTGCCCAGCTTCGGCATCTTCATTCCGCCCAAGAACCTGGGATCAGGGACGCTGCAGATCGTCGCCAGAGGCTGCACCACCAGCGTGGTCGATGAGTGCGGGGGCGGCGTGGGCAACACCCAGCGCTATCAAGGTCGCAGCGACCAGGACGCGCTGATTGCGCTGGTCAGTGCCGTCCGCTCGCCGCCGGCAGCGCCGCTGGTAGCCAAGGGCAGCATCACGGCATCAGGCGCCGACGGGCTGGGCCTGCACAACACCTCCCCGGGCTCCGCTGGCCTGCTGGCGACCGCAGGTGGTGCGCTGAACGGACTGCAGGACAACCGGCTGGAGAGCGTGCCCGGCACGCCGCCCTCGGCGGCGCTGATCGCCACCGACAGCCATCTGAGCCAGGTGGACGCCGACCTGTTCCGCATGTTCATGGGCGCCACCGCGGAGCGGTACCAGCAGCATGCCTCCCTGCGCGTCGTGAGTTGCAGCGGCGACTGTGCTCCGGCACTGGAAGACGCCTACAAGGCCGGCATCCGCATCCTGTGGGTCGACGGACCGCTGACCATCAGCAGCAACAAGACCCTGGGCACGGCCGACGACCCCATCGTCGTGATCGCCAACGGTGCCGTGACCCTGTCCGGCCCGTTCCAGCTGAGTGGCATGCTGGTCAGCCGCGGCGACCTCGACTGGAGCAACACCAGCGGGCTGACCTCTCTCGTGAACGGCGTCGTACTGGCCGAAGGCGATGTACGGACCACCGGCAAGATGGACATCTACTACCAGACCAAGGTCGTGGATCAATTGCGCAACCGGGTTGGCAGCTTTGTGCGCGTCCCCGGCGGCTGGACGGATCGCAACTGACCGGTGGGCATCGTGAACAAGAACCGCCGCCCCTCTCCCGTCTCGCGTCATCGGCGCCGTCAACTCGGTGTGACGCTGATCGAGGCCCTGGTTGCCCTCATGGTCATGGGCTTCGGCATGGTGGCCCTGGTCGAGCTGATGACCAATCTGCGCCGCAGCGGCGACCTGGGCAAGCAGCGCAGCGAAGCCATGCGGATTGCACAGGCCGAGATGGCCAGTCTGCGTACCTTCTCGGTCGTGGCCAAGCCCGCGGACGCGGCCTCTGACGTGAAGGACTTCGACACCGACATCGTCAGCGCCGCCGCACGCAGCATCGCGCCCGACGATTCCAACACCAGCTACACCGTGTCGCGCACGGTTGCGCCGCTGGTCGAAGACGAGTCCGCGCTGCGCGCCAAGACCGTGCAGGTGGTCGTCAGCTGGCAGGATCGCGGTGGGCGCAAGGCCGCCGCAGCGGCAGAGGCGCCCCAGACCATCGTGCTGAACACCGTGGTCGCACGTGCCGAGCCCGCCTTTGGCGGCGCGGTCGGTTTCACGCCACCGCCCGGCGGCACCCGCCAGCCCTCGGGGCGCAACCCCTCGATCCCGACAGGGGCCAAGGACCTGGGCAACAAGACCAGCGTCTACCGCCCCAGCAGCCTCGGCAGCACGGTCTGGGTGTTCAACAACGTCAGCGGCGTCATCACGGGCGTGTGCAGCATCCCGCCCGCCACGTCCGTGGCGACGCTGACCGCCGCCGACGTCACCAGCTGCAACTACAGCGAAGTGGGCTACCTGCTCAGCGGCACGGTGCGCTTCTCCAACACCAACCCGCCCAATCCGACACTGCCCGAGGCAACGGCGCTGCGGCTCACGCCGGCCATCGTCTCGGCAAGCTATCAGACTCCGGAGCTGGATACCAAGGGCGTGCCGCACCGCGACAGCAACGGCAACTACATCATGCAGACGCTGACGGCGTCCGCACCGCGGCACGAGTGCTTCAGCGATGCGCCCACGGCGCTGCCCACCACGCAAACCCACGTCAACTACGACTGCATCATCTATTTCAGCGCCAGCTCGCCGGGCAACTGGTCCGGCAAGCTCACGCTGGTGCCCACGGGCTTCAGCATCGGCACGCTGGCGAGTGAGTACCGTGTCTGCCGCTACAGCGCCGACTACAACGGCAACGGCAGCCCCTACGTCAGCGCCACCGTGGCCTACGACAACTTCGAGCATCCCGAGGTCTATGTCGGCGTGACGGGTTCGCTGGCACGGCAGAACTTCCTGGTCGTGAACGGTGCCCGCGCCTGTCCGACGGCACCGGCGGTGGACCCGGCCCAGGGCATCTTCGTCGACTACAGCACCCGGCAACTACAGCCCAGCCCCTAGACTGGGCAGATGCCATCCCCCGACATCCAGACGGCGCTGCGCCAAGCCTTGCATCTGGCCGAGCAGGCCGTCGGTCTGACCGATCCCAACCCCCGCGTGGGCTGCATCATCCTGGCGGCCGACGGCCGCGTGCTGGGCAGAGGCCACACCCAGGCGGCCGGCCAGGCGCACGCCGAGGTCATGGCCCTGCGCGACGCCCGGGCTCAAGGCCATGACCTGCGCGGCGCGACGGCCGTCGTGACCCTGGAGCCCTGCAGCCACCACGGTCGCACCCCGCCCTGCTGCGATGCGTTGATCCAGGCCGGCGTCACCCACGTGGTCGTGGCCGTCGGGGACCCCAATCCACTGGTGGCGGGCCAGGGCATTGCCCGGCTGCGCGCGGCGGGCATCGCGGTGGAGCTGGCCGATGCGGCGACCGCTGAGGCGGCACGCGAACTCAACATCGGCTTCTTCTCGCGCATGCAGCGCGGCCGGCCCTTCGTGCGCCTGAAGTCGGCCATCTCGCTGGACGGTCGCACGGCCCTGCCCGACGGCCGCAGCCAGTGGATCACCGGCGAGGCTGCCCGCGCCGACGGCCATGCCTGGCGCCGGCGCGCGGGCGCCGTGCTGACCGGCATCGGCACCGTACTGGCGGATGACCCGCGGCTGGACGTCCGCCTCGTGCCGACCGCCCGGCAGCCGCTGCGCCTCGTGCTGGACCCGCGGGGGCGCATGCCCGCCGATGCGCGCATCCTGCAGCCGCCGGGCGAGGCCCGCGTCTTGGGCCCCGGCCGTGCCGACCTGCCGGCGCTGATGATCGAGCTCGGCGCGCAAGGCATCAACGAACTGCATGTCGAGGCCGGCCCGGTGCTGTCCGGCGCCTTCCTCGATGCCGGATTGGTGGACGAACTGCTGGTCTACCAGGCGCCGCTGTTGATCGGTGAAGGCCGCCCCCTCGCGGCACTGCAGCCCCTTGCCTCGCTCGGCGATGCCCACCGCTGGCACCTCATCGAAGCCACACCCGTCGGTGCGGATCTGCGTCTTCGCCTGCGCCCAACCTAGGGTCGCCACCTACAATCGCCGGCTATGCCCATCTCCCCCATTCCCGAGCTGGTCGCCGAGCTGGCAGCTGGCCGCATGGTCATCCTCGTTGACGAGGAGGATCGCGAGAACGAAGGCGACCTCGTGCTCGCCGCCGACCTCGTGACGCCCGAGGCCATCAACTTCATGGCCAAGCATGGCCGCGGCCTGATCTGCCTGACGCTGCCGCGCGAGCATTGCGAGCGTCTGCAGCTGCCGCCCATGACACGCCGCAACGGCACCCAGCACGGCACGGCCTTCACCGTGTCGATCGAGGCCGCCACCGGCGTCACCACCGGCATCTCGGCCGCCGACCGCGCCCGCACCGTGCAGGCCGCCGTCGCGCCCGGCGCCAAGGCCAGCGACCTGGTCC
>CAMLKW010000207.1 GCA_946480605.1 uncultured Roseateles sp. | reverse complement strand
GGAGCTGCGCGCGCAGGCGCTGTTCCGCGACCGTTTCGTCGGCGTCGTGCGTGCCGGCCACCCGTTGAGCACCGGCCGTGCGACGGCCGCGCGCTATGCGCAGGCGCGCCATGTCGCCATCTCGCGCGGCGGCACGGCGGCCGGGCCGGTCGACGAGGCGCTGGCGGCGCAGGCGCTGCAGCGCGATGTCGCCGTCACGGTCGCCGGCTTTGCCGAAGCGCTGGCACTGGCGCGCGGCTCGGAGCTGGTCGCCACCGTTCCGGAACGCCACACCGGCACGTTGCGCGACGGCTTGGTCACGTTCGCGCTGCCACTGGCGCTGCAGCCGTTCACCGTGTCGCTGCTGTGGCATCCGCGCATGGACGGCGATGCCGCGCACCGCTGGCTGCGGGGCTGCGTGCGGGAGGCCTGCACCTGAGCATGTCAGGATGACGGCCATGGAAACGATGCCTCTGACCACCATCTCATCCAAAGGTGAACGCCTGCGGCTGCGGGTCATCACGGTGCTGGCCTTCAGCCTGCTGCTGCTGGCGCTCGCGGCGCTGCCCGTGCTGCTGGCCATCGCGCCGTGGCTGCCGCCCGCGCTGCTGGCGGCGGCTGCGTTGGCGGCCCTGCCGGCCGGGGCGTGGGCGCGGCGCCGGGCACGCGCCGGCTTCTGGCCCTGGGCCAGGACCACGTTCGCGCTGTACGGCCTGGCGAGCGTGCTGGTGGCCGCACCGATCTACTACCTGAGGCTGATCACCTCGCTGAAGCCGCCGATACAGCCGCAGGTGGTGCTGAGCAACGGCAGCCGCACGCTGACCTTCCAGGGCATGATGCACGTCGGCACCGACGCCTTCTTCCGCTCGGTCGTGTTCGACGCCGGCAAGGCGCTGATGGAGGGGGCGGTCATCTACTACGAGGGCGTGCTGCCCGACCCGCGCGCAGATGCGTGGCTCAACGAGTACCTGGGCACCGGCGAAGACCTGGCCCGCGCCTACGAGCAGCTGGCCTCGACTTGCGGCCTGGTCTTCCAGGCCAGCTACTTCGAGCCGCTGGAGATCGACAAGCGGCTGCACCCCGAGCGGCATGTGGCGGCGGATGTGTCGTCGCTGGCGCTGCGGCAGGAGTTCGACCGGCTGCTGGCCACGGACGTGAGCTTCCTGGAAGCGATGCAGGACCGCGAGGCCCGGCGCAGCGTGCCCGCCATCGGCAACCAGCAACTGGCCGCTTTCGTGGCCTGGCAGCGCGGCGGCAACGAGCGGCAGCAGGCCATTGCCGGCACCGTCTGCCGCGGCATGCTGACGCTGCTGCTGCGCCCGCGCAGCGCCAAGGCCCGGCCGCGCGACCCTTTCGATGCGGTGACCATCGACTACCGCGACCGCCAGCTCGTGCAGCGCCTGCTGGCCGACCGGCACGACAAGATCTTCCTGACCTATGGCTCCGCCCACCTGCCGGGTGTCTACGCGCTGTTGAAGCAGGCTGACCCGCGCTGGCGGGTCGAATCGGTCAAGTGGATGCGCAGCGTCGCGCCGCCTGAGCATCTCAACGGCCAGCTCGATCTGGAGCCCTGAGGGCTGCCCAGAAAAAACGGCCGACCGCTTGACGCGGCCGGCCCGAAGCGCTTGAAGCGCTCGAGGGGAGAGGGCTTATTCCTTGTCAGCCGGCATCGCACCGGGCATGCCATGCAGCGGCAGCGCGGTCGCGCCGCCCTGCTCCACCGGCCTGGCCGCGGGCTTCTTGTCGCGCACCAGATAGCTGTACAGCACCGGCACCACCACCAGCGTCAGCAGCGTGGAGGTGATGACGCCGCCGATGATGGCGCGGCCCATCGGCGCCTGGATCTCGCCGCCGTCGTTCAGCGCGAGGGCCAGCGGCAGCATGCCGAAGACCATGGCCGCGGTCGTCATCATGATCGGCCGCATGCGGATCAGCCCAGCCTGCAGCAACGCGTCCGCCACGGTGGCGCCGGCCTTGCGGGCGTGGTTGGCGAAGTCCACCAGCAGGATGGCGTTCTTCGTCACCAGGCCCATCAGCATCACCAGGCCGATCATCGAGAACACGTTCAAGGTCGAGCGCCAGAACAGCAGCGCCAGCATCACGCCGATCAGCGCCAGCGGCAGCGAAGCCATGATGGCGATGGGCTGCAGGAAGCTGCCGAACTGGCTGGCCAGCACGATGTAGATGAAGATCGCCGCCAGCCCCATCGCGGCCAGCATGCCGCCGAAGGCTTCTTCCTGCTCCTTGGTCTGGCCGCCGACGTCGAAGCTGAAACCGGGCGGCAGGTTGGTTTCCTTGATCAGCTTCTGCACGTCCTCGCCCACGTCACCGGCGGGCCGCCCCTGCACGCCGGCGAAGATGGCCTCGCGCCGCTGCAGGTTCTGGCGCCGGATGACGTCCGGGTTGGTCACCGGCTCGATCGTCGCCACGGTGTCGAGCGCAATCGGCGTGCCGTCCTTGGCGAAGGCCACCGGCAGGTTGCGCATCTGGTCGATCCGTTCACGCTGCTCTTCGGGCAGGCGCAGCAGCACCTCCACCTGCTGGCCATCGGGGGTGGTCCAGTGCGTCGCCACCTCGCCATTGACGTACGCGCGCAGGCTGGAGGCCAGCTGCGGTGCGGTCAGCCCCAATTCGCGCACGGCGCCCGGCTTCAGCCGCACGGCGTAGGCCGGCAGGCCGGGCTTGAGCGACAGGTCGACGTCGGTGATGCCGGGAATCTTCTTGATCTTCTCGGCGAACTCGGTCGCGATGCGCGACAGCCCCACCGGATCGCTGCCCAGGATCGCCACGTAGATCGGCCGGTTGAAGCCCACCGACACCTCGATGCCCGGGATCTTGCGGATGGCCTCGCGGATCGCGTTCTCGACCTCCTTCTGCGTGCGCTGGCGCTCCTTGCGGTCGACCAGCGCGATGTTCAGCGTGGCCTGCCCTCGGCCCACGGCGAAGCCCTGGCCCTGGCCGCCCACATTGGTCGATATGGTCTTGACCTCCTTGAAGGTCGAGACGATCTCTTCCACCTGGCGCACCTTGTTGTCGCTGCGTTCCAGGCTGGAGCCCACGGCCATGCGCAAGGACAGCTGCGTGAAGCCCTGGTCGGTCTCCGGCACGAACTCGCTGCCCACCAGCGGCGCGAGCATCAGCGCCACGACGAAGCTCGCCGCGCCGGCGAGCAGGATGATCGCGCGCGGCGTGATGCTGGCCCAGCGCAGGCGGCGCGGCCGAGAGGCATCGAGCTCGCCGCTGGCGCCAAACGGGCGCGCATAGGCCGGCAGCGGGAACCAATAGCGCCGTGCACTGAAAGCCCAGCGGATGAGGCGTTCATAGGCCGCATGCAGCACGTCCATCGACCAGTCGGTGGCGCGGATGGCATGGCCGATCACCGGCAAGGACTTCAGCCTCGCGTTGGGCGGGTCCTTCCAGACGCTCGACAGCATGGGGTCGAGCGTAAAGCTCACGAACAGGCTCACCAGCACCGCCACTGCGACGGTGATGCCGAACGGATAGAAGAACTTGCCGACGATGCCGCCCATGAAGGCGACCGGCACGAACACCGCGCAGATCGCGAAGGTCGTCGCCATCACCGCCAGGCCGATCTCGTTGGTGCCGTCCTCGGCCGCGCGATGGTGGTCCTTGCCCATGCCGACGTGGCGCACGATGTTCTCGCGCACGACGATGGCGTCGTCGATCAGCAGGCCGATGCACAAGGAGAGCGCCATCATTGTCATGAAGTTCAGCGTGAAGCCGAAGGCGTGGACGGCGATGAAGCTGGAGATGACGGCGATGGGCAGCGTCAGGCCGGTGATGATGGTCGAGCGCCAGCTGTGCAGGAACAGGAAGACGATGGCCACGGTCAGCAGCGCGCCTTCGATCAGCGTGTGGCGCAGGCCGTCGAGCGAGCCCTTCACGAAGTCGCTGGCCGCATAGATCATGCGCAGCTCGACGTCCTTGGGCAGGGTCTTGCGCAGCTCGTCCATGGCCTCCTTGACGGCCTCGCCGGTGCGGACGATGTTGGCGTCCTGCTGCTTGAAGACGTTGAAGCTGACGGCCGGCTGGCCGTTGATGCGGGCGATGCTGTCCTGCTCGCGCTCGCGCTCGACCAGCGTGCCGAGGTCGTTCAGCGTCAGCGCCAGGTTGCCGCGGCGCGCGACCACCATGTTGCCGAAGGCCTTGGGATCCTTCACGCGGCCTTCCACGCGCAGGATGGCGTCGCTGGTCTGGTCGGACAACAGACCCACCGGCTGGTCGGCATTGGCTTCGGCCAGCGCCTTGGCGATCTCTGCAGGCGTCACGCCATAGGCGCGCAACCGCATCGGGTCCAGGTCGATGCGCACCTCGCGGGTGGTCAGACCGCCCACGTCCACCTTGGCCACGCCTTCCACGCGGCCCAGGCGCTTGGAGACGATGAGGTCGGCCATCATGGACAGCTCGCGCGAACCGCGCGTGGGGCTCAGCAGCGCCATGACGACGACCGGCTGGGCGTTGTCGTTCTGGAAGCGCATCACCGTGGGCGGCTTGGCATCACGCGGGAAGCCGGCCTGCGCCGCGGCGACGCGGTCGCGCAAGTCCTGCATCGCGCGGCTCATGTCGGCGTTCAGCGAGAACTCGACACTGGCCTGCACGCGACCCTCGAAGCTGCGCGACTGGATGCGCTCGACGCCGGCAATGGTGTTGAGCGCCTCTTCCAGCGGCTTGGCGATCTCGCGCTCCACCGCCTCGGGCGAGGCGCCGGGGTAGCGCACGTCCACCATGGCGCCGGGGAAAGAGATGTCGGGCATCTGCTCGACGCCCAGACGCGAGTAGGCAAACAGGCCCAGCACGCACAGGGCCACCATCACCATGGTCGCGAAGACCGGGTTCTGGATGGAAACGCGGGTCATCCACATGGCTGCGCCCTCACTGTTGGACCGGGGCGGACGCGGCGCTCGCGACCTTGGCGGACTTGGTGGCCACGACCTGCGCCGGGTCGCCCTCGCGCAGGTTGTCGAAGCGGGCGGCCAGCACCTGGGCCTCGGGCTTGAGGCCGGTCAGCACCTCCACGCGGCCCTCGCGGGCATCGCTGCGGCCGGTGGTGACGATGCGGCGTGCCAGCGTGCCGTTCTCGATCATCCAGACCTGTTCCTGGCCGGAGTTGCGGCTGATGGCGGCGATGGGCACGGTCAGGCGCTGGGTGTCATCGGCCAGCTGGACCTTGGCGACGGCGTACTGGCCGGCGCGGTACAGCTCCCTGGGGTTGTCCAGCACCAGCGTCACGCCGATGGACCGCGTGCCCGGCTCCGCGCTCGGCGCGATGCGGGCGATCTTGGCTTCCACCGGCTGGTCGATGCCCTCCACCTTGACCTGCACCGGCATGCCAGGCTGCAGGCGGCTGACCTCGTGCGTACCCACCAGCCCGGCGAGCTCCAACTTGGCCAGGTCCACGATGGTGAGAATCTGCTGCTCGGCCGCCAGCTTCTCGCCCGGCAGCGCATGCCGCTTGGCGACGATGCCGTTGATGGGCGACACCAGCGCCGCCTGGCGCATGGTGACCTGGCTGGTGTCCAGCTGCGCCTTGGCGGCCTGCCAGTTGGCGCGGGCGGATTCATAGGCGGCGCGGGAGTTGTCCAGCGCCGTCTGCGCAATGAAGTTCTTGGCGGCCAGGCCCTCGTTGGCCTTGTGGCTGCGCTCGGCCTGTTCCATCTGGGCGCGCATGGCCTCAACGCTGGCGCCGCGCTCGGCGATGCGGTAGCGCAGCTCCTCCAGGTCCACCTGGCCCAGCGCCTGGCCCGCCTTCACGCGGCTGCCCTCGCCCACCGCCAGGTTCAGCAGCGTGCCGTTGGACTTGGCCCGCACGACCACCGTGCCGGGCGCCACCAGCGGACCGCTGAACTCGATCTGGGCCGGCATGGCCGTGACCACCGGCTTGACGACCTCGCTGGACACGAACTCCAGCACCGTCTTGGGCTTGGCCTCGCCCGGCTTCTTGGGCGCGTCGCCCTTGCTGGCCATGACGGCCACGCCGGCCCCACCCACCAGCAGCACGACGGCGGCAATGCCACCCCACTTGAACGACTTACGCATGACTCCCCCAAAAACATTTCTAGACCGACCTTTGCAGTCTAGAAACGCGGGGTTGGCCGCGCAGCGGACTTGTGACGAAACGCGGAATGCGGGGAATGAGTTGTACAGGCCTGCGACCGGCCGTACAGGCTGCCATGCCGCGTCACCCAAAGAAGGGTCAAGCCGAACCACCCGTCATCAGCCACCACCAGAATCCGCGCCGGGGTTCGGACCGTAGCCAGGGAGGCTGGCGGCGCCCCGCAGGGAGAAGCACAGATGAAGAGACTGTCGGCCACGATGCTTGGCCTCTTTTGCCTGAGCGCGCAGGCACAGCACGCTACTGCGACAAGCGCAAGTTGCGGCTCCTTCCTTCCCGCATCGCCGCTGGAATGTCATCAGTCCTCGGCGGCGCTCAGCAGTTCCGCCAAGGCTTTCGCAGACTTCGGTGTGCTGCGGGTCTACGGCAAGGCCGACCAGACTGGCGCCACGACGAGTTCTGCATCAGCGGTCGCCACGGCCAGCTTCTACGACACGCTGACGATATCCACGCCAGGTCGGACCGGACAGTCGGGCAAAGTCATCTTCCGCATGCCGGTCAGCTATTCGTTCAGCACCTACGTCAACGGCGGCACGGTCAGCACCGCCCTGCTCGACGCGCGCCTGGCCATCGGCATAGCGCCACGCGCCCAGGAGCTCAACAAGTCGATGCTGGACGTGGAAGTGCGCCGCACTGCGGCCGGCGAGACGGTCACGCGCTTTGAGACGGAAAAGCCGGGCACCGACCGCACCAACGGCGTGATCGAACTGCAGTACAGCTTCGTGTTCGGCACAGCTTTCCGGCTGAATGCAAGCCTCGATGCGACGGCCACCGCCCTGGGCGCCTCGTCGGGGGCGGTCATGGATTCGTTCCAGTCGGCCATCTGGGGAGGCGTGTCGTCGCTGACCACGACAGACGGCCTTGCCGTGGCGTACAGCATCACCTCATCCTCGGGGTTCGACTACAGCCAGCCCTACTCTGCCCCAGTGCCCGAGCCGTCGGCCTGGGCACTGGTGCTCGCCGGGCTTGGCCTGCTGGCGCTCTTGCGCCGCGGCAAGGGCGGTTGACCGGCAGCTGTCAGGCCTGGCGCGCTGCGGGGATGGGCGCGATGGGCAAGGTCACGTCACCGCACTGCGCGCGGTGACGCAGCGCATGGTCCATCAGCACCAACGCCAGCATGGCCTCCGCGATGGGCGTGGCGCGGATGCCAACGCACGGGTCGTGACGGCCGAAGGTTTCCACCACCGCCGGGTTGCCGGCGCGGTCGATGCTGGCCTTGGGGCTGCGGATGGAGCTGGTGGGCTTGATGGCGATGCTGGCCACGATGTCCTGGCCGGTGGAGATGCCGCCCAGCACGCCACCGGCGTTGTTGCTGGCGAAGCCGTCGCGGCTCAGCTCGTCGCCATGCTGGGTGCCGCGTTGCGACACGACGCCGAAGCCCTCGCCGATCTCCACGCCCTTGACGGCGTTGATGCCCATCATCGCGTAGGCGATGTCGGCGTCCAGCTTGTCGAAGAGCGGCGCCCCCAGCCCGACGGGCACCTGCCTGGCCATCACCGTGAGCCGCGCGCCCACGCTGTCGCCGGCCTTGCGCAGCTCGTCCATGTAGGTCTCGAGCTGCGCGATGTCGCTCTGGTTGG
>CAMLKW010000206.1 GCA_946480605.1 uncultured Roseateles sp. | reverse complement strand
CTATGCGCTGCTGGGCGCCAACGGCGCCGGCAAGACCACCACCATCAGCCTGCTGCTGGGCTTCGTGCAGGCGCGCGCCGGCCGCGTGCGCGTGGGCGGCATGGACCCCGTCAGCGCCCCGGACGCCGTGCGCCGGCAGATCGCCTACATGCCCGAGAACGTCGCGCTGTACGAGCACCTGAGCGCGTGCGAGAACCTGGCCTACCTGCTGGACCTGGCCGGCCAGCCCGCCGGCGACGCCGCGCTGCGCGAGGCCCTGTGTGCCGCCGGGCTGGACGCCGCCGCGCACGACCGGCGCGTCGCCGGCTTCTCCAAGGGCATGCGCCAGAAGGTCGCCATCGCGCTGGCGCTGGCCCGCCATGTGCCGGCGCTGCTGCTGGACGAACCCACCTCCGGCCTGGACCCGCAGGCCAGCGCCGAGTTCAGCCGCCTGCTGCGCCTGCTGCGCGCGCGCGGCGTGGCCGTGCTGATGGTCACGCACGACCTGCTGGGGGCGGCCGACGTGGCCGACCGCATCGGCTTCCTGCGCGCCGGCCGGATGGTCGAGGAGGTGGCGGCCAGCGGCCCCGACCGCTTCGACGTGCGCGCGCTGCACCGCCATTACGCCGACTACGCCGACCATGCCACCGCCGAGGTGCTGCCATGAGCGCCGTGCGCCGCATCGCGCGGGAGGAATGGCGGCTGATGCGCCGCGACCGCGTCGCCATGCTGGGCCTGGCGCTGCTGCTGCTGCTGGGCACGGTGGCCGCCTTCACCGCCTGGGACCAGCGCCGCGCCGCGGACGCCCAGCGCCGGCAGCATCAGGCCCAGGTGGATCACGAGTTCGAGGCCCAGCCCGACCGCCATCCTCACCGCATGGTGCACTACGGCCACTTCGTGTTCCGGCCGCTGAACCCGCTGGCGGCCTTCGATGCCGGCATCGACCCCTTCACCGGCCACACGCTGTTCCTCGAAGGCCACCGCCAGAACAGCGCCAACTTCGGCGACATGCGCCAGTCCTCGCTGCTGCTGCGCTTCGGCCAGCTCACGCCGGCCTTCGTGCTGCAGGTGCTGGCGCCGCTGCTGCTGGTGTTCATCGGCCACGCCGCCGTCGCGCGCGAACGCGAGAGCGGCACGCTGCGCGTGCTGATGGCGCAGGGCCTGCACCCCGGCCGGCTGGTGGCGGGCAAGCTGCTGGCCCTGCTGGCCGTGGGCGGGCTGATGCTGCTGCCGGCCGGCGTGGCGCTGGCGCTCATCGCGCTCGGCAACCCGGCCAGCGCGGCGCTGGCGCTGGCGGTCGCGCTGGCCTACGCGGCCTGGCTGGCGCTGTGGGCGCTGGGCGTGGTGCTGGTCTCCACGCTGGCGCGGCGTGGGCGCGATGCGCTGCTGGCGCTGCTGGCCGTATGGTCCCTCAGCGTCGTGCTGCTGCCGCGGCTGGCGCCCGAGCTGGCCACCGCCGCCCGGCCGCTGCCCACGCGCCTGGAGACCGATATCGCCGTCGCGCGCGACCTGGCCGCGCTGGGCGACAGCCACAACCCCGACGACCCCCACTTCGGCGAGTTCCGCCGCCGGGTGCTGGCGCAATACGGCGTCTCGCGCATCGAGGACCTGCCGGTCAACTACAAGGGCCTCGTCGGCATGGAGGGCGAACGCCTGACCAGCGCGCTGTTCGAGCGCTACGGCCGCGAGGGCTTTGCGCGGCAGCAGGCGCAGCTGCAGCACGTCGCGATGTTCTCGGTGCTGAGTCCGGTCATCGCGCTGCGCCGCCTGTCCATGGGCGCGGCGGGCACCGACCTGCACAGCCACCAGCGTTTCCTGGACCAGGCCGAACGGCACCGCTACACGCTGGTGCAGGCGCTCAACCGGCTGCAGGCCGAGCAGCTGAGCTGGGCCACGGACCGCAACAGCCGCGAAAGCCGCATCGGCAAGGCCCACTGGCATGGGCTGGCGGACTTTCGATTCGAGCCCGAACCGGCCGCCGCCACGCTGCGGCGCACCGCACCGATGGCGGCCGTGCTGGCCGCCTGGCTGCTGGCCATGGCCGCCGCAGTGGCCTGGGCCGCGCGGCGCGTGCAGGGGCAGCTGCAAGGACGGCTGCTGTGAGCGCGCTGCGTCACGAATGGCGGCTGCTGAGCCGCTCCCGCTGGGCCATGGCCGCGCTGCTGCTGTTGCTGGCCCTGTCCACCGTGGCCGTCGTCGGCGGCCTGCGCGAGGCCCAGCGCCAGCGCGACACCATCGCCCGCGTCGCCGAGCTGCAGCACCAGGAACTGGCCCGGCAGGCCCCCCGGCTGACCCGCAACGGCGATGCCGGCACGGTGGGCTACTACGCCTTCCTGGGCACCTGGGACCCACCCACGCCGGCCGCCTTCCTCGCGCTGGGCCTGCGCGACGCCACGCCCTACGTGCTGCGCGTGCGGGCGCTGGCGCTGCAGTCCCAGCTGCACGAGGGCGAGAGCTACAACCCCGAGCTGGCGCTGGCCGGCCGCTTCGACCTGGCCTTCGTCGCGGTCTACCTGCTGCCGCTGTTCCTCATCGCGCTGCTGTACGACCTGGCCAGCGGCGAGCGCCAGTCCGGCCGGCTGGCCACGCTGCTGACGCTGCCCGGCGCCGGCCGGCGGCTGTGGCTGCGGCGGGCCGGCCTGCGTGCGGGCCTGGCCGCGGCCTGCGTGCTGCTGCCGGTGCTGGCCGGGGGCGTCGCCAGCGACATGCCGGCCGCCGCGCTGGCCGTCGTCGTGCTGGCGTTGCTGGCCTACGTCGCCTGTTGGACCGGCCTGTGCCTGCTGGTGAGCCTGCGCAGCGGCAGCTCGGTGGCCAACGCAACGGCGCTGATGGGCGGCTGGGCGCTGCTGACGCTGGTGCTGCCCACGCTGGGCAACGCCGTGCTGAGCCGCGCCGTGCCAGTGCAGCAGGGCGTGGCGCTGACGCTGGCGCAGCGCGACGCGGTGCACGGCGCCTGGGACGTCTCGCGCGAGGAGACGCTGGCGCGCTTCTTCCACAGCCACCCGCAGTGGCGGCACAGCGCCGCGCTGCCGGCCGGCTTTCATTGGAAGTGGTACTTCGCCTTCCAGCAGCTCGGCGACGACAGCGTGGCGCCGCAGGTGGCCGCCTATCGAGACGCGCTGATGACGCGCCAGCACGCGACCGATGCCCTCGGCTTCGCGCTGCCCGCCGTAGGCCTGCAGGCGCTGCTGCACCGCGTGGCCGGCACCGACCTGCTGGCCCAGCTGGCCTACCAGGACGCCGTCACCGCCTTCCACACGCGGCTGCGCCACCAGCTCTACCCCTATCTGTTCGAGGAGCGCCGGTTCGTGGCCGCGGACTTCGCGCAGCTGCCGCGCTTCGTGCCGCCCGTCGCGGCCACCGATCTCCCGCTGCTGCCGGTGGCGGCGCTGGCCGCGCTGGGCGGACTGCTGGTGGCACTGGGCAGCCGCGCGGCCGGCCGCGTGGCGCGCGACGGTCCGCGATGACCTGCATACTGCCCGCATGCGCCCACCACCGCCGCTGCAACGCCCCGACCGTGAACAGATCGCCGCCCTGCCGCCCTACGAGGCCTTGCCGCCGGGCCGCATCCACCTGCTGAAGACGCCCGCCCAGCTCGAGTTCGCCGAGGCCGCGCTGCGGCAGGCGGTGCACGTGGGTTTCGACACCGAGAGCAAGCCGACCTTCGTGGCCGGGCAGCCGCAGACCGGGCCCGAGGTCATCCAGTTCGCCACGCTGAGCGACGCCTTCATCGTGCAGACCGCCACGCCGGGCGTGCACGGTTTCCTGCAGGCCATGATCGAGTCGGACGAGGTGATCAAGGTCGGCTTCGGCCTGGCCTCGGACCGGCCGCAGATCCAGCGCAAGCTGGGCCTGCGGCTGGGCCAGTCCATCGACGTGTCGCAGATGGTCAGGCGGCTGGGCTTCAAGGACGCCGTGGGGCTGAAGACCGCCGTCGCCGTCGTGCTGGGACAGCGCTTCTCGAAGTCCAAGAAGGCCACCACGTCCAACTGGGCCAACGCGACCCTGACGCCGCAGCAGCTGCACTACGCCGCCAACGACGCGCATGCGTCGCTGCGCGTCTACCAGGCCTTGATCGCCGGCGGTTGATCCAGGCTGGGGTGGGGCCAGCCCGGCGCGGCGCGCGGCGGCGTGCCGGGGCGCCAGGCCTCCAGCCAGTCGCGCGGCGCATGCGCCGCACCCGGCGCGAGGCCGCGCACCACGCACCCCGCCGCCGCACCGCTGGCGGCGATCTGCGCCAGCTGCTGCGGCACCAGCACGCCGCCTATGGCCACCACCGGCATGGGCGCCATCGCGGCCCACCAGGCCAGGTTGTCCAGCCCCTGAGGCCGCCAGGGCATGGCCTTGGTGGTGGTGGGCCAGACCGGGCCGCAGGCCACGTAGTCCGGCGCCCAGGCCACGGCGCGGGCCAGCTCCCACAGGCTGTGCGAGCTGAGCCCCAGCCGCAGGCCGCGGGCGCGGGCCTGGGCCAGGTCGGCCCGCGCCGCGGTGTCCAGCGCGAGCAGGTCTTCCTGGCCCAGGTGCACGCAGTCCACGCCCAGCGCCAGCGCGGCGCGCCAGTGGTCGTTGACGATGAAGCGCGCCCCCGTGCGCCGCGCGGCGTCGAGCGCGGGCTGCACCTCGGCGGCCAGGCGGGTGTGCCAGGCCGCGCCGCTCTCACCGTCGGCGCGCTTGAGGCGCAGTTGCACGGTGCGCAGACCCGCCTCGAACAGCGCCGCGGCATGCGTGCCGCTGTCGGTGATGCCGTAGACGCCGTCGGCGGCCGGCGGGCCTTCGGCACGCGCGGGCCAGGCCGCGGGCGGATGGTCGAACAGCGCGGGCAGCAGGCGGGCATCGGTGATGAAGCCGGCCACGGGCAGCACCGGGCCCGCTCCCGCGCCTGGCAGGGCCTCGTTCGACAGGCCCGAGGTCGTCAGCATCTTGGCCAGCACGGCCGCGTCGGCGGGCACGAAGCCCTTGGCGATCGCCGCGGCCAGCGCGGTCGAGAAGCAGCAGCCGGTGCCGTGGTGGTTGCGCGCCTCGCGGCGCGGCAGGGCCAGCCAGCCGCTGGCCTGGGGGCACAGCAGCCAGTCCAGTGCCAGCGGCCCGGCCTCGTCGCCGCCGGTGATGCAAACGGTGGGCACGCACAGCTGCGGCGCCTGCTGCTGTGGGCAGCCCTCGCCCACCAGCCACGCGGCCTCTCGGCGGTTGGGCGTCACGGCGGTGGCGCGCGGCAGCAGCTCTTCGCGGTAGGCGCGCAGCAGCGAACCGTCGGCCAGGCTGGCGCCGGTGGAGGCGCGCAGCACCGGGTCCACCACCAGCGCCACGGGCGCGCGCTCGCGCAGCCGGTCCACCCAGCGCGTGACGACGCGCAGCTGCTCGACGCCACCCAGCAGGCCGGTCTTGATCGCCACGGGCGGGAAGTCCTCGGCCAGCGCCGCGAGTTGGGCGTCCAGCTGCTCGGGCGGCACGGGGAAGACGGCCTCGACGGCCACGCTGTTCTGCGCCGTCAGCGCGGCGGCGACGGGGCACAGGTACACGCCCATCGCATCGGCCGCGCGCTGGTCGGCGTTCAAGCCCGCGCCGCCGCCGCTGTCCAGCCCGGCAATGCTCCAGATGATCGGTTTCGTCATGAGATGAGGAAGGGCCTCCCGCCCACCGGCGTGCTCGCCACCGCCATGTCTTGTTTCGCCATCACGCCGGCTTCAAAGCCGAGGCGACCCGCCGCGATGGCCTGGCCGAACGCGGCAGCCATGCGGACGGGGTCGCCGGCCTGGGCCACGGCCGAGTTCAGCAGCACGCCGTCCAAGCCCAGCTCCATGGCCTGCGCCGCATGCGACGGCGCGCCGATGCCGGCGTCCACGATCAGCGGCACGCCCGGCAGCCGCTCGCGCAGCGTGCGCAGCGCGAACGGGTTCAGCAGGCCCTGGCCCGAGCCTATGGGCGCGCCCCAGGGCATCAGCACCTGGCAGCCGGCGTCCAGCAGGCGGCGGCAGGTGACGAGGTCGTCGGTGCAGTAGGGAAAGACGTCGAAGCCATCGCGCGCAAGCTGCTCGGCGGCGCTGACCAGCTCCCACGGGTCGGGCTGCAGCGTGTGCTCGTCGCCGACGACCTCCAGCTTGATCCAGGCCGTGCCGTACAGCTCGCGCGCCATGTGGGCCAGCGTGACGGCCTCGCGCGCGGTACGGCAGCCGGCGGTGTTGGGCAGCAGCTGGCCGCCGATGTCGCGCAAGGTCTCGCGGATGGCGGCGACAAAGCCGTTGTCGCCGGCCGCGGCCAGCGTGCGCTTCAGGCCCACGGTCAGCACCTGGGCGCCGCTGGCGCTGATGGCCCGGCGCAGCACATCGGGCGAGGGGTAGCCGGCGGTGCCGAGCAGGAAGCGGCTGGTCAGCGTGTGGCCGTAAAGGGTGAAGCTCACTCAGCCTCCGGTGATGGGTTGAATCAGGCTCAGCTCGTCGCCCGGCTGGATCGGCGTCGCCTCGCGCCGGCCGCGCGGCACGAAGACGCCGTTGAGGGCCGTGGCAACGTCGTGGGGTGCCCTGCCCTGTTCGGCCAGCAGCGCCGCGACGGTCAGGCCGGCGCGCCAGGGCTGGGGTTGGTGGTTGAGCGTGAACTCAGACATGTTGAAGTGCCTTCTCGGCGAGCGCCGGCGCCAGCAGCCAGCCGTGGCGGAACAGGCCGTTGATGCGCAGCAGGCCGGGTTCGTGGACGAGGCCGGGCCGGTGGTCAGGCAGCGCCGGGCGCAGGTTGGTTTCCAGGTGGACGATGCGCGCCTCGGCCAGATCTGGCAGCACGCTGTGCGCCGCCGCCATCAGCTCGACGGCGCTGCGCAGGCTGACGGGCGAGCGGTCCTCGCTCTCCACCTCGGACGCGCCGACGACGACGAGGTCTCCCGGCCTCGGCACGAGGTAGACGCGGTGACGCGGATGCAGCAGCCGCACCGGCCGGTTCAGCACGACACCCGGCGCATGCAGCCACAGGATCTCGCCGCGCACGCCGCGCAACGTCGGCAGCTCGGGCCGGGCCCCCAGGCCGCGGGTGTCGATGGTGAGATCGGCGTCCAGGCGCCGGCCGTCGTCCAGGTCGACGCGATGCGGCCGCACGCTCGAGGCTCGGCGCCCCCACAGCCAGTCGACCTCGGGCGTCTGCTCGACGAAGGCCTGCAGCAGCTCGCGCGGCAGCAACTGGCCTTCGCCGGGCAACCACCAGGCCTTGAGGTCGGGGGCCAGCGCCGGCTCCAGCATCTGCAAGGCGGCAGGGTTCAGCGGCTCGGGTGCACCGTCCAGCCGCGCCAGCACGCGCTGCGCGGCGCCCGCGTCGCCGCCGTGCGCCAGCATCAGGCTGCCCTCGGTCTTCACGAGGCCGGGCTGACCCAGCGCGGCGGCAATCGACGGCCAAAGCACCAGCGACCGCCAGCCCAGCGCGACGACGTCCGCCTCGGCATGCTCCTGCTCGGCCAACGGGCTCAACATGCCCGCGGCCGTGAAGGCGGCGGCACCGGGCTCGGCCGGCCCGGCGGCCGGGTCCACGACGGTCACGCGGTTCCCGGCCCGGGCCAGTTGCCAGGCCAGCAGCCGGCCCATGACGCCGGCGCCTGCAATGGCGATGCTGGCCATCAGGCTTTGGCAATCGGGATGTAGAACTCGCCGCCCGCCGCCTTGAACTCGGCCGACTTCTGCGCCATGCCTTCCGCGGCCACATCGGCCGCCTCCAGGCCATGGGCGCTGGCGTAGTCGCGCACGTCCTGCGTGATCTTCATCGAGCAGAACTTCGGCCCGCACATGGAGCAGAAGTGCGCCTCCTTGGACGAGTCCTTGGGCAG
>CAMLKW010000205.1 GCA_946480605.1 uncultured Roseateles sp. | reverse complement strand
GCTGCGGCTGCTGTAGCGCTCGCGCGTGACCCGCAGGCCGCGGCCGCCGGCGCGGCGCTCGACGAGGTCCAGGGCCTCGCCGTCCAGCGCGCCGAAGCCGCTGTCCAGCTCCAGCGGCTCGGGGGCCGAGGTGTTGGGCGACGCACGGCGCCGCGTCTCGTCAACAGGGACCACGTACAAGCATCCTCCGCGCTCCATGCGCGAGCGGCGCAGTCTAGGGATGCAAACGGGCGCAAGGCGCCGCCCTCACAGACCGATACATCGCTCGCATTCGCGGCAAGTTTTCGCAGGCTTGTTGCAGGCCTGGCGGGCGCTGCCAGCGTCTTGTCCTACACGCGGCGCGCGCCGGACCCGCTACATTGGCCCTGGGCTTCGGCCCCCTGCTGTTCCTCCCTGAGCAGGGCCTGCCGCGACAGCGGAAGGCAGATTTGTCCCCGGCCTCGTGCCGGGGTCTTTTTTTCAGCCGCCCAGCAGTGCGCTCGGCGCCAGGCCCGTCCAGCGCTTGAACGAGCGGCGGAAGTTGGCGCCGTCGAAGTAGCCCAGCGCCTGCGCCACCGCGTCGCGGCCCTGGCCGCGCGGCCCCAGCAGGTACAGCGCCACCAGCGTGCGCACGCGATCCACCTCGGCCTGGTAATGCGTGCCGTGGCGGGCCAGGCGGCGCTTGAAAGTAGCCGGGCTCATGCCCTGCTCGGAGGCCAGCGCTTCCAGGCTGGGCGGTTCTGCCACCTGTGCGAGCAAACGGTCGCCCAGCGCGGCCAGCAACCCCCGGCGCAGCGCCTGCGGGTCGGCCTGGCGCGCCAGCGCGGTCGCGGCCAGGCCCGGCGTGGCCGGCCAGCTGACATCGGCCTGCGCCAGCGGCAGCCGCATCGCGTCCACCTGACAGCCGAAATGCAGTGCGGTGCCCAGGTGCACCGCGTGCTGGGCCAGGTCGCGCGGCGCGGTGCGGTCGAAGCTGAAGCGCCAGGGCAGGCGCCGGCCCGCGCGCCATGCGCACAGGCTGGCCACCGCGCTCATGTGCAGGTCCACGACGAAGCCGCGCAGCCCGGCGGGCAGGCCGCAGGCGTCGGTCCAGACGAGGATGAGCTCCTGCTCGTCCACCAGCAGCCGCGGCGTCAGCAGCGGCGTGAGGCGGCCCGCGTGGCGGCACAACAGGCGCAGCAGGTCGACCAGGTTGCCGGCCTGCAGCAGTGCCTGGCTGGCCAGCCCGTAGTGGCCCGGCAGCAGCAGCTGGCCCAGCGCGAAGGCGCTGTCCGCACCGGCCTCGCGCAGCGGCGCGATCAGCTCCAGCAGTTCGCGCGGCGAGATCAGCGGCCGCACGGGCCAGGGCAGGGCGATGCCGCGGTGGTGGGCCAACTCGGCCAGCAGCGCGGCATGGTCGGAGGCGGGCAGGCAGGCGGTGTCGATCTCGTAGGGCGCCAGTGCGGTGGCCGCGCCCCGCAAGGACTCCAGCTGGGCCTGAAGCGCCGTCATCGCTGCTGCAGCAGGTCCAGCAGCAACTGCTCGGGTGGCTGCGTGCCGGTGGTGGTGCGCAGCGCGGTTTGCACCGGCAGCCGCGTGCCCGGCCGCAGGTTCAGCGCCGCCAATGCAGCCTGCAGCTCGGCGACGAGGCGTTCGCCCTCGGCCACACCGCAGCCGGGCAGCAGCACGACGAAGCGGTCGCCGGCGTAGCGGCACAGCAGGTCGCCTTCGCGCAGGTTCAGCATCAGCGTCAGGCCGGCGGCTTCCAGCGCGCGGTCGGCGGCCTGGATGCCGTGCGCGCGCACGAAGCCGTCGAAGCCGTCCAGCCTCAGCATCGCGACGCAGCCGGTGCGGCCCAGGCCGCGCTCCAGCCGGATCTGCTGCGCCATGTAGCCGGCATCGGCCAGTTGCGTGACACGGTCCACCGCGCGGTGGTCGCGGAAGAAGCGCTCGCGCTGCGCCAGCTGGCGGCTCAGCACGCGCTGCTCCTGGCGCCAGTGGTGCAGGCCCACGGTCAGCAGCGCCATGCCCAGCGGCGTCAGCGCCTCCAGCGCGTTGTCCCACAGCATGGCCTTGGGCAGGCGCCAGATCTCGTCCAGCGCGTCCACCCATTCGCCGACCAGCATGGCCGCCAGGCCCAGCACCAGCCAGCTCGTCACACGGCCGGCGGGGCGGCTGCCGCGCACGTAGACCAGCCACACGCCGACCATGACGGACATGCCGCCTTCGCTGAGAACGTCCGTCCAGTGCCACTCGGCCAGCGGCTTTGGCGTGCCCAGCGTGGCGAAGGCCAGCAGCAGCAGGGCCAGCGCCAGGGCCAGCAGCGGGTAGAACAGCTCCCGCGCCAGCAGGTTCACGGGCCGGTCGGCGAGGGCGGATTGCAGGGTCAGGCGAGGCATGGTGGTCATCGTATGAACGGCGTGTGACAGCGTGGCGAAGCGGCGGCGGGGGAGTCGCAACGGCTCACGCGTGGCGTGTTCGCTGCGCCGTTGGGCGTTTGTGACGCTGGTTTCAAACGGGCGCCATGGCCGCTCGCGAGCATCGCGGCCACTCCTACTCCGGCCCCCGTCATGCACTACAAGAAACTCCCGCTGGCCCTGTCCCTGGGCCTGGCGTTCGCCGCCCACGCGCAGACCCAGCAACTGGACACCATCGTCGTCACCGGCCAGCGCGCCAGCCTGCAGTCGGCGCTGGACAAGCAGCGTGCCGCACAGGGCGTGCTCAGCGTCGTTCATGCCGACGGCATCGGCCAGCTGCCCGACGACAACGCCGCCGAGGCGCTGGCCCGGCTGCCGGGCGTGACGCTGGAGCGCGACCAGGGCGAGGGCCGCTTCGTGCGCGTGCGCGGCCTGGGCTCCGACTACAACACCATCAGCATCAACGGCGCCACCGTGCCCGCCTCCGAGGCCGGCCGCCGTGCGCCGGGGCTGGACGTGGTGCCGGCCGGGCTGATCCGCTCGCTGGAAGTGCACAAGACGCTGACGCCCGACATGGACGCCAGCAGCCTGGGCGGCAGCGTGGGCGTCAACACGCTGACGGCCTTCGACGTGAAGGGCCGGCTGCTCAGCATCGACCTGGGCGCCAACCACGACGCCAACCTGGGTGCCACGAAGCCGCGCCTGGGTGCGACCTACGCGGACCGCTTCGCCGGCGGCAAGCTGGGCGTGGCGCTGGCCGTGTCGCGCGACGAGCGCCGCTTCGCCAGCGACAACGTCGAGACCGGCGGCGCCTGGGACGAGGATGGCAAGCTGGAGGAGCTGGAGCTGCGCCGCTACACCATCCTGCGCTCGCGCACCGGTGCGGCGATGAGCCTGGACTGGCGCCCTGCGCCCGGCCAGCAGCTCTACCTGCGCGGCTTCGCGAGCCGCTTCACCGATGACGAGCAGCGCCAGGCGCTGGCCGTCGAGTTCGAGGAGGCACAGGCCCTCGGCGAACTGGGCGACGGCACCGCCGTGCGCAGCCTGAAGGCGCGCAAGGAGACGGCGCGCACCGCGTCGCTGGCACTGGGCGGCAGCCTGGACGTGGCCGACTGGCAGCTCGGCGCCGAGGCCGGCATGGGCCGAGCCGAGGAGCGCACGCCCGAGGGCCTGGCGGGTGCCAAGTTTGAAGCCGAATTTTCCGGGTTGGGCTTCACCGACAGCCGCCGTCCGCTGCTTCAAGGCCCGGCCGCGCTGCGCCAGGCGGCGGCCTACGAGCTGGACGAGGTGGAGGTGGAGGACAGCCGCGCCCGCGACCGCGTGCGTCACCTGAAGCTGGACCTGAAGCGCGAGTTCGCGCTGGCGGGTGGCGACAGCCTGGAGTTCAAGACCGGTGCCAAGGCCACGCGCCGCCACAAGGACAGCCAGCAGGAGACCTACAAGCTGGACAGCGACGTGCTGGGCGAGCTCAGCCTGGCCGACGTGGCCGGCGGCGGCAACGTCAGCTATCCCTGGGGCGGCAGCTTCGGCCCCGCGGCCGACGCGGGCAAGCTGCGCGCGCTGTGGCGCGGCGTCAACCTGGCCGGCGGGCGCGACGAGGAGGACTCGCTGGTCGCCGACTTCGACATCAAGGAGAACGTCGACGCGGCCTATGCGCAGGCGACGTGGGAGCGCGGCGGCTTCCAGCTGCTGGGCGGCCTGCGCATGGAGCGCATCAGCTTCAAGGCACGCGGCAACGGCCTGGTGGACGGCGACGTGCAGCCGGTCAGCGTGGACACGCGCAGCACGCATTGGCTGCCGGCGCTGCTGCTGAGGCAAGACCTGGGCGGCCAGCTGCTGCTGCGCGCCGCGCTGACGAACTCGCTGGTGCGGCCCAGCTTCGAGCAGCTGTCGCCCGGCATGGTGGTGGACGGCGACGAGGCCGAGCTGGGCAACCCCAACCTGAAGCCGCTGCGCTCGCGCAACCTGGACTTCGGCGTCGAGCAGGGCTTGGGCCGCGACGGCACGCTGTCGGCCTTCGTCTTCACGAAGCGCATCCGCGACTTCGTGTTCCAGACCGACCTGGCCGGTGCGCCGGGCTGGGAGGACTTCGGCCAGGTCAACACCTTCGCCAATGGCGACAGCGCCAAGTTGCATGGCGTGGAGCTGGCCTATGCGCAGGCGTTGCGCAGCCTGCCGGCACCGTTCAACGGACTCATAGTCTCCGCCAACGCCAGCTTCGTGCGCTCCAGGGCGCGTGTGGGCGGCTACGACGGCGGCGTGTGGAAGGGCCGCGAGATCAGCCTGCCCAGCCAGTCGGACCGCAGCTTCAACCTCAGCCTGGGCTGGGAGGGGCAAGGGCTGTCCACGCGGCTGGCGCTGAACCAGCAGTCGTCCTACCTGCTGGAGGTGGGTGACGTGTTCGACGCGGCCAAGGACTTGCGTGTGGACGGCCAGAAGCGACTGGACTTCTCGCTGAAGTACGCGGTCAGCAAGCAGCTGGAAGTCAGCTTCGAAGCCGCCAACCTGAGCAACCAGGCCTACTACGTCTACCAGGCCAGCCCGGCTCAGAATGCGCAGTACGAGCGTTATGGCCGCAGCTTCAAGCTGGGCTTGAAGTGGAGCCTGTTCTGATGCGCCGCCTGTTGTTGACCCTGGCCCTCGCCGCTTGCGCCGGTGGTGTGCAGGCCGATCGCTTCGTGCTGGCCAAGACCGCGCTGGAGCTGCAGGCCGACGACGGCCGCACGCTGGCCCGCCATGCGGTGCGCGCCAAGCACATGGACCAGCGCAGCGACGACGGCAGCTCCGCCGTGCTGCAGGATGCCGACAGCGGCCAGATCCAGCTGTGGCGCGCCGAGGCCGGCCAGTTGAAGCGCCAGGCCGCCTGGCCGGCGCCGGCGCTGGAGGTGGAGCAGCTGTGCCTGCACCGCGACGCGCAAGGCCTGCTGCAGCTGTTCCTGCTGGGCAACGAAGGCCTGTCGGAGCAATGGCTGATCCACGGCCAGCGCGCGCTGCCGGTGCAGCGCCTGGCCACGCCGCCGGAGCCCAGCGCCTGCCACGTGCGCGATGCCGAGGCGCAGCTCTACGTCGCCGAACCCGGCGTGGGCCTGTGGGCCTTGTCGGCCAATGCCGAGCGGCCCGGCCGGCGCCTGCTGGTCGCCGATGCCGAGTCTGGCGAGAAGGAGCTCAATGCGAAGCTGGATGCATGGCTGGCCCAGCATCCGGCGGCGGCACCGCCGGCGCGGCACCCGGTGGTGCTGCCCACCGGCCAGACGCAGTCCATGCGCGAGGTGGGCGACGCGGCCGACGACCCCGCCATCTGGGTGCATCCCGCGCGCGGCCTGCAGAGCCTCATCCTCGCCACCGACAAGAAGCGCGGCCTGGCCGTCTACTCGCTGGACGGCCGCGAGCGCCAGTTCCTGCCCGTGGGCCGCATCAACAACGTGGACCTGCGCCAGGGCCTGGCCTACGGCGGCCGCAAGCTGGACCTGGCGGTCGCCACGCAGCGCGACGAGGCTGGGCTGGTGCTGTTCGGCATCTCGCCGGCCGGCAAGGTCGGCGAACTGGCGCGGCTGAAGACGACGCTGGACGACATCTACGGCATCTGCGTGGGCCGCAATGCCCAGGGTGGGCTGGACGTCTTCCCCAACGACAAGGACGGCCGCGTGCAGCGGCTGCGGCTCAAGCTGGCCGGAAAGACCTGGAGCGTCGAGCCGGTCGGCGAGTTCCGCCTGGACAGCCAGCCTGAAGGCTGCGTCGTCGACGAGGCGAACCAGGCCTTGTTCGTCGGCGAGGAGAAGCGTGGCGTCTGGCGCCTGGACCTGGCCACGGCGGGCAGCAGGCCGGAGCTCGTCATCACGGCCGGCCCCGGCCTGACGCCCGACGTCGAAGGCCTGGCCATCCACCCGGGCCGCGGCTGGCTGGTCGTGTCTTCGCAGGGCAGCGACTCCTACGCGGTTTACGACATCAGGCCACCGTTCGCGCAGCGCGGCACCTTCGCCATCGGCACGAACGCGGCGCTGGGCATCGACGCCGTGTCCGAGACCGATGGCCTGGACCTGACGCCGGCCAACCTGGGCGGCCCGTACAAGGACGGCCTGCTGGTCGTGCAGGACGGCCACAAGCGTCTGCCGCAGGGACCGCAGAACTTCAAGCTGGTGCCGTGGAGCGATGTGGAAAAGGCGGTGCAGTCGCGGCGCTAGGATGCCCGGCATGAAACTTCCATCGCTGCTGATCTGTGTCGCCTTGAGCGCCTGCGCGTCGCCCCGCTGGGTCAACCCGCAGAACCCCGGGGCCGATCTGCAGGCCGACACGGCGGCCTGCGAGAAGGATGCGGAGCGCGTGGGCCGGCTCAACCAACTGAGCAACCAGAGCGCCGGGCGCAGCTGCATCTCGGGGCCGGCCTGCACCGCCTCGGCCGAGAACGAGCGCATGCGCGTGGCGGCCGAGGCCCAGGTGGCGCTGAGGCAGTGCATGAGGACGCGCGGCTGGCGGCAACCTTCGGCGTGACAGCACCGCGAAGACGCTGCTAGGCTCGCCCCCGCCAACGTTGGCAGGACGGGAGCAGCAGGCATGGCGGAATTGACGGTCAATGGCAAGCGGATGCAGTACGAGGCGGAAGCCGACACGCCGCTGCTGTGGGTGCTGCGCGAGCAGCTGAGCCTCACGGGCACCAAGTACGGCTGCGGCGTCGCGCAGTGTGGCGCCTGCACGGTGCATGTCGACGGTGCGCCGATGCGCAGCTGCGTGATGCCGGCCTCGGCGCTGACGCCGGCGCAGAAGATCACCACCATCGAAGGCCTGTCGCCCAACGCCTCGAACCCGCTGCAGAAGGCCTGGGACGCGCTGGACGTGCCGCAGTGCGGCTTCTGCCAGAGCGGCATGCTGATGGCCGCCGCGGCGCTGCTGAAGGCCAAGCCCAAGCCGACCGACGCCGACATCGATGCCGCCGTGACCAACATCTGCCGTTGCGGCACCTACAACCGCGTGCGCGCCGCCATCCACTTGGCCGCCGGCCAGGTGCAGCGCAAGCAGATCCCCATCGTCATCGAGGGAGGCCAGCGATGAGCGCCGTGCTGTCCCGCCGGGGCTTTCTTCATGCCACGTCGGCCGTCGCCGGCGGGCTGATGGTGGGCTTCCATGTGCCCGGGCTCGCGCAGTCCGACACCGCCACGCCTGAGCTGAACGTCTGGGTGCAGGTGCTGCCGGACGAGACCACCGTCATCCGCATCGCGCGGTCCGAGATGGGCCAGGGTACGCTGACCGGTCTGGCGCAACTGGTGGCCGAGGAGCTGGAGTGCGACTGGGCCCGGGTGAAGACCGAATACCCCACGCCGGGCCAGAACCTCGCGCGCAAGCGCGCCTGGGGCAGCATGAGTACTGGCGGCAGCCGCGGCATACGCGACTCGCATGAGTACGTGCGCAAGGGCGGCGCGCTGGCGCGGGCGCTGCTGATCCAGGCCGCGGCCAACCAGTGGGGC
>CAMLKW010000204.1 GCA_946480605.1 uncultured Roseateles sp. | reverse complement strand
AGATGTTGGGGTCGAAGATGATGTCCTCGGGCGGGAAGCCGACCTCGTCCACCAGCATGCGGTAGGCACGCTCGCAGATCTCGGTCTTGCGCGCGAAGGTGTCGGCCTGGCCCTGCTCGTCAAAGGCCATGACGACCGCCGCGGCGCCGTAACGCCTCACCAGCTTGGCCTGGCGCTTGAACTCGTCGACGCCCTCCTTCAGCGAGATGGAGTTGACGATGCCCTTGCCCTGGATGCACTTCAGGCCGGCCTCGATGACGCTCCACTTGGACGAGTCGATCATGACCGGCACGCGCGCGATCTCGGGCTCGCTGGCCATCAGGTTCAGGAAGCGCACCATGGCCGCCTGGCTGTCCAGCATGGCCTCGTCCATGTTGACGTCGATGACCTGGGCGCCGTTCTCGACCTGCTGGCGCGCGACGGCCAGCGCCTCCTCGAACTGGCCGGCCAGGATCATGCGGGCGAAGGCCTTGGAGCCGGTGACGTTGGTGCGCTCGCCGATGTTGACGAACAGCGTGCCGGCGCCGATGGCGACGGGCTCCAGGCCGGAGAGCTTGAGGGGGGGCGGGGCGATGGTCATCGACGGACTCGTGTGGGAGGGGCGATGAGCGCGGTTCTTGGGCGATCCGAGCCTGGGGAAACTCCTCGCAGCGCTCCTCGGATGAGCCGGGAATTCTACGCAGCCCGACCTTCGCCGTGGCTCAAGCCCGGCTCGTGCGCGCCGAAGCCGTTACAGAATCGGCCGACCCATGCCCTCAGAACTCATCCACCTCCCGGCCCGCTCGCTGCGGCCCGGCATGACCCTGCCCTACAACGTCTACGACGCCGGCGGCAAACTGCTGTTCGCCAAGGGTCAGGTGCTGCGCGACTCGCCCCTGGTGCGCGGCCTGGTGGACGGCGGCGCCTGGGTCATGAGCGAGGACACGCTGGAGTACCAGCGCGCCCGCGCCCACCGGCTGGACACGCTGGTCATGCAGGACGTGCCGCTGGCGGACATCGCCAAGGCCGACACCAGCTTCAAGCTCGACTCGCCGCTGGCGCCGGCCGCCAAGGTGGAGTTGGGCCCGCGCGAGGCCTGGTCGGACCTGCTGCTGCACACGCACAGCCTGCTGCGCGAGGCCGAGCCGGTGGACTTTGCGCCCCGCCTGACGCAGATCCGCGATGCGGCGCTGAAGCGGCTGCACGCCCACCCGGACGCGACGCTGATGCTGCTGGTGTTCGAGAGCAGCCAGGAGTTCGGCGACTACAGCGCCCGCCACGCGCTGCTGACGCTGCTGCTGTGCGACCTGGTGGCCCAGCAGCTGCAACTGCCCGCACCGCAACGCGGGGCGCTGCAATACGCCGCGCTGACGATGAACTATGGCGCCAGCGAGGCTCACGACCGCATGGCGGCCCAGACCGGCCCGGCCACGTCCGCCCAGCGCCAGACGCTGGCCGCCCACGGCGACCGTGCCGCGCAGCGGCTGGCCCAGGCCGGCATCACCGACGAGACCTGGCTGGCCGCCGTGCGCCTGCACCATGAGGCCGGCCCCGGCCCGCTGGCCGCGCGCGGCGACGGCGAGAAGCTGGCGCGGCTGCTGCGCCGCATCGACATCTTCGGCGCCCGGCTGTCGCCGCGCCGCAGCCGCCAGGCAATGAGCGGCGCCTCCGCGGCCCGTGCCGTGTTCCTGGACGAGCAAGGGCAGCCCGACGAGGCCGGTGCCGCACTCATCAAGGCCGTGGGCCTGTACCCGCCGGGCAGCATCGTGCGCCTGGCCAACGGCGAAGTGGGGCTGGTGTTCAGGCGCGGCTTCAGTGCCAACGAGCCGCTGGTGGCTGCGCTGATCGGCAAGAGCGGCAGCCCGCTGTCGGCGCCGGTGCCGCGCGACACACGGCTGGCCAGCCAGGCCATCGCCGCCAGCCTGGCGCCCGCCGAGCTGAAGCTGCACGTGAACCTGGACGCCCTGCTGAAGCTCTGAAGGTCCGGGCGACCTGCCCACCCGCGATGCGGCACTGTGCATATGCCGCTTGCCCAACTGTGCATATCGACGTATTCTGTGCATACACACTATGCACAGCAGTCTTGTCATCTCCCAGGCCGATGCCCGGCCCATGTATCTGCAGATCACCGAGCAGATCCGCATGCGCGTGGCTGCGGGCGACTGGCCGCCGGGCAAGGAGCTGCCGTCCATCCGGGCGCTGGCGGCCGACCTGAAGGTCAGCGTCATCACGGTCAAGCGGGCCTACCTGGACCTGGAGGCCGAAGGCGTCATCGTGACGCGGCACGGCAAGGGCTCTTTCGTGGCCGATGCGCAAGACCGCGTGCAGGCCACGCAACGCGCCGAGCTGGACGCCCAGCTCGCCGCCGCCGGCCGCATCGCGACGACGCTGGGCATGGGCGAAGACGAATTGATGGGCCGACTGCGCCAGGCCATGAACGCACAGGAGCCCGAGGCATGAGCACCGCGACCAAGGCATTCGAGATGAAGGGCGTCAGCAAGGCCTTCCCCTTCTTCTCGCTCAACGACATCTCGCTGGACCTGGAGCCCGGCCAGATCATGGGCCTGGTGGGCCCCAACGGCGCCGGCAAGAGCACCACCATCCGGCTGCTGATGGGGCTGCTCGCGGCCGACGCCGGCGAGATCCGGCTGCTGGGCCATGCGATGCCCGGGCAAGCCGCCGCGGCCAAGCAGGACGTGGGCTTCGTCAGCGATGACATGCGGCCGTTCCCGCACGCCACGCTGGCCTGGCACATGGATTTCGTCGCGGGCATCTACCCGTCCTGGGACGCAGGCTACGCCGCGACGCTGCTGAAGCGCTTCGGCCTGCGCGCCGAGCAGCCGCTGAAGGGTCTCTCGACCGGCGAGCAGGCCAAGGCCTTGCTGCTGCTGGCGCTGGCGCGCCGGCCCCGCCTGCTGGTGCTGGACGAGCCCACGTCGGGACTGGACCCGGTGGCCCGACACGAGCTCCTGACCGAGTTCATGGACGTGCTGCGCGACGACCGCCGCGCCATCCTGTTCTCGTCACACAACACGCTGGACGTGGAGCGCATCTCCGACCGCATCAGCTTCATCGACCGCGGCCGCGTCGTGGCCGCCAGCGACAAGGAGGACTTCCTGGAACGCTGGCGTCGCGTACAGCTGCGCCTGCCGGCCGGCCAGCCCGCCTGGGACCTGCCCGAGATCAAGGCCTGTGCCCGCGACGGCGGGCTGGCCACGCTGACGGTGGACGGCTTCAGCGACGCCTGGCTGGCCCGCCTGGGGACGCCGGTGGAGACCGTGCAGCGCATGAGCCTGGAAGAGATCTTCGTCGCCACCGTCATGCACAGCCGCAACACCCACGAGACCCGCGCCCAATGAACGCTCTGACTCGCAAGCTCCTTGCCAAGGAGTTCCATCAACACCGCTGGATGATGGTCGGCGCCACTGCCGTGGGCTTGGCCACGCTGCCCGCGGCCTCCAGCAGCGAGTCGGGCTTCAACCTCGCCACCGTCGTCTGGCTGACGGCCCTCATCGCGCTGGGCGTCATGCTGGCACTGTTTGGCGTCAGCAACGAGCGCAAGGAGCGCTCGCGGCTGTTCGTGCTCAGCCTGCCGCTGTCGCCGCAGGACTACGTCCGCATCAAGCTGCTGGGGCTGCTGATCTGCTTCCTGCTGCCCTGGCTGGCGCTGAGCGCGGGCGCCGTGGCCCTGGTGCTGGCAGCGCCCGGCATTGCCGACGGGCTGCTGCCCTATGTGCTGTTGCTGTGCGCATACCTGCTGCTGAACTTTGCCGTCGTGCTCAGCGCGGCCATGCATGTGCAGTCCGAAGCCGTGATGAGCGGCGTGATCATTCTGACCAACATGTCGGTGTCGCTCTTCATGTCGCGCGTCGGCATGGTGCCCGGCATCGGCGAACACATGGGCCAGGCGGTGCCCGTCTGGACCTCCGGGTTCTGGCTGGTGCTTGCCCTGGAACTGGGGGCGACGGCGCTCGCCCTGAGCTTGCCTCTCTTCGTTGCCGCGCGCCGACGCGACGCCCTCTAGAAGGAATCACCATGTACCCCCAACCCAACGGCGAGAGGCTGCACGCCCTCGACGCAGTGCGGAGCTTTGCCCTTTTGCTGGGCGTGGCCTTCCACGCGGCGCTGTCTTTCATCCCCGGCATGCCGCCGGGCCTTTGGGCGATGGTGGACAACTCGCCCAGCCCGCTGCTGGCCGATGCGAGCTTCGTCGCGCACAGCTTCCGCATGACGCTGTTCTTCTTCATCGCCGGCTTCTTCGCGCGGCCATTGCACCAGCGGCTGGGGTTGAGAGGCTTCTGGGCCAACCGCGGCCAGCGCATCGCCGTGCCGCTGGTGGTGGGCTGGCTGCTGCTGTTCCCCGCCATCGGCGCCGCCTGGTACTTCGGCCTGCAGAAGATGTTCAACGGCGCACCGCCGGCGATGCCGGAGATGCCCAAGCAGCCCGGCGCATTCCCGCTGACGCACCTGTGGTTCCTCTACCTGCTGCTGTGGCTGTATGCCGCCACGCTGCTGGCGCGCAGCCTCGTCGTGCGGCTGGACGGGGGCCAGGTGTTGCGCCGGCTCGTGGACCGCGCCGTCACCGGCGCTCTCCGCTGGCCGGCCGGCGCGCTGCTGCTGGGCCTGCCTCTGGCCAGCGTGCTGCTGGCCACGCCCGCCTGGTTCCCGTGGGGCGGCATTCCCACGCCCGATCAGTCGCTGATTCCGCAGCTGCCCGCGACCTTGGGCTATGGCGCGGCCTTCGCGTTCGGCTGGCTGGTGCAGCGCGCACCCGGCGCGCTGGCCGCGCTGCGCGCCCGCTGGCTGCTGCACGGTGCATTGGCCATCGCGTCGTCGGCGCTGTGCCTGTACGTGCTGAAGACGCAGCCGCCCTTCGGCATGCCCGAGCAGCCCAAGCTGGTCTTCACGCTGGCCTTCGTCGCCTCCAGTTGGGCGTGGAGCTTCGCCTTCACGGGCCTGGCGTTGCGCTACCTGTCGGGCCACCACCCGGCCGTGCGCTACGTGGCGGACGCGTCGTACTGGATCTACCTCGTCCATCTGCCGGTCGTCGCGGCCTTGCAAGTGGCGGTGGGCCACTGGCCACTGCACTGGGCGCTGAAGTTCCCTCTCATCGTCGTCACCAGCCTGGCGCTGCTGTTCCTCAGCTATCACGCCCTGGTGCGATCGACGGTCATCGGCAAGCTGCTCAACGGCAAGGTCTACCCGCGCCACGCGGCGCCGGTCGAACAGGCGCCACCGGCTGACGACGACGGCGTCGTCGCGCAGCTGCGTGGCGTGTCCAAACGCTACGGCACGCTGGAAGCGTTGAGCCGCGTCGACCTGGACCTGAAGCGCGGCGAGCTGCTGGCGCTGCTGGGCCCCAACGGCGCCGGCAAGTCCACGGCCATCTCACTGTGGCTGGGGCTGAACGAGGCCGACGCGGGCGAGGTGCGCCTGCTGGGCGGCGCGCCGCAGGACATCGCACGCCGGCGCGGCCTGGGCGTCATGATGCAGGACGTCGAGCTGCCGAAGGACCTGAAGGTGCACGAGCTGGTGGCGTTGTCCGCCAGCTACTACGCGCAGCCCATGACGGTGAAGGAGGCGCTGGAACGCGCCGGCATCGTCGAACTGGCAAGCCGGCCCTACGGCAAGCTGTCCGGCGGCCAGAAGCGGCAGGTGCAGTTCGCGCTGGCCATCTGCGGCCGGCCGCGGGCGCTGTTCCTGGACGAGCCGACGGTGGGCCTTGACCTGCAGGCCCGCGAGGCGCTGTGGCAGAACATCCGCACGCTGCTGCGCGAGGGCTGCTCCATCCTGCTGACCACGCACTACCTCGAAGAAGCCGAGGCGCTGGCCACGCGCGTGGCGGTGCTGGCCAAGGGCCGCGTCATCGCGTCGGGCAGCGTCGACGAGATGCGCGCGCTGGTGTCGCGCCGCCATGTGCGCTGCGAGACCACGCTGCCCGCCGTCGAGGTGCGCCGCTGGCCCGGCGTGGTGGACGTGAGCGACGAGCACGACCAGCTCGCCATCGTCGCCACCGATGCGGAAGGCGTCGTGCGCCGCCTGCTGGCCGCCGACCCGCAGCTGTCGCGCCTGGAAGTGCGCCAGGCCGGGCTCAACGACGCCTTCAACGAACTGACCCAGGAGGCCGCATGAACACGCTGACCCACGCCACCCCGGCACGGCACGCGCCCGCGCATTCGGTCGCCAGCATCTACCTGCTGGAGACGCGGCTGGAGCTGCTGCGCCTGCTGCGCATGCCGGCGTTCGCGCTGCCGATGTTCCTGCTGCCGGTCGGCACCTACCTGTTGTTCGCGTTTGCCGTCGCCGGCGAGATGGTCGCCAGGGACCCCGACGCCGGCCGCTTCATGTTCGCCGGCTTCTCGGTGATGGCGGTCACGATGGCCGCGCTGTTCGCCACCTGCCCCAACCTCGCGCTGGAGCGCGAGCAGGGCCTGCTGACGCTCAAGCGCGCCCAGCCCGCACCGCCTGGTGCGTGGCTGGCGGCCAAGATCGTCGCCGGCGTGCTCTGCGGCGTCATCGCCTACCTGCCCATCCTCGTGCTGGCCGCCGCCACGGGCCAGGCCCAGCTGAGCGGCGCGCAGCTCGCGGCCATGAGCGCCGTGCTGGTGGCCGGCACCATCCCGTTCTGCGCGCTGGGCCTGATGCTGGGCGCGCTGACCAGCGGCTCGGCCGCGCCGGCCTATGCCAACCTCGTCTACCTGCCGGGCATCTACCTGTCGGGGTTGTTCTTCCCACTGCCGAAGTCCATGCACTTCCAGACCGTGTTCTGGCCGCAGTTCCACCTGGACCAGCTCGTCTTTGCTGCCGGCGGCGTCGCCAAGTTCCAGTGGATCGCGCCCGAGATGGCGTTCGCCGTGCTGCTGGGCTTCACGCTGCTGTGCAGCGGCATCGCGCTGTGGCGGCTCGGTCGCCGCGGCTAGCCAGCCCCACCCTGCCCCCTCCCGCGTCACCGGCCCGGACCGCACCGTCCGGGGCCGCGCCGCGCCCCTGCTTCTTCCACCGACAAGGACTTCGTCATGTTTCGCACACCCCTGATCCTCGGCCTTCTCGCCGGCATGGCCTGCGGCATCGCGCTCAGCAGCTTCGCCCCTTCGGCCGCCGATCCCGCTCAGCTCGGACGCCTGGACCTGCGCGCCAGCTGCCCCCGTTTCGCCGACCAACTGGAGGCCGAGCTGGATGCCGTCTGGGCGCGTGAGCGCCTGTTCGGCGATGTGCAGGTGCAACTCGTGCTGGACGACGGCCGCGTGCAGTCCGTGCAGACGCGCGGCCGGTTCGGCCTGCTGAACAGCGCGGTGCGCACGGCCGCCCAGCGCCTGTCCTGCGGCCCGCAAGCGCCAGCGGGCCGACAGGTCTTCAGCTTCAACGTGAGCTTCATCGACCCCGACCGCACCCGCCGCGCCGACGTCGCCCGTCGCTAGTCGCGGACGGGGCTGATCTGCACGCTGACGATCTTCCACGCGCCGCCGCGCTTCACGTAGACGTCGATGTAGCGGTAGTGCGTGCTGAACGGCTGGCCTGCATGGCGGCCTGTCATGCGCGTGCGGCCACTGATGAGCGCGGTGTCGCCGTAGACGCGCACCTCGAAATCCTCGACCGTGTACGGGTCCAGCTGCAGTTCCGGCGAGACCAGGCCGGCGATGAAGCTGGCTTTCGTCTCCACGTTGCCGCGCGCATCGATCTGGCGGAAGTCGTCCGCCATGTTGGCCTCGATCGCGGCACGGTCCCGGGCGACGATGGCGCGGTCCCAGGCGTCGGCCTGCGCCTTGAGCCTGGCGACGAGCGCATCCGCACCCGGCGCGGCCAACGCCACCACCGGCATGGCCAGCGCCGCCAGCACGGTGCGCCGCGCCGTCATGGCGCCAGGCTGAGGCTGCGCCAGATGACGTCGGTCAGCAGCAGCCGGGCGCGCTCGAAATCGGCCTCGTCCAGCTGGGGCTTGCCCATGTACAGCGAGAACTGCGGGCCCAGGTCGGCATAGGCCTGGGTGGACGACCAGATCAGGAACATC
>CAMLKW010000203.1 GCA_946480605.1 uncultured Roseateles sp. | reverse complement strand
GAGGCGGTTCTGCACGTCCACCTGCGCCAGGTCGGCGTTGGTGCCGGGCTCGAAGTTCAGCGTCAGCGAGCCGGAGCCGTCGGACTGGCTGCTGGCCTCCATGTAGATCAGCCCCGGTGCGCCGTTCATCTCGCGCTCGATGATGCTGATGACGGCGTCTTCCAGCGTCTGTGCGGAGGCTCCGGGGTAGGTGACCGAGACCTGGATGGCCGGCGGCGCGACGGGCGGGTACTGCGCGATGGGCAACTGCGTGACCGCCACGCCGCCGATGACGAGGATGAACAGCGCGATGACCCACGCGAAGATGGGCCGGTTGATGAAGAACTGCGCCATGGGTCAGTTCTTCGCGGAAGCTGCGGAAGCCGGGGCGGACGCGGCCGTTGCCGGTCCAGCGACCGGTACTGGCCGCGCCTTGCCGCCGGCCTTGGTCTTCTGCAGGCCGTCGACGATGACCTTCTCGCCGGCCTTCAAGCCGCCCAGCACCAGCGCCTTGCCGCCTTGCGGCGGGCCCAGCTTCACCGGCTTCGAGCTGACCGTGCCGTCCTCGGCGACGACCAGCACCGTGTCGCCGGAAAGGCCGCGTGCCACCGCCTGCTGCGGTAGCAGCACGCCGTCGCTCACTTCGGCCTGGGCGACGCGCACGCGCACGTACAGCCCCGGCAGCAGCAGCCCTTGCGGGTTGGGCAGCTCGGCGCGCAGCGCGATCTGGCCCGTGCTGGCGTCCACGCTGAGGTCGGAGAACAGCAGCTTGCCCGCATGCGCGTAGACGCTGCCGTCTTCCAGCAGCACCTGCACCTTGGCCGCCTCGCCGTTGCCCGCGCGCTGCAGCCGGCCCTCGGCCAGCGCCTGGCGCAGCCGCATCACCTCGGCGGCCGACTGCGTGAAGTTCACATACAGCTTGTCCACCTGCTGCACGACGGCCAGCGGTGTGGCCTCGCCCTGGCCTACCAGCGCGCCTTCGGTGACCAGCGCGCGGCCGATGCGGCCCGAGATCGGCGCGGTGACGGTGGCGTGGCCCAGGTTGATCTGCGCTGTCTGCACGGCCGCCTTGCCCGCGGCCACGTCGGCCGCGGCCTGCTTGGCGGCGGCCTGCGCGTTCAGCGCTTCCTGCTGGCTCACGGCCTGGCTCTTGGCCAGTGGCGCATAGCGGTCGGCCAGCGCCTGGGCTTGCGACAGGTTGGCCTCGGCGCGGGCCAGTTGGGCCTGCGCGCTGGCCAGCGAGGCGCGGTAGGGCGCGGCGTCGATGTCGAACAGCGGCTGGCCGGCCTTGACGTCCGAGCCTTCGTTGAACAGCCGCTTGTTCAGGATGCCGGCGGCGCGGGCGCGCACCTGGGCCACGCGGTAGGCCTCCAGCCGGCCCGGCAGTTCCACGGCGAGGTCGGCCCGGCCGGGCGCCACGGTCACGACGCCCACCTCCGGCGGTGGCGGCGCGGCCGGCGCCGGGGCGCTGCCACTCTGGCCGCAACCGGCCAGCCCCACTGTCGCCAGCGCCAGCACCGTTGCTGCCGCCCGTCCGATTCCTGTCACCCTCATGCCCCGCCCCAGGTTTGCCAAGCTTGCTGCTAGCTGTCTGCCAGCAAAGCTGCCGACTGTAGCGATTCGTTTCAGGCTGCGTTGGTGAACGAAAGCAAAGCCCGCAGACGGGCGGCCTTCACGGCCGCGCCGATGGCCGGGCCCTTGGCGCCGCGGGCGACGGCCTCGGCGGAGACGGCGGCCAGATCCACGGCCTGCGTGGCGGCCAGGTCGTCCAGCAGCCGCTGGCGCTGCGGATAGGGCCGGTCCTCCAGGCCCAGCCGGCCGCGGGCGTCGCACTCGCAGGCCCACAGCGCCTCGGCAAAGCGCTGCGGCCGCCGCCAAGCGTCGCAGCGCTCCAGCAGGCGCAGCCGGGCCTCGGCGCCAAAAGCACCGCTCTGGTGGACATGGGTGTGCTCGCGCGCCACCAGCTCGGCCAGTTCGCGGCAGTCGGTGGGCACCTTCCAGCGCTCGCTGACCTTGCGCGCCAGCTTCTCGCTGCGCACCTCGTGGGCGATGTGGCGGGGCAGCTCCTCCTTGCGCGTGGTGCCCTTGCCCAGGTCGTGGCACAGGCAGGCGTAGCGCACGGTCAGCGGCGCGCCCTGCAGCGCGCACTGGTCCAGCACCATCAGCAGGTGGATGCCGGCGTCGATCTCGGGGTGATGGGCCTCGGGCTGGGGCACGCCGAACAGCGCCTCCACCTCGGGCAGCAGCCTGGTCAGCGCGTTCGCATCGCGCAGCACCTCGAACATGCGCGAGGGCTTCTTCTCCATCAGGCCGCGGGAGAGTTCCTGCCAGACGCGCTCGGGCACGAGCGCGTCCACCTCGCCGGCGGCCACCATGTCGCGCATCAGCCCGACGGTCTCGGGGGCGATCGTGAAGTCCGCGAAACGCGCCGCGAAGCGGGCCAGCCGCAGGATGCGCACGGGGTCTTCGGCGAAGGCGGGCGACACATGGCGCAGCACCTTGGCCTGCAGGTCGCGCCGGCCGCCGTAGGGGTCGATGACCTCGCCGGCTTCGTCCTCCGCCATCGCGTTGATGGTCAGGTCGCGGCGCGCCAGGTCCTGCTCCAGCGTGACGTCGGGCGCCGCGTGGAAGGCGAAGCCGTGGTAGCCGGCGGCGGTCTTGCGCTCGGTGCGCGCCAGGGCCACTTCTTCGTGCGTCTGCGGGTGCAGGAAGACCGGGAAGTCCTTGCCCACGGCCTGGAAGCCGGCATCCAGCAGCGTTTGCGGCGACGCGCCGACGACGACCCAGTCGCGGTCCTGCACGGGCAGGCCCAGCAGGCGGTCACGGACGGCGCCGCCGACGAGGTAGGTCTGGAAGGGCGGGGAAGGCATGGGCGGAGTATCGGGTTGCGGCCTGTGCCTGCGATCGTGCAGTTCGTCGGATGCTGCTGGGCGCTTCAGGGCCCGGTCGGCAGCATCGCGCTCGCGCGATGACGCGTGACCCTCTGGAGACCCCATGAACCGCACCACCCCCCTGTCCCTGATGCTGGCCGCTGCCGGCCTGGCCTTGTTCGGCTGGATCGCCTACGACGCCAGCGATGCCGCCACCGTGCTGGGGCTGTCGGCCTCCGTCGGCGAAGCCGGCGTGGCGCTGGGCGGCCTGATCGTCAGCCTGAGCTTGCTGGCCATGGCGGCCGCGCTGCCGCTGCGCCGGCGTCGTGAGCGCCGGCCGGCCGCCTGAGTCACCAGCGCGGCGCGACCTGTTCGCCGGGCAGCAACTGGTAGGGCGGCTGCCAGCCAGGCAGCGCCCGGAGGCGCTCGCGCCAGGCCGCGATGGCGGGGTAGCTCGCGGCCACGTCGATGCCGCTTTCCTCCACTGGGAAGAACAGGTAGCCGCACATCGACAGGTCGGCGATGGTGGGCGCGCCGCCGACCATGAAGGGCCGCCCGGCCAGGTGCTTGTCGACGATGCCGAAGGCGTTGGCGATGCGGCCCTTGAACCAGGCCTCCAGCGCCGGGTCGGGCGCGGTGGGCGCGAACGACTTCATGAAGCGCCAGGTCGCGAAGTAGCTCGTGAACTTGTGGTTGTCGAAGAACAGCCAGCGCAGCACGTCCTGGCGCTCGTCGTCGTTCGCGCCGCCGAACCGGCCGTGGCGCTCCGCGAGGAACAGCAGGATGGCGGCGGACTGCGTGAGCCGCTTGCCGTCCACCTCCAGGATGGGCACCTCGCCCATCTCGTTCTCGGCCTGGCGCCAGCCTTCGGTGCGCGTCAGGCCGCTGGCGAACTCGGCCAGCGGCACGTGCCGGGCGGTCCAGGGTTGTTGCAGCAGTTGCAGCGTCAGCGCGACCTTGTAGGTGTTGCCGGATTGGGAGAAGCCGTGGAGCGTGTACATGGGTTCAGCGTCTTTCGGGCGGCAGGCCCTTCAGGGATTCAACGAGGCGTGCGTGCGCGTCCAGGTCCACGGGCCGGTGCTTGGGCGTGGTCTTGGCCGGGTAGTCGCCGAGGAAGTTACCGCCCTTCCAGTTGCGGCTGGGCCGCACCGGCCGCGGCGTGAAGCCGCCGCCGCAGTTGGGGCAGACGTTGCTGAGCAGATCGTCCACGCAGTCCGCGCAGAAGGTGCACTCGAAGCTGCAGATACGGGCGTTGGGAGACTCGGGCGGCAGCGCGACCGCGCAGTGTTCGCAGCAGGGGCGCAGCTCAAGCATCGCGCGATGCCCGGTAGGGCTCGTCCTCGGCGATGTAGTCCTGCTCGCGCAGCGCGTCGGCGATCCAGTCCTCCACGGCCGGGTGGGCCAGCAGCGCATCGCGGTAGGCGGCGGCCCGCTCGGACAGCGGCAGGCCGAAGCGCGACAGCCGCACGGCCACCGGCGCGAAGAAGGCATCCACCGCGCTGAAGGACCCGAACAAGAACACGCCGCCGCTGGCCGCCAGCGCGTCGCTCCAGGCCGCATCCAGGCGCTGCACGTCGGCGCGCAAGGCCTCGTCCTCCGCCCACAGCTTGCGGCCGATGTCGGGGAAGAAGGCCTCGATGTTCATCGGGCAGACCGTGCGCAGCCGCGTGAAGCCGGCGTGCATCTCGGCGCACAGGCTGCGCGCGCGGGCGCGGGCCCTGGCGTCGCGCGGCCAGACGGCATGCTCGGGGTGGCGGTCGGCGACGTACTCGGTGATGGCCAGCGTGTCCCAGACCGTGAAGCCGTCGTCCTCCACCAGCACCGGCACGCGCTTGGTGGGTGTGATGCCGGCGATGACGCGGTTCCACTCCGAGCCCTCGCTGAAGTCGAAGCGCAGCTTGACCTCTTCGAAGGGAATGCCGAAGGCCGCCAGCAGCACGCCGCTGCGCATGGACCAGGATGAGTAGTTCTTGTTGCCGATGTAGAGCTTCATGACCGCTAGCCTAGCTGTGCGTGGACGCTTGCGGGATGAGCATTGCGCATCGAATCAATGCCTGGCGCGCCACGCATCCAGCCGCGCCACGCCCTGGCCGGGCGCCAGGTAGCCGGGCAGCACCGCCTCCAGCGCGGTGGGCCGGATGCCCAGTTCGGCCAGCCCCGGCAGCTCGCCGCCGGGCACGTTGGGCACGGTCAGCGAGGCCAGGTTGTCGCGCGACAGCAGCGGCTCGCCAGGCAGGCATTCCATGAACAGGGCCTGCAGCGTGGCCAGCGGCCCGGGCAGCGGCAGCACCGGCCGTTCGTGGCCGGCGATGCGGCCGGCCAGCCGCACCAGCTGCGCCAGCGTCAGCTCGCGCGGGCCGGCGATCTCGTAGGTCTGGCCGACGCTGTCTCGGCGCAGCAGCACGGCCACCAGCGCGCGGGCCAGGTCCTGCACCCAGACCGGCTGAAGCCGTGCGTCGGCGCCGCCCAGCGGCATGAGCGGCGCCATGCGTTGCAGCTGCGCGAACAGGTTGACGCTGCGGTCCTCCCGGCCGAACACCAGCGACGGGCGCAGCACGGTCAGGTCCAGCCCGGCCATCTGCACGCCGACCTGCAGCACGCCCTCGCCGGCCGCCTTGCTGCGCAGGTAGCGCGACGGCGCATGCTCGGCCACGCCCAGCGCACTGACGTGGACCGCGCGGCGCGCGCCCGACGCGATCAGGCGCCGAGGCAGCTCCACATGTGCATGCTCGAAGGCTGCCGCGCTGCCTTGCAGGATGGCGACCAGGTTGACCACCGCGTCATGGCCCGGCACCAGCGCCGGCAGGTCGCGGAAAACGTCGGCCTGCACGACCGTGACGCCCGGCAGGCTCTGCACGCCTTGCGCATGCGGCAGGCGGCGCGTGGGCACGGTGATGCGCACGCCGGCGCCCAGCCGGCGCGTCAGCTGCTCGCACAGCGCACGGCCGACGAAGCCGCTGCCGCCGAGAATGAGGACGGACAAACTCATGGCGCGGCCCTCCCAAGGGGCAGTGATTCAGCGTGCGGCATCGCCCGCCGCCGAGGGCATGTCGCCGACCTCACGCGCGCCGGCCGGGCCGACGCTGACGCCCAGGCGCTCGCGCAGCGACGTGGCCGGCAGGCCCAGCACCTGGGCGTAGACGGCGCCACCCAGCAGCACCTTGCGCACGTAGTCGCGAGTCTCGTTGAACGGGATGTTCTCGGCCCAGATGGCCGCTTCCAGCACCGGGCCGTCGCGCCAGCGCGCCGGCCGGCCGGGGCCGGCGTTGTAGGCCGCCGCGGCCAGCGCCTGGGCGCCGTCGAAGCGGTCCAGCACCAGCTTCAGGTAGCTGGTGCCGATGCGCAGGTTGAAGTCGCGGTCGTTGTGCCGCTCGGCGCTGTACGGCAGGCCGATCTTCTTCGCCGTCCACTTGGCCGTGGCCGGCATGACCTGCATCAGGCCCGACGCGCCCACGTGCGAGCGCGCGTCCATGACGAAGCGCGACTCCTGGCGGATCAGCCCGAAGACGTAGGCCGCGTCGATGCCGCTGGCCCGGGCCTCGCGCAGCAGCTCTTGGCGGTGCGGCGTCGGGAAGCGCTGTGCCATGTCGACCTCGGCCCGGGTGCGCTCGCTGGTGTTGATGCAGCGGTCCCAGACCTCGCGGTCGCAGGCCTCCTGCGCGGCAGCCAGCAGCTGGCGGTCGCCCATGCCGCGCAGCGAGAAGTTCCACTCGCGCACGCCCTCGCTGCGCAGGCCCAGCGCGATCAGGCTGAGCGCGCGCGTCAGGCCCGGGTGGCTGCGTGCGGCGCGGCGCTCGTCGGCCGTCAGCGGCGCCGGCGCGGTGGGCAGCGGCGTGGGCTGGCCCAGGTCCTCGGCGGCCAGGCGGCCGAAGTAGTTCAGCGGCTGGGCCGCCAGCGGCGCCAGCTGCGCGCGGGCGGCGGCGGCGTCGCCCTGCATGCGCGTGGCGCGGGCGCGCCAGTAGACCCAGGCGGGGTCGCGCTGCTCGGCATCGCTCATCAGTGCGATGGCCTTCAGCGCGGTGGCCGGCTGCTTGGCGCGCAGCGCGGCGCGGGCCGACCAGGCCAGCGCGTCGTCGCTCCAGGCCAGCTCGGGCGCCAGCGCGCGGGCGCGCTCGAAGGCGGCCGGGGCGTCGTCCTGCAGCCGCAGCGCGGACTGGCGGGCGATCTGCACCCACAGCCAGGCCTGCAAGTCCTTGGGCAGCCCGCGCCACTTGTCGCGCAGCAGGTCGCCGGCCTGGTCCGGGTTGTTGGCTGCCACGCGGGCCAGCGCCAGCGTGGTCAGCTCGGCCTCGGCACGCGGCGTGGTGCGGGCTTTGCGCGTCAGGTAGCGGCCGGCGTTGTCCTGCAGCTCGGCCAGCTTCTGGCTGAGCGGTTTGCTGTCCAGCAGCGTGACGGCCTGGCGCACGGCCAGCGTGCGGCCCTGCTCCTGCGCCTGGCGGGCGCGGGCCCACAGCGTGTCGTGCTTGAAGACGCCGGCCTCCACCAGCGCGGCGGCCAGCGCGCGGCAGCCCTCGTCGGCGTCCTTCTGCGCGAACCAGGCCTCGCGGGCGGCGTCGGGCGAGAGCTTGCCGCCGGTGGCCTGCTCGGCCAGCAGCGTGTAGCAGTGCACCTCGCGGTCGTCGCGCATCTGGTAGGTGGCGTGGTCGCGTTTGAAGCCGGCCCAGTCACGGCGCCGGCCCAGCTCCAGCAGCCAGTCGTTGCGCAGCCGGTCCTCCACATAGCTGCCGGTGTAGCGCGCATAGAAGGCGTCCATCTCCGGCTGGCTCACCTGGTACAGCCGCGCGTTCAGGTCGAAGTACTCGACCCAGCCGGCCAGCGGGTGGTTCTGCGCGCGGGCGCTGTCGGTCAGTGTGGCCAGGCGCTTGCGGTCGCGCTTGGCCCAGGCCTCGCGGGCCTGCACGGCGAGGTCGGCGGGTTCCGGCGCCGCGTGAGCGCCCGCTGCCACCGCCACCAGCCAGGTCAGCGCGATGCGCCCCAGGCCCTTCAGAACTCGCCCATCCATTTGACTCATGCCTACCGCCACTGCTCAGGCCGGCCAATTTAACCCAGCGCCCCTGAGCCCTGCTGTGCGGTGGGCTGTTTCCCTCGCGCTTGCTCGCTCCAGGGGCGGCGGGCTGGGTTCCAATGGGTGCTCGCCCCAAGGACCCCAGCGCCCATGACCGCCGCCCAGCCCGTTGACCGTTCCGACCTGCGCCGCCAGCTGCTGGCCGCGCGCCGC
>CAMLKW010000202.1 GCA_946480605.1 uncultured Roseateles sp. | reverse complement strand
CAGCGACTGCGCGCCCGCCCGCGCCGGCAAGGCCCGCAAGCCGGCCGCCTCCGCGCAGGGCAGCGCCCACGACCATGCGCACCCGCACGCCCATGGCAACGCACAAGTCAGCCGCAGGCGCGCGCCGCGCGGAGCTTGAGCTGCCGGCGGCCAATTGAATCAAGTGCTTGAGCGATGTCGCTGCGGCGCCTTCGTGGCGTCGGTGCTGGCTACCATGCCCTGCGCTGATCACTCCTGCCGACGCCATGATTCCCTCCGTTCTTGAGCGCGTGTCCCGCGCTGCGCTCGCCGCGCTGACCCTGGTGGCGCTCGCCACGGCCGTGGCGCCGGCGGCCAGCGCCACTGCAGCCTGGAAGGACGCCACCACCGGCCAGCGCATCGTGCGCGTGGACGACAGCCCCGGCAACTACGGGCTCTATTTCAATTACAACCCGTTCACGCCGCAGGGCGATCTGATGATCTACCTGACGGCCGAGGGCGTGCGCGTGGCCGACACCAAGACCTGGGAGACCCGGCTGGTGCTGAAGGGCGGCGTGGACCGCCTGCTGTTCACGGGGCCGAAGTCGCGCAGCGCCTACTACACGCTGCGTGACGCGGCGGTGGAGGAGGGCGGGCCGTTCTCGGTCTGGTCGGTGGACATCGACACCGGCAAGACCCGCAAGATCGCCGACCTGCCCGGTGGGCGTGTGATGGCCATCAACGCCGACGAGACGCTGCTGGCCGGCGTGCGGGAGACCGCGCCGCCGCCGCCGGAGATCGCCGCGCAGGGCAAGCGCGACCCGCTGACCGGCTCGCCGCACTACTCGGGCACGGGGCCGGACGGCAAGCCGCTGTCCTTCGCCGCCGCCAAGGGCAAGTGGATGGCCGCACGGCTGGCGGCGCGCGTGCCGATGGAGATGTACAGCGTGGCCATCGCCACCGGCGAGCGCAAGACCATCCACCGCGCGACCGACTGGCTCAACCACCTGAAGTTCTCGCCCACCGACCCGACGCTGCTGATGTTCTGCCACGAGGGCCCCTGGCACGAGGTGGACCGCATCTGGACCATCCGCATCGACGGCACGCAGCTGACCAAGATCCACACCCGCACCATGGCCGGCGAGATCGCGGGCCACGAGTTCTGGGGGCGCGACGGCCAGACCGTCTGGTACGACCTGCAGACGCCGCGCGGCGGCGTGACCTGGCTGACCGGGCGCAATCTGCTCACCGGCGAACAATGGCGTTATGAGGTCGCGCGCGACCAGGCGTCGTACCACTTCATGCAGTCGCCCGACGGCCGCATGTTCTCGGGCGACGGCGGCAATGCCGGCAAGTGGATCAGCCTGCTGAAGCCGGTGGTGCGCGAGAAGCCACAGCCGGGTCTCATCACGCCGGGCCGGCTGGAGAGCATCCGCGTGGCGGACCTGTCCAAGCACGACTACACGCTGGAGCCCAACCAGCACTTCACGCCGGACGGCAAGTGGCTGGTCTACCGCTCCAACCTGGAGGGCAAGCCGGCGATCTACGCGGTGGAGCTGCCGGCGCGCTGAAGCGAGCCCGTTACCACTTGCAGCCCTTGCCGCGCACCGCGTCCACGGCCAGCGGCACGGCGGCCAAGATGCCGAGGCCGCCGTAGGCCTTGCGGCAGTCCTTGTTGGTGCTGTCCTCGATGGACTGCTCCAGCTTGCTCTTGCGCTCCGGCGGGGGCGGCAGCAGCTCCACCAGGCCGGGGCTGCGCCGGGCCGTCATGTCGCCGCGCGGTAGCGACAGGTTGAGCGGCGCCCGCGTGGCGCCGCTGGCGGCGGCGGCTGGCGTGGCGGGCAGGTCGCCACCGGTGCGTGGGCCGCCGTCGGCGCGGCCGGTGTTGACGCCTGCCAGCGGCGACGCAGCGGGGTTGCCCTGGGCCGGGCCGGCGGGCGCGTCGACCTGGCCCGGCAGGGACTGCGACAGCTCGTTCACGCCGGTGGCCGCCGGCGTGGCCAGGCTGGTGCGCGGGGCCTGGCCGGGCTGCAGCGGCGCCACGCCGGTGCCGGCCTCGGCCGCCTCCAGCCGGCGCACGGGCGACGGCAGGTCCTGGGCGCCGGGCAGAGCGGCGGTGGCCGTGTCGGCGGGCCGGCGCAGTTCGCGCGGCGGTGCCAGGCGGTCGACGCCGGCGGTCTCGGCGCCGGGCCCCTCCAGGCGTTGCACCGGCGTGGGCAGGGACTGCGCGGGCGCGGCGTCGCTGACGCTGGTCGCCGCCGCGCTGGTGCGCAGTTCGGCCGCGCGCGGCAGTGTGGCCATGGCGGCAGCCGGCGCGGACGCTTCGAGGCGCTGGACGGGAGCCGGCAGTTCGGGGCTGGGTGCCGCCGGCGCGGCGGGCGCGCGCGCCGCGCGCAGGTCGGAAGGGCGCAGCAGCTCGGCCGCCGCGGCCGGCGCGGCTTCCAGGCGCTGCACGGCGGTGGGCAGTTCGGCGGGCTGGGGAGGCAGCTCGGGCCGCGGTGCCGCGGCGCTGCCCAGGGCCGCCCGGTCCAGCGCTGCCAGCGCGGCCTCGGGCCGGGCGTCCAGCCGGCCCACGGGCGCCGGCAGTTCGGCCGGTGCGGCCAGCGGCGCTGCGGCGCCCCGCGGCGGTGGCGGGCTCAGCGCCTCGCGCTCCACGGGCTTGAAGCCCTCGGGCAGCGGCAGCGAGGCCGTGCGGGTCCGGCCCTCGTGCTGCGCCAGCGGGTTGGCGGCCTGGGCGGTTTGGGCACCCGTCTGGCCGGTGGGGCTGCGGCTGGCGTCCATGCTGGGCGGCGCGTCGGTCTGGCTGCCGCTGCGCCCGCTCAGGCGCACGCTGAGGCTGCCCCAGACGCCCTGGCCCGGTTCGGCCGTGCCGGTGGTGTTGCCGAACATCAGCACCAGCCAGATGTGCAGCAGCACGGCCAGCAGCAGGCAGCGCTGCAGCAGGCGCGGGTCGGGCGGCGGGCGGCGGTTGAGGGCGATGGCGGTCACTGCCGGGCGATTGTGGCCTGCGCGGTGGGGCGGCCCCGTGACTCAGAAGGTGGTTTGCGAGAAGGTGTCACGGCCGGCTGCCTTGGCGCGGTACAGCGCGCGGTCGGCGCGCGCCAGGATGTCTTGCGCGCCGTCGCCCTGGCCGCTCCAGCAGGCCATGCCCACGCTGGTCGTGACCTCGATCTCGCCGCCACCCGGCAGCAGCATGGGCGGGCGTATGGCGGCCACCAGCTTGGCCGCGACGCGGGTGGCCTCGGCGTCGCCGTGCAGGCCTTCGAGGATGACGACGAACTCGTCGCCGGCCAGCCGCGCGGCGGTGTCGGTGCTGCGAATGGCCGCGCGCACGCGCTCGCCGAACTCCTTCAGCACCACGTCGCCCATGGCATGGCCGTGGCCGTCGTTGATGGCCTTGAAGTGGTCGACGTCCAGAAAGATGACCGCCATGGCCTGGCGCTGCCGACGCGCGCGCGCCAGCGCCAGCTGCAGCCGACTCTCGAACTCGCGGCGGTTGGGCAGGCCGGTCAGCGCGTCCACGTGGGCCAGCTCCTGCAGGTGCAGCTCGGCCTGCTTCATGACGGTGACGTCCGCCGCCATGCCGAACACGCCTGCGATGCTGCCGTCGGGCTGGCGGTCGGGCTCGTAGACGATGTGCAGGTGGCGGGTGATGCCCAGGGCCGTGGAGACGATCTCGAACTCCTGGCGTTCGCCGGCCAGCGCGCGCTCCAGCGCCGCCTGGCGCTGCCCATACAGCTCGTGCCCCAGCAGCGTCTTCAGCGGCTTGCCCATGGCCTGCTCGGGCTCCACGCCTATCCATTCATGAAAGGTCTTGTTGATGAAGCCCAGCCGCTGCTCGCGGTCGATGTAGGAGATCAGCACCGGAAGGTTGTCGGCGATGGCGCGCAGCCGGTGTTCGCTGCGCTGCTGTTGCAGCTGGGCGCTGCGCAGCTCGGTGATGTCGAAGGTCATCAGGTAGAAGCCGGTGACCGCGTCGCTGTCCGGGTCGCGCATGGGCACCAGGTGGACCTGGAAATGGCCGGTGCCGCCCCGCCAGGGCAGCGCGCCCTCGAAGGTCCGAGCATGGCCCTTCAGCACCTCGCGCACATGGGGCTCGTGCAGCGCGTAGCTCTGCGCACCCAGGCCGTCGCGCATCAGCACGCCCACACCCATGCCGTGAGCCGGGCCATGCAGCTGCAGCGCCATGTCGTTGGCATAGACGCAGCGTTCCTGGGCATCGAACACGCCCACCATGGCCGGGATGCTGTTGGCGATGTCGCGCATGCGCTGCTCGCTGGCGGCGAGCAGGCGAGCCGCGGTCTTGCGCTGGCCGATGTCGCGCAGGAAGGCATGGGCCACGAAGCCGTTGCCCAGCGGCATCGCGGCGACGGACAGCTCCACGTCCACCAACCGGCCGTCGCGGTGCAGCGCGGCCAGCTCGATGCGCTGGTTGACGACGCGCCCGGTGCCCGTGAGGCAGAAGCGCGCCATGCCGGCATCGTGGGCGGCACGGGACTCCGGCGGGATGATGAGCTCGGACAGGCGCCGGCCCTGGGCATCGGCGGCGGTGTAGCCGAACATGCGCTCGGCCTGCAGGTTCCAGTCGGTCACGTCGCCGGCGCCGTTCAGGCCGATGAAGGCGTCGCTGGAGTTGTCCAGGATGGCGCGGTAGCGGGCCTGCTCGCTGGACAGCTGCTGCACCAGCGGCCGCACGTGGCGGCGCAGCACCCAGGTGCCGGCCAGCACCAGCCCTGCCAGCAGCAGTGCCAGCAGGCTCAGGCGCTGGCGTATCGCGCCGAACAGGTCGGCCGTGTCGGTCTTCACGACCATGGCCAGGCCGGTGCGTCCCAGCGGTGCATAGGCCGCCGCGACCTGCACGCCGCGCACGTCCGCCGTCAGGTCCACGCCGGACTCGCCCAGCAGCGCCCGGGCGACGGGCAGCAGGGGGCGGCCCTGGGCGTCGAACATGGGCACGTTGGCGGGAATGGGGTGCAGCTTGGACGGCAGGCAGGTGGCGCGGTCGGCGATGCGGTTGCAGACCAGCACGTCCGACGAGACCTCGCCGTCGCGGACGCGGGAGGCCAGCCGGTCCATCAGGCTCAGCCGTTGCTCGGCGTGGAACAGCCCGACCAGCTGGCCGCGGTCCATGACGGGCTGCTCGGTCACCAGCACATAGCCGCCGGCCCAGACCAGGCGGGCGTCGGGCGCATAGGGCTGGGCCAGCGCCAGGCCCGGCGTGGCGGGCGTGGCCGCGAAGCGGCCGGCGTCGGCCAGCGGCCGGCCGGCGGGGTCCAGGAAGCGGGCGGCCGAGACGCCGTCGGTCAGCAGGCTGCGGGTGGTGGCGCGCAGCCGCTCCAGCGCCGCCGGGTCGACCTCGGTCGCGGCCAGGCGGGCCAGCGGCTCCACGACGACGGGGCGCGTCGCGATGTTGGCGGACAGCCAGGTGCCGGCGTCCAGCGCATGCGTCAGGGCCTCGCCGGTGATGAAGGCGGTGGCGCGCATATCGTCCTTGCGTGCGCGTTCGAACTCGGACTCCAGCGCCGCGAAGCCGCTCGCACCGGCCGCAATGGCCACGAAGGACAGCACGGCCAGCGAGCGCCAGGTGATGCGGCGCTCGTTCAGGTCGATGCGCGCGGCGGTGCCGCTCCAGCGCAACAGCTGTTCCCACAGCGCGGTCGCCAGCAGCAGCACGCCCAGTGCGGTCGGCAGCGTCAGCTTGTGGAAGCTGCCCCAGTGGTAGAGCTGCTCCAGCCGCAGCAGGTGGCCCAGGGCGCCGAGGCAGGCGATCAGCGCGGCGGCGCCCACGCAGGCTGCGCCGAGCCGCTGGGCACGGCGCAGCGGCGCGCCGGCGAGCAAGGCCATGGCCGCGAACAGCAGCAGCAGCGCGATGCTGGCATTGGGCGAGATGCGCCCCGGCGTGGGATTGGACGCGCTGGGCAGCACGCCGCGGTGGGGGATGTCGATGCCCAGCGATGCATCAGTGATGGCCTGCACCAGCATCAGCACGGGCAAGACGGACAGCAGCAGGGCCAGACCGCGCACGATGCGCCGGGCGCGCACGCTGGGTGCCCGGGCCTGCGGCCAGCCGGTCATGACCCAGATGGTGGCGCTGCTCGCCAGCAGCAGCAGGGCCGACACGACGCTGGATTGCACCAGGCCCGGAAATCCGGCGCCCCACTCGAAGCCGAACAGCCAGCGCAGCACGACAAAGCCCGAGAACAGCAGGCAGGCGCTGGCGGCCCAGCGGGCGGTGGTCGGGCGTTGCAGCGGGTTCATCGACGGGCGGGACGCAACGAGCGGTCCGCCTGTATAGCAGCTCAGCGAGCCGGCCAGCGCAAGATCTGCTGTCGTATTTCCGACCGGCGGCGGCCTTCATCATCAAAGCTGAGCTCCACGACCAGCGTGGTGCCGTCCGCCGCGCGCACGAGCACGGTCGAGCAGCGCGTGCCGTACAGGCCGCGTCCGCCGCCGGCCGGGTCCGGCAGGCGCACGAAGCGCGACGACAGCAGGCGCTCCCGCACCAGGTCCACGCCGGTGTCGGGCAGGGCGCCGTCGGGGGCGGGCGTGTCGTCCGCCAGTGCGGCGAGCAGCCGCTCGACGAGGTCTTCCACGTCGGTGCTGGCGGCGAGTGCTTCGGCCAGCGCCGCCTTCAGGCCCACGGTCTTGGGCCAGGGCGTGTCCAGCGCGGCGTTCGACAGCGCGTGCAGGCCTGCGGCCAGCGCCTGCGGGGCCGGGCTGCGGTTGCTGAGCCAGTGCCAGGTGTTGCTGCGCAGATCGGCGGTGACGAGGTTGAAGCCGTTGTAGCCCGGCCGCAGCGTGGCGGCGAATGCGGGCGCGGCCAGGCCGCTGGCCAGCCAGTCGACGACCAGCGCGCCGCGCGACGGGGCGTCGAGGTTCTGCCGGCCGGACTCGCGCACATTGGTCAGCAGCGCGAGGCGCCCGCTGCGCGTCAGGCCGAACCAGGTGCCGCCGGCACTGAGGTCACGGCCGGCGAGGAGGTCGGGGTGGTCATCCCACCAGGCCATGGGCGCGGCTGGGCGCGCAAAGAACTCGTCGCGATTGGCGGCGATGACGAGCGGGAAGCGAGGGTGGGCGTTCAGCGCGAACGCGGCGAGGCACATAAGCTCAGCATTCTGCGGGCCGAGCGCTGGGCCGCTCCCAAGCCCGCCCGTCTGGCGATGTGTTTGCGGCTCGATGCCGCAAGCATCGCCGTCCCCTCGGGAGACCGGCCAGGCCGCCCGCGTTCAGCGGGGCAAGACTGGACGAGGAGCTCAACACTCGACGATGTTCACCGCGAGGCCGCCTCGGGCCGTTTCCTTGTACTTGGTCATCATGTCGGCGCCGGTATCGCGCATGGTCTTGATGACCTTGTCCAGGCTGACGAAGTGCGTGCCGTCGCCGCGCAGCGCCATGCGGGCCGCGTTGATGGCCTTGACCGACGCGATCGCGTTGCGTTCGATGCAGGGGATCTGCACCAGGCCGCCTACGGGGTCGCAGGTCAGGCCCAGGTGGTGCTCCATGCCGATCTCGGCGGCGTTCTCGACCTGCTCGGGCGTGCCGCCCATGACGGCGCACAGCGCGGCCGCGGCCATGGAGCAGGCCACGCCCACCTCGCCCTGACAGCCGACCTCGGCGCCGGAGATGGACGCGTTCTCCTTGTAGAGGATGCCGATGGCGGCGGCGGTCAGCAGGAAGTCGATGACGCCGTCGTCGTTCGAGCCGTGCACGAAGCGGTGGTAGTAGTGAAGCACCGCCGGGATGATGCCGGCCGCCCCGTTGGTGGGCGCCGTGACGACGCGACCGCCGGCGGCGTTCTCCTCGTTGACGGCCAGCGCGTACAGGTTGACCCAGTCCATCACCTGCAGCGGGTCGCGCAGCGCGGCCTCGGGGTTGGCCGTCAGGCTGGCGTGCAGGCTGGGCGCACGGCGCTTGACCTTGAACCCGCCGGGCAGGATGCCTTCGGTCTTGCAGCCGCGCTGCACGCAACCCTGCATGACGTTCCAGATCTTCAAGAGACCGGCGCGCGTCTCGGCGTCGGGCCGCCAGTGACCCTCGTTGCGGCGCATGACCTCGGCGATGGACAGGCCGTATTTCTTCGTCAACGCCAGCAGTTCGTCGCCGGTCTTGAAGGGATAGGGCAGCACGGTCACGTCGGGCGCAATGAC
>CAMLKW010000201.1 GCA_946480605.1 uncultured Roseateles sp. | reverse complement strand
CGCGGTCGAGCTTCTGGGTCTTGGCGCCGGCCTTCTCGTCCGACCTGGCCGGCGCCTTGTCGTCGGTCTTGCTGGCAGGCGGCTGCGGCTCCTGAGCCCGTGCCGGCGCGGCGATCGCCGCAAGGGCAAGGCAGATGGCGGTCAGGGCAAAGGGCTTGAGCATGGCGTGCGCACCGGCAGGACTGTTAGGGCGGGCGGATGGTAGTGGCGCCCAGCCGGGCCGCGCACCGGCGCCGCGACATCTGCGCCGCACGAAGGACGTTGAAATTACCCACGCGGTACGCGCGCTGAAACTTCGCAATCGCCCTAGGATCGCGCCCGCCGCCAGTCCGGCGGCATTTGTTCTGATCGGATCGCACCCGTGACCACTTCCCCGCTCCGCCTCGCGCTGGTCGGCACCCTGTTCGGCCTGCAGCTCGTCGCCCAGGCCGCGCCGCAATCGCCCCAGGTCATCACCTTCGACACCACGCCGCGCGCCGGCCAGCACCAGCGCCAGCTCATCGACATGCAGATGACGATGCAGCCGCGGCTGGAAGCCGGCCCCGAGGCCAGCGACGAGCAACGCGCCAAGATCGCGCAGGCCGCCGAGAACATCGCCCGCAGCGGCCCGATGAAGATGAACATGAAGATTGCGCAGACCACGCAGGTCGGCCAGCCCGATGCCGAGGGCTGGCTGCCGCTGACCGTGAGCTCGGCGGCCCAGGGCGGCCAGATCGAGGTCGGCGGCCGGGTCCAGCCCATGCCGCCGCAGGCCAACGCCAACATGTCCTTCACCGCGCGCTTCAATCCCAAGGACTTCGCCTTCGAGATCCTGCAGAGCCAGGGCACCGAGCTGAACGAGCTGATGCGCGCCCAGGGCCAGGCCATGATCAACGAGGCGCTGCAAATGGCCAAGGCACTGGGCCAGAAGACCATGAAGCCCGGCGACAGCATCGAGGTGCCGATGAACCTGGCCCTGCCCGTGCCCATCCCCGGCGGCGCCGGCAAGCTGGACGCCAAGCTGCGCTACACGCTCAAGCACGTGGACCGCGGCGTGGCTCATTTCGACCTGTCCGTGACCATGCAGATGGCGATGGACGCGCCGCTGCCGGCCGGGGCGGCCTCCGCTGCGTCCGCCACCCCGCAGACGCTGAACATGCAGCTCACCGGCACCGGCGCGGGCACCAGCTCGCTGCGGCTGTCGGACCGCCTGCCGCTGGCCAGCCAACTGGGCATGGAGGTGAAGATGAACATGCAGGGGCCGGACAACGGCCGCATGACCATGGACATGCAGATGCAGGTGCAGGCCCGCGGCGAGTCGCTGGCCAAGCCGGCCGCGGCGCCCGCGAAGAAGAAGTCCTGAGCGCCCGATGAGCAACGCCCGCCCGCCACGCCCCTACGTGGACCCCACGTCGCTGGCGGCCGACGCGGCGGCGTCCGCACCGGCACCGTCCGAGCCCACGCCCAGCTGGCAGCAGGCCTCGGCGCGGCCGCGCGCCGCGACGGCAGCGCGCCGCCGCCCGGCGCCCGCCGCGGCGCCGCAGACCGGCTACTTCACGCGCCACTGGCGCGGCGAGCTGAGCCTGGTGCGCAGCTTCTGGGTCAACAACATGCTGCTGGCCACGCCGCTGGCGCTGGCCTTGACCGGGCTGATGAGCTGGATCGGTGCCAAGGGCGACTCGCTCCAGGTCAGCGCCATCGCGGTGCTGGTGGGCATGCCGCTGCTGCTGGGGCTGGACATCTGGTGCCTGGTGGGCGCCTGGCGCGCCGCGGCCCACTACCTGCGCGAGCAGGGCTCGCTGCTGTGGGGCTGGCTGGCCCGCCTCGTCCTCGCGCTGGGGGCACTGCAGCTGCTGGCATCGGTGCTGTTCGGCCTGCTGCCCAACCTGGGCGAGTTCTGGCAGATGGCGCGCGGCATCGACCCCATCGGCCAGGCGAAGTTCGCGCTGTCGGCCGACGGCCGCAGCCTGCGCCTGGAAGGCGTCATCGGCATGGGCGACGGCGAACGCCTGCGCATGCTGCTGGCCAGCGATGCCGCACGCGGCCTCAAGCGCGTGGAGCTGGAATCACCCGGCGGCCGGGTGCGCGAGGCCGAGCGCATGGCCCAGGCGGTCAAGCAGCACGGCCACGCGGTGCGCGCCGTGGGCACCTGCGCCAGCGCCTGCACGCTGGTCTTCCTGGCCGGCAGCCCGCGCCAGCTGTCGCCCGAAGGGCAGCTGGGCTTCCACCGCGCCTCCACGCGCACCTACAACCCGGTCTTCGACGAGCTGGCCAACCAGCAGCTGGCCCAGACCTACCGCGAGCTGGGCCTGCCGCAGCCCATGATCGACAAGACGCTGGACACGCCCGCACGCCACATGTGGTTCGTGCCGCGCGCGGACCTGCAGGCGCATGCGCTGATCGCGCCATCGCCGCAGACGCTGGCCGTGCCGCTGCCTGCGGCGGGCGAGACCACCACGCTGGCGGACTTCGACGACGCCCTGCGGCAGCATCCGGTCTGGGAGGCGCTGGAGCGCCGCTCGCCCGGCATGGTCGCCGCCGTCGCCCAGCGCATGTGGGACACCCGCCAGGCCGGCGCGCCCGACGACGCGGTGCAGGCCAGCGCGCTGACGCCGCTGGCGCGGCAGATGCCGGACCTGATCAACGGCACCGACGGCGTGCTGCGGCGCCGCTACGTGCAGCTGGTCTCAGGGCAGCTCAAGGCCTTGCGCGCGCCGCCGGCCGCCGACTGCCGCGGCCTGATGGACGGCCGCCTGGGCACGCGCGGCCAGTTGCCCGAGGAGCTGCAGGCGCGCGAGGCGCAGTGGATCCTGGAAGCCGCCCGCGGCGCCCCGCCGCGCTGGGTGCCGCGGCCGCCCAGCGGCATCGAGGTCGAGGTGCTGGACCGCACCGTGGGACGCGCCGCGCTGGGCCTGCTGTCGCGGCTGTGGGCCGACGCCCCGGACGGCCCTGCCAGCACGGCCGGCTGCGACGCCGCCATCGCGCTGCTGGACCGCCTGCCCGCGCAGCCCCCGGCACGCCGCGAGCTGGCCGAACGACTGCTGTTCCAGCCGCCGCGCTGAAGCTCAGCCCGCGCGCTCGACGACGACAAAGGCGACGGCGTAATCCTGCTCGTCGCTGACCGTCACATGCGCGCTCAGGCCACGGGCGGCAAACCACTCGGCCAGTTCACCGTGCAGTGCGATCTCGGGCTTGCCGCTGGGCGCCTTCACCACCTCCATCGCACGCCAGGTCATGGGCATGCGCATGCCCATGCCAATCGCCTTGGAGAAGGCCTCCTTGGCCGCGAAGCGCGTCGCGAGGTAGGCCTCGCCGCGCGCCTCCACCTTGGCGCGGCGCTCGCGGAACACGGCCAGCTCATGCGGCCCCAGCACCTTCTCGGCGAAGCGCTCGCCGCGCCGCGCCAGCGTTTCGCGGATGCGGCGGATGTCGCAGAGGTCGGTGCCGATGCCGTAGATCATGTGTAGGCCGTCGCGATGACGCGCTGGTAGGCACGCACCGTCTCGGTGTAGCCCAGCTCCAGCGCATCGGCGATCAGCGCGTGGCCGATGGAGGCCTCCAGCACGCCGGGCACGTGGCGCAGGAACACGCTGAGGTTGTCGCGGTTCAGGTCGTGGCCGGCGTTGATGCCCAGCCCCACTGTGAGCGCGGCCTGCGCCGTCGCCGTGAAGCCGGCCAGTACGGCGTCCTGGCGCTCGGTGCCGAAGGCGCTGGCGAAGGTTTCGGTGTACAGCTCGATGCGGTCCGCGCCCAGTTCGGCCACGTGCGCCATCGCCGCGGGATTCGGGTCCATGAAGAGGCTGACGCGCACGCCCAGGTCCTGGGCCTCGCGGATCAGCGGCTTCAGGCGCTCGACGTCCTGCGGCAGCGTCCAGCCGTGGTCGGAGGTGAACTGATCTTCCGAATCGGGCACGAAGGTGACCTGGTGCGGGCGATGCCGGCGCACGAAGTCCATCAGGTTCTGCGTCGGGTTGCCCTCGATGTTGAACTCGGCTTGCGGCCAGTCCTTGAGGAACGCAGCCAGGTCGTCGACGTCGCCGGGGCGGATGTGGCGCGCATCGGGCCGCGGGTGCACCGTGATGCCTTGCGCGCCGGCCAGCAGGCACTGCTCGGCCGCACGCAGCACGCTGGGGATGCCCAGGTGGCGCGTGTTGCGCAGCAGCGCGACCTTGTTGACGTTGACCGACAGCGCGCAGCGGGCGCCGGCGTGTGCAAATGGATTCATGTGTCGAGCAGTTGTTGCACGTCGACCATCAAGGCCCGCGTGCGCAGGGGCTGATGGCCAAGATGGTAGTGGAGCAGCCCGCGCAGCGTGGTCTTGAGGCCCTGCGGCGCGGCTGCGCAGGCCTGGCGCAGCGCAGCCATGCTGCCGTGCAGCAGCGCGGCCTGCAGCTGGATCAGCAGCGCGCCGGGCAGGCTGGCGTCGCTGGTCGGCGGGATGACACCGGACTCGGGCGAGAGCTGATAGCGCCGTGCCGGATCGACGGGCGCCTGGGTCGGCGTGACGACGCTGAGGTCGGGCAGCAGGCCCAGCTCGGCCAGCAGCTTCAGCTCGAAGGCGCGCAACACCTCGTCGCCGTCGCTCAGATGCGCGAGCGCGTCGGCATAGGCGTCGAACAGCTGCGGATGCGGGTCGTGCCGGGCGAGCAGTTTCAGCAGCAGCTCGTTCAGGTAGTAGCCGGAGAACAGTGTCGCGCCGCTGGGCAGCGTGGCGCCGCCGCCCCACTCGGCGCTGCGCAGCGTCTGCACCTCGCCACCATCCGCCTTGGCGGGCTTGCTCAAGGACACGCTGACGCGCTGCAGCGGCAGCAGCACGGCACGCAGCTGCGAGTAGGGTCGCTTGGCGCCCTTGGCGGCGACGGCCACGCGGCCGGATTCGCGCGTGAACAGATCCAGGATGAGGCTGGACTCGCTCCAGTCGTGCTGATGCAGCACGTAGGCCTGCTGGACCGCCGGCGGGCGCGTCAGCCGCATGGATGGGTCACTCGTAGCCGTAGGAGCGCAGATGCTCTTCGGTATCCGCCCAGCCCGAGCGCACCTTCACCCACAGCTCCAGGAACACGCGGCCGTCCATCAGGTGCTCCAGCTCCTGGCGCGACTCGGAACCGATGCGCTTCAACCGCTCGCCGCCCTGGCCGATGATCATGCCTTTGTGGGCGTCGCGCTCGACGACGATGCTGGCGCTGATGCGGCGCAGCTCGCCCTCCTCTTCCCACTTGTCGATGACGACGGTGGAGGTGTAGGGCAGCTCGTCGCCAGTCAGACGGAACAGCTTCTCGCGGATGATCTCGCTGGCGAGGAACTTCTCGCTGCGGTCGGTCAGCGCTTCGCCGTCGTAGAACCAGCCCTGCTCGGGCAGGTAGGGCTTGAGGATCTTGAACAGGCGCGTGACGTCGGCCTCTTTCTTGGCCGACAGCGGCACGAACTCGGCGAAGTTGCGGCGCTCCTGCATGCCCTTGAGCCACGGCGCCAGCTCGGCGCGGCGGTGCACGGCGTCCAGCTTGTTGGCGATCAGCACGACCGGCTTGTCCTCGGGCAGCAGGCCCAGCACCTTGGCGTCGTCCAGCCCGAAGCGGCCGGCCTCGACGACGAACAGCACCAGGTCCACGTCGGCCAGCACGCCGTGCACGGTGCGGTTCAGCGTGCGGTTCAGCGCGGCGTTGTGCTTGGTCTGGAAGCCAGGCGTGTCGACGAAGACGAACTGGGCTTCGTCGACCGTGCGAACGCCGGTGATGCGGTGGCGGGTGGTCTGGGCCTTGTCGGACGTGATGCTGACCTTCTGGCCGACCAGCGCGTTCAGCAGCGTGGACTTGCCGACGTTGGGTCGGCCGACGATGGCGATCAGGCCGCAGCGTTGGGGCGGGCCTTCGGGGGCGGGGGATACAGCGTCGTTCATCATCGGCCTCGTTCGTTCAGTCGGTCCAGCAGGCGGCGGGCGGCCTCCTGCTCAGCGGTGCGGCGCGAGCGGCCCTCGCCCAGTGCGGCCATGTCCAGCGCCGGCACGGCGCATTCGACCTCGAAGGTCTGGGCATGGGCCTGGCCCCGCGTCGCAATGATGCGGTAGCTGGGCACCGCGATGCGGCGGGCCTGCAGCCATTCCTGCAGCGCGGTCTTGGCGTCCTTGCCGAAGTCGCCCGCGCTGGCGGCGGTAGCGATGGTCTCGCCCAGCAGCCGGCGCACGATGTCCAGAGCGGCCTCGTAGCCGGCATCGATGTGGGCCGCGCCCAGCACGGCCTCGACGGCATCGGCCAGGATGGACGGGCGCTGCGCGCCGCCGCCGCGGGCCTCGCCGTCGGACATTTTCAGCACCTCGGGCAGGCCCAGCGCCAGCGCGAGCTTGTGCAGGCTGTCCTCGCGCACCAGGTGGGCGCGCACGCGGGTCAGGTCGCCCTCGTCGGAGCCGGCGTAGCGCTCGTACAGCAGGCTGGACACGGCCAGGCTTAGCACGGCGTCGCCGAGGAACTCCAGCCGCTCGTTGTGGTCGGCGCCGTAGCTGCGGTGGGTCAGCGCGCGCAGCAGCAGTTCGGGCCGCTGGAAGCGATGGCCCAAACGGCGCTGAAGGGCATCGAGCGCAGCGTTCATCGTCGCAGCACCCGCGTCAACGCGATTTGCCGCGGTACTTGATGAGCAGGTGGACCGGCCCGAACAGGTCGATTTCCTTGTCCCAGCCGAACTCGATGACCACCTTGTCGCCGCCGTCCTTGCTGACCGTCAGGTCGGCACCCGTGATGCTGACGATGGAGTACTCGACCTGGCGGACGCGGTCGAACTCCTGGCGCACGGCCGGCACGGTGGACGGGTTGCCGGCGGCGATGCGGTCGACCACGCCCTTGACGGTGTAGTACTCCAGCACGGTCGGGAAGACCTTCATGCCCACGACCGCCGTCACGGCGATGACGGCGCCCCAGAACAGCAGGCCGACCAGCGTGAAGCCGCGCTGCGCACGGGCGGAGGATGACGACGGGGAACGGCGGCAGCGGCTCATTGGGTGCATCAGAAGGAAGTACCGATGCGCTTGAGGTTACCGAAATTCATCCACACCAAGAAGGCCTTGCCGACGATGTTCTCGTCCGGCACGAAGCCCCAGAAGCGGGAATCGCGCGAGTTGTCACGGTTGTCGCCCAGCATGAAGTAGTTGCCGGCCGGCACCTTGCAGGTCACGCCCTCGACGGTGTAGCGGCAGTTGTCCTGGAACGGGAACGGACCGTCGACGCGGTCCGGCCGGAACAGGCGCTGCGCGTCGGGCTGCACCAGGATCTGGTGCTCCTTGTCGCCCAGCTTCTCCAGGAAGCGCTGGCGGTAGACGCGCGCATCCTCGTCGTAGAAGTTGCCCTGGGGCTGCAGCAGCGCCAGTTGGCCGTTGATGTAGAGCTTCTGGTTGACGTAGCTGACCTCATCACCCGGGATGGCCGCGACGCGCTTGATGAAATCGGTGCTGGGGTCCTCGGGGTAGCGGAACACCATCACGTCGCCGCGCTTCACGTCGTTGTTGGCGATGATCTTCTTGTTGATCACCGGCAGGCGCACGCCGTAGTGGAACTTGTTGACCAGGATGAGGTCACCCACCAGCAGCGTGGGCACCATGGAGCCGGACGGAATCTTGAACGGCTCGAACAGGAAGCTGCGCAGCAGGAACACGACCAGGATCACCGGAAACAGGCCTGCGGTCCAGTCCAGCCACCAGGGCTGCTGCAGCAACTGCTGGCGGGCCGGCTCGATGTCGCCATCGACACGGTTGATGCCCTGGGCGGCCAGGTTCTCGCGACGCTTGGCGTCGTTGTCCACCAGGTTCTGCGCCGCGCGCTGGCGGGCCGGCGCGAAGTGCAAGCGCTCGGCCAGCCAGTACAGCATCGAGACGGCGGTCAGGATGAACAGCAGCAGCGCGAAGTTGCCGGTCCAGCGGCCGAGATACCAGCCACCCAGGTAGGCCACCAGGGCCGCGTACAAAACACCGGTCAGAGCGCTCATCAAGGAGGTAGTCAAGGCGGGGGTGGAACGGTAGGGGTCAGTCATCGACCTGCAGGATGGCGAGGAAGGCCTCTTGAGGCACCTCGACCGAGCCGATCTGCTTCATGCGCTTCTTGCCGGCCTTTTGCTTCTCCAGCAGCTTGCGCTTGCGGGTGATGTCACCGCCGTAGCATTTTGCCA
>CAMLKW010000200.1 GCA_946480605.1 uncultured Roseateles sp. | reverse complement strand
GACCGGCATGCCCGTGACCGGCCAGCTGTTCTTCATGTACGCCACCATGCTGATCGCCGTGCCCACGGGCGTGAAGATCTTCAACTGGCTGGCGACGATGTGGCGCGGCTCGATGACCTTCGAGACGCCCATGCTGTTCGCGGTCGGCTTCATCTTCGTGTTCACGATGGGCGGCTTCACCGGCCTGATCCTGTCGGTGGCTCCGATCGACATCCAGCTGCAGGACACCTACTACGTCGTGGCCCACTTCCACTACGTGCTGGTGGCCGGCTCGCTGTACGCGCTGTTCGCCGGCGTCTACTACTGGGGTCCGAAGTGGACCGGCGTGATGTATTCGGAGACGCGCGGCAAGATCCACTTCTGGGGCTCGCTGATCTTCTTCAACATCACCTTCTTCCCGATGCACTTCCTGGGTCTGGCCGGCATGCCGCGCCGCTACGCCGACTACCCCATGCAGTTCACCGACTTCAACGCGATCGCGACGATCGGCGCCTTCGGCTTTGGCCTGATGCAGGTCTACTTCTTCCTGTTCGTCGTGGTGCCCATGATGCGTGGCAAGGGCGCGAAGGCGCCGCAGAAGCCCTGGGAAGCCGCCGAAGGCCTGGAGTGGGAAGTGCCGTCGCCGGCGCCGTTCCACACCTTCGAGGAGCCGCCCAAGCTGAACGCTTCGGCCACCAAGATCATTGCCTGACCGCGCGGACATGACGACGCCCGAGCAACGCAAGAGCAACCGGCGGCTGGGCCTGATCCTGCTGTCGGTGGCGCTGGCCTTCGGCGTCGGCTTCGTGGCCAAGATTGCCCTGTTCAACCACTGACATGCGCCTGAGATCCCTGGCCGCAGCGCTGCACCGCGACAACCGCCAGCTGTTGCTGAAGCTGGTGGTGGTGGTGGTGATGATGCTCGGCTTCGGCTACGCGCTGGTGCCGCTGTACAAGCACATCTGCGAGGCGCTGGGCATCAACGTGCTGTCGCTGGCCGAGCGCCAGGTCGCGTCCGCCAAGGGCGGGGCCGCCGGCAACGGCCAGGTCGACTACAGCCGCGAGATCACGGTCGAGTTCGACACCAACGCACGTGGTCCCTGGGACTTCAAGCCGGCGGTGCGCCACATGACGGTGCACCCGGGCGAGCTGAGCCAGGTCATGTACGAGTTCCGCAACAAGCAGGACCGCGTGATGGCAGCGCAGGCGATCCCCAGCTATGCGCCCATGCAGGCCAGCGCGCATTTCAACAAGCTGGAGTGCTTCTGCTTCAACGAGTACACGTTGCAGCCGGGCGAGAGCAAGCAGTGGCCGGTCGTGTTCGTCATCGACCCCAAGCTGCCCAAGGATGTGAAGACCATCACTCTGTCCTACACCTTCTTTGAGGTGGCGGGCAAGGGTGTGGTCAAGGTCGGCCAGGCGCCGGCGACCGGAGCCGCGCTGTGAGCGAGGCGGGTCGCGATCTGAAGGAGGTCGTGCAGCGCAAGGCCTCCATTGGCCAGACGCTGTCGGCGGTGGCCTGGAGTTTTTTTGGCGTGCGCCGGGGCAAGGACCATGAGAACGACATGGCCAAGCTCAACCCGGTGCACGTGATCATCGCGGGCGTGCTGGGCGCGGCCGTGTTTGTGTTGATGCTGGTGCTGCTGGTCCGCTGGGTCATCGGCAGTGGCGTGGCCGGTGCCTGAGCGCTGGCCACCAAAGAGTACAGAGAACGAGGAGAACGACATGTCGGCAGCGACAACCACGGGCAAGACGCCGTACTACTTCGTGCCGGGGCCTTCGCGGCATCCGGTCCTGGCCGCCACCGGCCTGTTCTTCGTCATCCTGGGCGCGGGCCAGTGGATCAACGGCCATGGCTGGGGCATGTACTCCCTGCTGGGTGGCCTGGCCTTCTGGGCCTTCATCCTGAAGCAGTGGTTCGGCGACGCCATCCGCGAGAGCGAGGGCGGCATGTACAGCGACCGCATCGACGTCTCCTTCCGCTGGAGCATGGGCTGGTTCATCTTCTCGGAGGTGATGTTCTTCGCTGCCTTCTTCGGGGCGCTGTACTGGGCCCGCGTGTTCTCGGTGCCCTCGCTGGGCAGCCTGGAGAACGCGCTGCTGTGGCCCGATTTCAAGGCCATCTGGCCCAGCACCGCCGCCGGCTTCACCGCCGCGCCGGCCGGTACCGTCGAACCCTTCTCGACCATCGGCCCCTGGCCGCTGCCCACGGTCAACACCGCGCTGCTGCTGACCTCGGGCGTCACGCTGACCATCGCTCACCACGCGCTGATCGCCGGCAACCGTGCCAAGACCATCGCCTTCATGTGGGCCACGGTGCTGCTGGGCGTGATCTTCCTGTTCGTGCAGGGCTTCGAGTACGCCCACGCCTACAAGGACCTGAACCTCAAGCTCAGCTCCGGCGTGTTCGGCTCGACCTTCTTCATGCTGACCGGCTTCCACGGCTTCCACGTCTTCGTGGGCATGCTGATGCTGTTGTTCATCACGCTGCGCCTGCACAAGGGCCACTTCACGGCCGACCGCCACTTCGGCTTCGAAGGCGCGGCCTGGTACTGGCACTTCGTCGACGTGGTTTGGCTGGGCCTGTACGTCGTCGTCTACTGGATGTGAGCGGCAACCGCCGTCAAAAGCAAAGCCCCGCGATGCGGGGCTTTTTTCTGGGGCTCAGCCGGTAGTTCAGCGTTTGAGCGGCAAACCGGTCGGCTCTATCCAGCCCATCCACCAGCAGAACAGGATGACGAGGAACAGCGCTACCGACACGCCCACCCGCACGGCCAGCGCGCGGGCCATGTGGTTCTGCTTGTCGCTGCGGTCCTTGCGGCCGTTCTGCAGCATGAAGAAGCCGGCCGCGCCCAGCGCGCCGAGGATGCCGATGAAGGCGAACAGGAACAGGAATTTCATGTCGCGCCATTATCCGCGTGGGGTGGCGCGATGAGGGCGCGACGCTGGCTGGTGCTGCTGGCGACCGTGCTGGCCGCGGCACTGACCGCGCGCCTGGGCTGGTGGCAACTGGACCGCGCCGCGCAGAAGCTCGGCCTGCAGGCGGCCATGGACGCCCAGGCCCGGCAGCCGTTGCTGGGCAATGCGGCGCTGGACGCTGCCGCACTGCACCGCCGCGTCGAGCTGCACGGTCGCTGGGTCGAGTCGCGCACCGTCTGGCTGGACAATCGACCAATGGACGGCCGGGCCGGCTTCTACGTCGTCACGCCGCTGCAGCTGGCGGGGCGCAGCGAAGCCATCCTCGTGCAGCGCGGCTGGGCGCCGCGCGACGCGGCCGATCGCTCCCGGCTGCCGCCGCTGACGACACCTGCGGGCGAGATCAGCGTCCAGGGGCGGTTGGCCGCGGCGCCATCGCGGCTGTACGAGCTGGGCGCCGGGCAGGGCGGGGCAATCCGGCAGAATCTGGACCCGGCCGCGTTCGCGCAGGAATCCGGCCTCGCGCTGCTGCCCATGACGGTCGTGCAGACCGCCGCCGACACCGACGACGGGCTGCTGCGCCACTGGCCGGCGCCCGACCTCGGCCTGCACAAGCACTACGGCTATGCCTTCCAATGGTTCGCGCTCTGCGCGCTGATCCTCATCCTTTATGTCTGGTTCCAACTCATCCGCCCCCGGCTCCGCAACCGGCGGCACGCCTGAGCCGCTGAGCTTCGCGGTCCACAGCCTGCCCGACCCGCGAGCGCCCTCGGCGCAGCGCGTCGGGCGCTGGAAGATGCTGATGGTGCTGGCCATGTGCGCTGCGCCCGTCATCGCGTCCTACTTCACCTTCTACGTGGTGAAGCCCCGGGGCTCGGCCTACGGCGAACTCATCATGCCCACGGTCGACATGCCGCCCGACCTGCCGCTGACCGACCTGCAGGGCCGGCCCGTGACCGCGGCCTCGTTGCGCGGCCAGTGGCTGCTGGCCGTCGTGCAGCCCGCTGACTGCCCCGCCGCCTGCGAGCGTCAGCTCTACGTGCAGCGCCAGCTGCGCGAGATGCTGGGCAAGGAGCGCGAGCGCGTCGACAAGCTCTGGCTGGTGCCCGGCGACGCGCCGGTCCGTGCCGAGGTGCTGGCCGCCGTCCTGCAGAAGGGCGTCGAGGCCACGGTGCTGCGCGTGCCGCAGGACCGGCTGGACGCCTGGCTCAAGCCCGCGCCGGGCAAGACGCTGCCCGAGCATTTCTACGTCATCGACCCCATGGGCCGCTGGATGCTGCGCGCGCCCGGCGAACCCGAGCCGACCAAGTTCAAGGCCGATCTCGTCCGGCTGCTGAAGAGCAGCGCCTTCTGGGACCCGGCCGGCCGATGACTGACCTGCTGTTGCCCCTGGGCCAGGTGGCCGCCATCGGCGGTGCGGTTGCCATCGGCCCGCTGCTGTGGTGGCGCCAGCGCTCGCGCGACGCGTCGCCCAGCGGGCGGCTGCGTGCGCTGACGCTGCTGACGCTGTTCCTGACCTTCGACCTCATCGTGTTCGGCGCGTTCACGCGCCTGACCGACTCGGGTCTGGGCTGCCCGGACTGGCCCGGCTGCTACGCGTCGGCCAGCCCGCTGGGCGCGCGCGAGCACATCGAGGCCGCACAGACCGCCATGCCCACCGGCCCGGTCACGCACGGCAAGGCCTGGGTCGAGATGATCCACCGCTACCTGGCCAGCGGCGTGGGCCTGCTCATCCTGCTGATGACGGTGCTGAGCTGGCGGCTGAAGCGCCAGGGTGGCGAGCGGGCGCCGTCGCCTTGGCTGGCCACGCTGACCTTCGTCTGGGTCTGCGTGCAGGGCGCCTTCGGCGCGCTCACCGTGACCATGAAGCTGTTTCCCGCCATCGTCACGCTGCATCTGCTGTTCGGCCTGGGCCTGCTGATGCTGCTGGCCTGGCAGCACGAGGCCTATGAGCCGAGGCCGCTGCGCGTCGTGCCGTGGCTGCGCGCGGCCGTGCTGGTGGTGCTGCTGCTGTCTCTGGCGCAAGTCGCGCTGGGCGGCTGGGTCAGCACCAACTACGCCGTGCTGGCCTGCGACGAATTCCCCGCCTGCCATGGCGGCCAGTGGTGGCCGCAGATGGATTTCGCGCAGGGCTTCCAGCTGTGGCGCGAGCTGGGCCAGCGTGCCGGTGGCGGCTGGCTCGGCTTCGAGGCGCTGGCCGCCATCCACATGGCCCACCGCATCGGCGCCGCCGTCGTGCTGACGGCGTTGCTGGCGCTGGCCTGGGCGCTGCGGGCGCCCGCACGGCGCTGGTCGCAGGCGCTGCTGGGCGTGGCCTTCTGGCAGTTGGTCTCCGGCCTGTCCAATGTCGTTCTCGACTGGCCCATCGTCGCAGCCCTGGCGCACTCCGCCGGCGCGGCCGTGCTGCTGGGCCTGCTCACCACCTTGTTCGCGCGCCTGAAGGCGCAACAATCCCTGAAATGAACCAGCCCCCACGCTCACGCCGTTCACTGCCCCCCGAGGGGGCGCGTCAATGGTTTCGGGCGGCCGGGCACCACTGACATGGCCTCCACGTCCACCGCCAGCGCCCTCGTGCACAGCCCGCGCTGGCAGCAGTTCTACCAGCTCACCAAGCCGCGCGTCGTCCAGCTCATCGTCTTCTGCGCCGCCATCGGCATGGCCCTCGCGGTGCCGGGGCTGCCTGGTGCTGAGCAGGCACTGACCATGCTCGCAGCCATCGCCGGCATCTGGCTGGTGGCTGGTGCCGCCGCCGCCTTCAACTGCCTCATCGAGGACGGCATCGACGCGCGCATGAAGCGCACCGCCTGGCGCGCCACCGCCAAGGGCGAGCTGAGTCGCACGCAGACGCTGACGTTCTCGGCGCTGCTGTGCGCGGCCGGCATGGCGCTGCTGGGCCTGTACGTGAACCTGCTGACCATGTGGCTGACCTTCGCCACCTTCGTCGGCTACGCCGTCATCTACACCGTCATCCTCAAGCCGATGACGCCGCAGAACATCGTCATCGGCGGCGCCTCCGGCGCCATGCCACCGGTGCTGGGCTGGGCGGCCATGCGCGGCGAGGTGGGCTTCGAGGCCTGGTTGCTGTGCCTCATCATCTTCCTGTGGACGCCGCCGCACTTCTGGGCGCTGGCGCTGTACCGCGCCGAGGACTACGCACGCGCCGGTCTGCCCATGCTGCCGGTCACCCACGGCAACGACTACACGCGGCTGCAGATCCTGCTCTACACCTGGGTGCTGTTCGCGGCCACGCTGCTGCCCTTCCTGACCGGCATGAGTGGCTGGTTCTACCTCGCCAGCGCCATCGTGCTGGGCCTGGGCTTCTGCGGCTATGGCTTCCGGCTGTGGCGCGGGTATTCGGAGATGCTGGCGCGACGGACCTTCTGGTTCTCCATCTGGCATCTGTCGCTGCTGTTCGCGGCCTTGTTGATCGACCACTACCTCCCATGAGCACACGTCGCCTCGCCCTCGCCGCAATGACCGCGCTCGCGCTGGCCGGCTGCCAGCAGGCCGCGCCGGACAAGCCCGCCTTCAAGGGCATAGACCTGACCGGCGCCGAGTACGCACGAACGCTGAACCTGACCGACCAGGACGGCCGCGCCCGTTCGCTGGCCGACTTCAAGGGCAAGGTGGTGGTGGTCTTCTTCGGCTACACGCAGTGCCCGGACGTCTGCCCGACGACCATGGCTGAGGTCGCCGAGGTTAAGCGTTCGCTGGGCGCCGACGGCGACAAGGTGCAGGGCGTGTTCGTCACGGTCGATCCCGAGCGCGACACGGCCGCGCTGCTGAAGGCCTACCTGGCCAGCTTCGACCCCGGCTTCGTGGGCCTGCGCGGCAGCGACGAGCAGACCAAGGCCGCCGCCAAGGAGTTCAAGGTCTTCTACGCCAAGGTGCCGGGCAAGACGCCCGAGAGCTACACCATGGACCACACGGCCGCCAGCTTCATCTTCGACACCGAGGGCCGGGTGCGCGTCTACGCCCGCTACGGCTCGGGCGCCCAGCCCGTCGCCGACGACATCAAGCTGCTGCTGGCGGAAGCCAGGAAATCGCTCTGAAGATGAAAAGAGCCATCGCCATCGCCATCGCCGTCCTGGGCCTCCAGGCCGTCCTGTCGCAGGCGTCGGCACAGCCGCTGAAGATCGGGCTGGTCGACGTGCAGCAGGTGTTGCAGGAGTCGGCGCCGTCCAAGGCCGCCGGTGCGCGGCTGGCGCGAGAGTTCGATGGCCGCAGCCGCGAGCTGGTGCGCCTGGAGGCGCGCTGGCGCGAGGACAGCGACAAGCTGGACAAGGAAGCGGCGGCGATCTCGGAGGCCGAGCGCAGCCGTCGCACGCGCGAACTCACCGCCCAGCGGCGCGAGTTGGAGCGCAAGGCGCGCGAGTTCCAGGAAGACGCCGAGCGCCGTCAGCAGGAGGAGCAGCGCCTCGTGAAGCACCGGTTCGAGAAGGCCGTGAAGAAGATCTTCGATGCCGGCAAGTTCGACCTGATCCTGCAGGACAACTCGCAGTTGCACAGCCCGGCTATCGACATCACGAAGCGGGTGCTCGACGCGATGGCGGCGCAGAAGTAGGCCTGCGGCGCATGACCTGCGTGATGTTTCCGCCAACGAAAAAGGCCCCGTGAGGGGCCTTTTGCATAGGGTCGCTCGATGGCGCTCAGGCGGCCTCGGTCAGCGCCTTCTTCATCTTCTTCATCGCCGCCACCTCGATCTGGCGGATGCGCTCGGCCGACACGCCGTACTCCGCCGCCAGTTCGTGCAGCGTCATGCCGCCTGAGGTGTCGTCGTTGACCTTCAGCCAGCGCTCCTCGACGATGCGGCGGCTGCGCGGGTCCAGCACGTCCAGCGCGCGCTGGATGCCGTCGCCGGCCAGCGCATCGCGCGAGCGGGACTCGATGACGCGCGTGGGTTCGTGGCTGTCATCCGCCAGGTAGGCGATGGGAGCGAAGCTCTCGCCGTCGTCGTCGGTCTGCGGTTCCAGGGCCACGTCGCCGCCCGACAGGCGGGTCTCCATCTCCAGCACTTCTTCGCGTTTCACGTTCAGTTCGCGGGCGACATGGGCCACCTCGGCCTCGCTGAGCGTATTGCGATGCGTCTGGCCGTCGGCCTGATCGGCCTTCATCTGGTGCTTCATCGAGCGCAGGTTGAAGAACAGCTTGCGCTGGGCCTTGGTCGTCGCGACCTTGACCATGCGCCAGTTCTTCAGGATGTACTCGTGGATCTCGGCCTTGATCCAGTGCATGGCGTAGCTCACCAGGCGCACGCCCTGGTCGGGGTCGA
>CAMLKW010000199.1 GCA_946480605.1 uncultured Roseateles sp. | reverse complement strand
GGAGATGCCGATCATCATGTCCTTCATCTCGACGAAGGTGATGAGTTTCTTGGCTTGCATGTTCTGCTCCCGTCAGGCGCGGTCGGCCACGCGTTCGCCCAGCAGGCCCGAGGGCCGCAGCGTCAGCACGAGGATGAGGGCCACGAAGGCGAAGATGTCGGCGTAGTGGCTGCCCAGCACGCCGCCGGTCAGGTCGCCGAGATACCCGGCGCCGATGGCCTCGATGAGGCCCAGCAGCACGCCGCCCACCACCGCGCCGGCAAGGTTGCCGATGCCGCCCAGCACCGCTGCCGTGAAGGCCTTCAGCCCGGGCATGAAACCCATGGTGTGCTGCACCGTGCCGTAGTTGGCGGCCCACATCAGGCCGGCCACGGCGGCCAGCGCGGCGCCGATGACGAAGGTCGTGGAGATGATGAAGTCGGGCTTCACGCCCATCAGGCCGGCCACGCGCGGGTTCTCGGCGGTGGCGCGCATCGCGCGGCCCAGCTTGGTGTAGTTCACCAGGTACATCAGCGCCGCCAGGATGCAGACCGTCAGACCCAGGATCAGGCACTGCGTGACCGTGATGACGGGGCCACCCAGGTCGAACGGGTCGGTGGGCAGCAGCAGCGGGAAGGGCTTGGGGTTCGGCTTCCAGATGATCATGGCCAGCACCTGCAGCAGCAGCGACATGCCCATGGCCGTGATCAGCGGCGCCAGCCGCGGCGCATTGCGCAGCGGCCGGTAGGCAACCTTCTCGACCGCGAAGTTCAGCGCCGCGCAGACCACCACCGCACAGGCCAGCGCGATCAGCATCAGCGCCCAGCCCGGCAGGCCGGCGTCGGCCAGCAGCGTGACCACGGTCCAGCTGACCATGGCGCCCACCATCAGGATCTCGCCGTGCGCGAAGTTGATGAGGTTGATGATGCCGTAGACCATCGTGTAGCCCAGTGCGACGAGGGCGTACATGCTCCCCAGCACCAGGCCGTTGATGATCTGTTGAATCAGAGTCTCCATGAGGGCTCCAGCAAATTTGTTGGGCGCAGCATGCGCCACGCGACAGGGCAGAGATCGCAACCCTCGTGCCAATCGGCCGGTTTCAAGGGTATTCACCGACCGCCTGAAACGGTCTGGCGTTTGATCCGTCCCACGCCATCGGTCAAGGTCGGATTTCACGAGTGTCGACCCGGCCCAGGTGGGCGGAAATCCGCACAAACCGCACGCAGCCCGAGCGGGTTTCCGCCAGCCCTGAAAAAACCGCCGGCCGGCCCGCCGCGGCGCTCCACACATGGGCACACTGGCGCCTCCTCGCCATGCTTGTTCCCGATCCCTTTCGCCTGCGCGCGCTGCACCTGGCCCGGCTGCTGGGGCGGCCGGGCTTCCATCTGTTCCTGACCGGCCTGCTGGTGGCGCTGGGCTTTGCGCTTGCGCACGCATGGAGCGAGCGCAACGGCCGCGAGCAGCTGTCCGCGCTCAGCACCGAGCGCCTGGAGCTGTACGCGTCCAACCTCGCCGCCGAACTGGGTCGGCACGCCTACCTGCCCAGCCTGCTGGCGATCGACCCAACGCTGCAGGCGCTGGTGGCGACACCGCAGGACGCCGAGCGCCGGCGCCTCGCCAGCCAGATGCTGGCGCGCATCAATGTGCGGGCCGGCACACACCAGATCTTCGTCACCGATGCGCAAGGCCAGGTCTTGTCCGCCAGCGAGGCGCTGGCCCCGCCGCCGCGTCTGGTCGAAGCGATGGCGCAGGAACGCAGCCAGTTCTTCGCCGCCGACGACAGGACCGGCAGCACGGACTTCTACATGCTGCACCCGTTGCGCCAGGCCGGCCGCGCACAGGGTGTCATCGTCGTGCGCTTCAACCTCGCGCCGCTGGAGGCCACCTGGGTGGACATGGGCATGCGCAGCCAACGCGAGCGCATCCTGGTGGCGGACGACCAGGACGTGGTCATCATGAGTTCCGTGCAGGCCTGGCGCTATGCGGTGCTGGACCGCGCCGATCCGTCGCGCCGCGCGGCGCTGCAGGCCAGCGCGCGCTATCCGCAGGCCATAGGCCCCGACCTGGACCTGCCCGCCACGCTGCAGGCCCACGAGGGCACGCCGGTGAGCCTGCCCGGCGCACCCAACCTGCTGGCGCAGCAGCGCCAGATCCTGCCGCTGGGGCTGCGGCTTGTGGCCCTGTCGGACCTGGGCGAGGTGCGCCGCCAGGCCCAGCTCGCCGCCTGGGGCGGCGCGGCCGGCGGCGCCAGCATCGGCCTGCTGGTGCTGTACCTGTCGTCGCGCCGCCGTGCGCTGCGCCAGCTGACACAGGCCCAGGCCGAACTGCGCCAGGCGCACGCGCAGCTGGAGCAGTTGGTGGACAGCCGCACGGCCGAGCTGCGTCAGACCAACGACGCGCTGATGGCGCAGATCGCGCAGCGCCTGCAGACCGAGGGCGAGCTGCTGCAGGCCAGCAAGCTGGCCGTGCTGGGCCAGATGTCGGCCGGGCTGTCGCACGAGGTCAACCAGCCGCTGACCGCGCTGCGCGCGCTGGCGCGCAACTCCATCCGGCTGCTGGAGAGCGGCCGGCAGGACGCCGTCGCCACCAACCTGCAGCTGATGGACGACATGGTCGAGCGCATGAGCCAGATCACGCGCCAACTGAAGAGCTTCGCGCGCAAGGCCGACGAGCCCGTGGCCGGCAGCGCGCCGCTGCTGGACAGCGTGCGCGCCGCGCTGCTGCTGCTGGAGCACCGCAGCCGCGCGCTGGGGCTGGACGTGGCCGTGGACGTGCCCCCGGGTCTGCGCGTGCAGGCCGAAGCCAACCGGCTGGAGCAGGTGCTGGTGAACCTGTTCGGCAACGCCATCGACGCAATGCAGGGCGAGGCCCAGCGCCGCTTGCAGGTCAAGACCGAATCGCTGGACGACGGCCGCCGCGTGCGTGTGCGCGTGCAGGACAGCGGCCCCGGCGTCGCCGATGCCGACCTCGCGCGCCTGTTCGAGCCCTTCTTCACGACCAAGCCCGCTGGCGAAGGCCTGGGCCTGGGCCTGGTCATTTCCGCCAAGATCGTGCATGAGTTCGGCGGCACGTTGCGCGCCGAAAGGCTGGAGCAAGGCATGAGTTTCGAGTTCGACCTCGCCGTGGAAACCTGGGAGTCTGGAGATGTTTGAGGGCTACAAGGTCGTGTTCGTCGAGGACGACCTGCCGGTGCGCGTCAGCCTCACGCAGACGCTGGAGCTGGAGGGCTTCGCCGTCGTGCCCTGCCGCAGCGCCGAGGAAGCGCTGCCGCACATCCAGCCCGGCGCGCAGATCATCGTCATCAGCGACGTGCGTCTGCCCGGCATGGACGGCCGCGCGCTGCTGGCGCATGCGCAGGCGACCGACGCCAGCATTCCCGTCATCCTCATCACCGCGCACGGCGACGTGACCATGGCCGTACAGGCCATGCGCGCCGGCGCCTACGACTTCATCGAGAAGCCGTTCGCGCCCGAGCGCCTCATCGACGTCGCCCGCCGCGCGCTGGATCTGCGCACGCTGCGCCACTCGGCCGACGAGCTGCGCCAGCAACTGCAGCGGGCCAGCGGCATCGAGGCCGCGCTGCTCGGGCAAAGCCCGGCCATGCAGCAGCTGCGCCGCCAGGTGCTGAACCTGGCCGGCACGTCGGCCGACGTGCTCATCGTCGGCGAGACCGGCACGGGCAAGGAACTGGTGGCCCGCTGCCTGCATGACCAGAGCGCCCGCCGCGATCGCCACTTCGTCGCCATCAACTGCGGCGGCCTGCCCGAGGCGTTGTTCGAGAGCGAGCTGTTCGGCCACGAACCCGGCTCGTTCACCAGCGCGGCCAAGCGCCGCATCGGCAAGATCGAGCACGCCAACGGCGGCACGCTGCTGCTGGACGAGATCGAGACCATGCCCATCGCGCTGCAGATCAAGTTGCTGCGCGTGCTGCAGGAGCGGCGCATCGAGCGGCTGGGCTCCAACGAGGAACTGCCGGTCAATGTGCGCTTCATCGCCGCCAGCAAGGGCGACCTGCGCGAGCAGGCGCAGCGCAACGAGTTCCGCAACGACCTCTACTACCGTCTCAACATCGCGACGCTGAACCTGCCGCCGCTGCGCGAGCGCCGCGAGGACATCCCGCTGCTGTTCGAGCATTTCGTCGCCCAGGCCTGCGCCCGCTACGAGCGCGCGGCGCCCGAGCTGACACCGGAAAAGCTGCGCGAGCTGATGGCGCACGACTGGCCCGGCAACGTGCGCGAGATCCGCAACGCGGCCGACCGCTTCGTGCTGGCGCTGGACGACCTGGACCCGCAGGCCGCGCTTGAAGCCGCGCCTTCATTGAATCTGGCGCGGCAGATGGATCTGGTCGAGAAGACGCTGATCGAGCAGGCGCTGCGCCGCACGCAGGGCAAGGTGCCCGCGGCGATGGAGCTGCTGGGCACGCCGCGCAAGACGCTGTACGACAAGCTGCATCGGCACGGCATCGTGCTGGATGACTTCCGCTGATCAGCGGTATTTCTCTGGATCCGGCGAGTCGGTCGGATTCGCAATGACGCGGCGGAAAGCCGCACTCATCGGCAGCTTCAGGTTCAGCCCCGACGCCGGCAGCGGCGACTCGAACCAGCGACGGTAGATCGCATGGATCTCGCCGCTGCGATACAGGCCGGCAATCACGTCGTCCACCAGCGCCTTGAACTGCGGGTCGCCGCCACGCAGGCCCAGCGCGTAGGGTTCGATGGTCAAGGCGCGCTCGGAGATGCGGTACTCCGCCGCGGCCGCGCCCTGCTGGGCCAGCATCGCGCGCAGCAGCACGTCGTCCATCAGGAAGGCCTTGGCCCGGCCGCTCTTGAGCAGCTGGAAACCCTCGGGGTCGTCCAGCCCGCCGAGGATGTGGATGCCCAGCGCCTGCTGCTCGTTGACTTTCGCCAGATGCTGGATGCTGGTCGTGCCCACCGTCGTCGCCACCGGCAGCCCCCGCAGGTCGGCCAGGCCCTGAACGCGCTCGGGACCACGCGTCAGCAGCCGCGTCTCAGCGATGAAGGTGGTCAGCGAGAAGGCCTGCGTGCGCTCGCGCTCGGCGTTGTGCGTCGTGATGCCGCACTCCAGGTCCAGCGTGCCGTTGGCCACCAGTGGCATGCGCGTGGCTGAGGCCACCTCCACGCGGCGCACTTCCAGGTCAGGCAGCGCGAGCCTGGTGCGCACCGCGGCGACGATGCGTTCGCACAGCTCGATGCTGTAGCCGGTGGGCTTGAGTTGCGCATCCAGATAGGAGAACGGCAGCGACGCGGCGCGGTAACCGATGACGATGACGCCGGTGTCGCGCACGCGGGCCAGCGTGGGGCCGTCTGCCGCCTGGGCCGCCAGGCCCAGCAGCAGCGCGCTAGCTGCCAGCAGCCGCTTCATCATCCAGCCGGCGCAGTTCGGCCAGCTTGTCGGCGATGCGCGACTCCAGGCCGCGCGGCACGGGCGCATACCAGCCCTGCCCTTCCAGGCCGTCGGGCAGGTACTGCTCGCCGGCCGCGTAGGCGTTGGGCTCGTCGTGCGCGTAGCGATACGCGTGGCCGTAGCCCAGCTCCTTCATCAGCTTGGTCGGCGCATTGCGCAGGTGCACGGGCACCGGGCGGCTCTGGTCTTGCTTGATGAAAGCCTTGACCTCGTTGAAGGCCTTGTAGACGGCATTGCTCTTGGCAGCCACGGCCAGATAGACGACGGCCTCGGCCAGCGCCAACTCGCCTTCGGGCGAACCAAGGCGCTCATAGGCCTCGGCCGCGTCCAGCGTGATGCGCAGCGCGCGCGGGTCGGCCAAGCCGATGTCCTCGCTGGCCATGCGGATGAGGCGGCGCGAGATGTAGCGGGCGTCCACGCCGCCATCCAGCATGCGCGCGAACCAGTACAGCGCGCCGTCCGGGTTGCTGCCGCGCACGGACTTGTGCAGCGCCGAGATGACGTCGTAGAACTGGTCACCGCCCTTGTCGTAGCGGCGCAGCTGTTCGCCTAAAGCGCGCTCCAGCAGCGCCTCGTCGATCTGCGCGCCTTGCGCCAGCGAGGCAGACGTGTCGAACGCGTTCAGCAGCCGGCGCGCGTCACCGTCGGCATAGCCGATGAGGCGCTGCGCGGCTTCGGGAGTGGGTGGCGTGATGCCCAGCTCCTCCGAGCCGCGCGCGATGAGCTGGCCCAGTTCCTCGGCGTCCAGGCTCTTCAGCACCTGCACCGTCGCACGCGACAGCAGCGCCGAGTTGACCTCGAAGCTGGGGTTCTCCGTCGTCGCGCCGATGAAGGTGAACAGGCCGGCCTCGACATGCGGCAGGAAGGCGTCCTGCTGCGCCTTGTTGAAGCGGTGCACCTCGTCGACGAACACCACCGTTCGTCGCCCCTGTGCGGCAGCGACCTGCGCGCGCTCGACGGCCTCACGGATGTCTTTCACACCGCCCAGCACCGCCGAGATCGCGATGAACTGCGCATCGAAGCTGCCGGCCATCAGCCGCGCCAGCGTGGTCTTGCCGACGCCCGGCGGCCCCCACAGGATCATGCTGTGCAGCCGGCCGGCATCGAAGGCGACGCGCAACGGCATGCCAGGCCCCAGCAGGTGGCGCTGGCCGATCACCTCGTCCAGCGTCTTGGGCCGCAGGCGCTCGGCCAGCGGAATGCCGGCAAGCGGCGCCGCCGGCGCAGGGGTGGCGTCGGGCAGGGGCTCGTCGTCGAACAGCGAGTTCACAAGCTGCGAACGGATTGCGCGCGTCCGAGCAGGCCGCTGTGGCGCTGCCGATCAAGGCGCAAAGCGGAGCCGTAGCTGGGACTACGGCGAGCATTTGCAACGCAGAGCGGCAGCGTTGCAGCGGAATGAGCGGGCGTGCGGGGTCCGTTCACAGCTTGTCTATTGCTCGATCAGGTCGGCCCCGGCCGGCAGCTTGAACTGGAAGCGCTCGGCGCCCAAGGCCACGTTGGCCTGCACCGCGCTGAAGTCCAGACGCGAGCGCTGGCCGAAACCGTCGACGATTTCCATCGCGGCCAGGTTCTTGCCCTTGAAGCCCAGCTTCAGTGTCTGGATGGTGGACTCGGCCTGCTTCGGGACCGCTTGAACCCATTCCAGCCCGCCGTCGGCCGCCGCGGCCTTCAACGTGAAGTCGCGTTCGAGGTCGGTGCCGGCCAGCAAGGCCGCCGGCGTGGCGCCCAGGGCATCGGCCAGCTTGCGCGAGCTGGCCTGGTTCAGGTCGGCGTCGTAGATCCATACCTTGGTGCCATCGGCCACGATGGTCTGCTCGAAGGGCTTGGCGTAGGCGAAGCGGAAGCGGTTGGGCCGCTGGAATTCGAAACTGCCGCTGGACAGCTTCTTGCGCTTGCCGTCGGGCGACGTGACGGTCTGCGTGAAGCTGGCCTTGCCGCTCTTCACATCGCGGCCGAAGTCGCGCAGCGCGTCGACGGCGTCGGCACGGGCCAGGCCGCTCAACAGCAGCGTCAGGGCGATCAGGGTCTTCTTCATTCGTCTCGCTTCGGAACAATCAGTTCGCGGCTGCCGTTGGACGCCAGGGCTCCGACCAGGCCGGACTTCTCCATCTGCTCCAGCAGCCGCGCCGCACGGTTGTAGCCTATGCGCAGATGGCGCTGCACCAGCGAGATGGACGCCTTCCGGTGCTGTAGGACGATGGCGACGGCCTGGTCGTACATGGGGTCTTGCTCGCCGCTGGATTCACCCGGCGCCGGCGCTTCGCCGTCGATGCCGTCGAGCACGCCGCCTTCGAGGATGCCTTCGATGTAATTCGGTTCGCCTTGCGACTTGATGTACTCCACAACGCGGTGCACCTCGTCGTCGCTGACAAAGGCGCCGTGCACGCGGATGGGAAGGCCCGTGCCCGAGGGCATGTAGAGCATGTCGCCCATGCCCAGCAGCGCCTCGGCGCCCATCTGGTCGAGGATGGTGCGGCTGTCGATCTTGGAGCTGACCTGGAAGGACAGGCGCGTCGGGATGTTGGCCTTGATGAGGCCGGTGATGACGTCCACCGACGGCCGCTGCGTGGCCAGGATCAGGTGGATGCCGGCCGCCCGCGCCTTCTGCGCCAGGCGGGCGATCAGCTCTTCGATCTTCTTGCCGACCACCATCATCAGGTCGGCCAGCTCGTCGATGACGACGACGATGAAGGGCAGGCGCTCCAGCGGCTCGGGCTCGTCGTTGTTCAGCGCGAACGGGTTCGGAATGCTGATGCCGTTGGCCTTGGCTTCGTCGATCTTCTTGTTGTAGCCGGCCAGGTTGCGCACGCCCATCTTGGACATGAGCTT
>CAMLKW010000198.1 GCA_946480605.1 uncultured Roseateles sp. | reverse complement strand
GTCATGCGGCCGTGCGAGCCGGCGGGTATAGACCTCGGGCCAGTGCTGGGGCGCGGGGCCGTCGTCTGCGAGCGGCGCACCGGCGGCGCTGGCCGGGCGCGGGTCCTTGGCGTCCTTGAAGGCGGACAGGGCCTGGGTCTTGCGCCGCACCTCGTGGTGGACCGACAGGCTCAGCAGGCGCTGCGGCGTGTAGGGCCGGCTGTTGGCACGCGGGCTGGAGCTCTTGGTGCTGGCGCTGCCGGAGGCTTGCGGGCGTTTGCCGCTGGGTTTCGACATGGAGGGGACTTCTGCTGCTGACGTGGCGGTCGATCGTCTGACGGCCGACCCGGACTACGCGTCCAAGCATAGTCCGGAGCGGGGCGTCGGCCGTCAGCGGGCGGCAGGCAGCGCGCCGGGCAGGTGCGTGGCCTGTGTCCAGCCCAGCAGTCTGCGCAGCGCCGGGTCCACGGGCAGCGGCTGCACGCCCTCGGGCACGCGGGCCAGCTCGTAGCGGCGCAGCTCCGGGCTGCGGAAAACGGCACCGGCAGGCGCCGCCAGCGACTGGCCGGCGGTCTCCAGACCCGACTGGGCCTTGCGGAAGTCATCCAGCGTCGCATAGCTGGCCTGGCAGGGTGAGCCCGCCACCGGCGCCCAGCTGATCAGCGGCTGGCCCGCACCCGCGCGGATGTAGACGTTGCCGTCCACGCGCGTGGTCATGGGCGCCGTGACCTTGCCGCAGATCACCGGCGGCTGCTCGAAGCGCAGCAGCGGGCCCTTGACGCCCGCGTCGGCCACCAGCAGGTTGGCCTCGAACACATGGCCCACGCGCTCGTTCACGTCGGGCCCGGTCTGTGGATGCCAGCCGAAATGGTCGCCCTGGGCGCTGCGCTCGGTGCGGTCGATCAGCACCGGCGAGTTGACGAAGGTGTTGTGATGGAACTTGGCGCCGGCGGCGTTGAGGATGCGCGCGCCCTGCTGGTTGTTGACGAACACGTTGCCCGCCACCGTCAGGCCGCTGGAGATCTCGAAGAAGACCCCGGCCATCGTGCCCTCGACATGGTTGTTGACGAACACGCCGTCACGGTTGCCCACGTCCCACCAGACGCCGTTGGAGTAAGGCTGCTCGACCACAAGGTTGTCGCGCACCACCACGCGGTGCGACTGGTTGAAGATCTTCACCGCGGCCGGGTAGTAGCCGGTCAGGCGCTCGACGTTGTTGCGCCGGATCAGGTTGCGCTCCAGCAGCACGTCGGACGAGCCGATCACGTAGATGCCCTCGGTGCTGGTGTCGCTGATCAGCGAGTTGCGGATGACCAGCTTGTCGCCGCGGAAGAAGCCGGCCACGCGCGAGCAATGGCTGATGGTGACGTTCTCCAGCACGGTGCCGACGACCTCCTTGCCGTGCTCGCTTTCGGGGGACGGACCGAGCGGATCGTCGGTGGGCTCCTCGGACACCAGCGTCGCGGGCTTCTTGCCCTCGATGTCGATGGCGCGGTAGGCGTATTGCGTGAGCGTGATGCCGCGCATCGTGAAGCCCTTGCGGTCGGACGGCTTGCCGTGGACCTCGCGCGATGGACGGTGCAGCGCCACGTCGTGCGCGGTGATCTCCACCGTCTTGCCAGCCGGGTTCACGCCAATGTAGACGTGGCCCTTGGCGTAGTCGATGTAGAAGCCCTTGCCGCCCACCACCTCGCCGGCCCAGCCGGCAGAGGGCAGTGCCTCGCCGTCGATGAAGACCATGTCGTTGTTGAAGCGGTGCAACGGCGTCAAGGCCCCTTCGCGCTCGGCGTGCCACCAGCCCAGCGGTTGGGCCGGGAAGAGCGTCTTCCACGTCGTGCGCCAGACGTTGTTGGGCAGCGCCTGCCACTCGGTCGCCACCTGCGTGCCCTTGAGCACAGGGGCTTCGTCCTGGTAGGGCTGGATGCTGATGCCCTGGTTCAGCTGCAGCCCGCCAGTGCGGTAGGTGCCGCCACGCATGACGATGGCGTCGCCCGTGACGACACGGCGGATGGCGGACTCGATGCTGGTCGGCTGCTCGACGGATGCCCCGGAGGCCTCGGCCTTGCCGTCGGGCGTCACGAAGTAGACATGAGCGGCCTTGGGCACGACATAGCGCTGTGGCACCGGGCCGTAGGGGCCGCCCGAGGGCTGGGCCCAGGCCGCGGATGCGGCCACCAGGCCAAGGGCGCCGAGGCCGCGGCACAGGGTCAGGCTGAAGAGTATTGGCATGCAGTCTCCTGGGTTGTTTTTTGCGACGGTAGCGCTACCAATCGCTGCAGGCCGGACGCTATCACGACTGCCAAGCCTTTGCAGGCTCGCGGCTCAGCGCGGCGCCAGCGGCACCTGCCGGATGCTGCCGTCCGCCTCGTAGCCCAGCGGCGCCACGGCGATGGAACGCCGGTGGCTGCCGCCGCCCGGCAGCAGGTTGTCGTGGAAGAACAGCCAGGTCTTGCCCTCGTGCTCGATGACGGCCTGGTGGTTGGTGGAGATCTTCAGGTAGTCCAGCACCACGCCGCGGTACTGGAACGGTCCCAGCGGCGAGGTGCCGGTGGCGTACAGGATCTGCCCCGGCCAGCCCGATGAGAACGTGAAGTAGTAGAGGCCGCCGCGCTCATGCAGGAACGGTGCCTCGCCATACTTCTTCTTCGGATCGGGCAGCCCGATGATCTCGACGTTGCGGATCGCGCCGTCCAGCGTCTTCATGTCGGCCTGGAGCTTGACGACCTTGGGCACGCGGGTGCCGAAGTACAGGTAGACCTGTCCGTCCTTGTCGACGAAGACGGCCGGGTCGATGGGCTCGTCGCCGGCGTTTGCGTCGCGAGCCTTGTCGACCAGCGCATCCGTGCGCGCATCGACGAAGCCGCCGTCGGGCCGGTCCGACACCGCCACGCCGATCCTGTCGCCCCCCACCGGTGCGTAGAAGTAGTAGCGACCGTTGCGGAACGCCGCCTCCGGCGCCCAGGCCTTGGCGTCGGGCCTGGCCCACTTGAACACCGACACGTCCAGCGGCACGCCGGCATCGGTCCAGGTCCTCAGGTCGGGCGAGGTGTAGAGCCGCCAACTCGTCGAGTCCCAGTAGGCGCCGGAGTTGGACGCGTCGTCGGTGGCGTAGACGTGGAACACGCCCTTGAAGACATGTGGCGACGGGTCGGCATTGAAACGTTGCGAGATCGGCTGCGCGCTCTGGGCCAGGGCGGACAGCGCCGCGCAGCCCAGCATCAGGGAGGAAAGAAGTGATCGCATGGTGCGGCCAGTCTAGGAATCGATCGCCGTGCCGGTGCGGCGGCACGGCGATCGCTCATCAAGATGACTGCCCGCGCCCCTTGACCAGCCCCAGCGCCAGTGCGATGCCCACCAGCACGATGGCACCGCCCGCCACCATCTGCGCCGTGACGGCCTCCTGAAGGAACAACGCGCCCCACAGGATGGCGAACAGCGGGATCAGGAAGGTGACCGACACCGCGTTGGTGGGCCCGACGCGACTCATCAGCCGGAAGTACAGGATGTAGGCCAGGGCGGTGCACAGCACGGCCAGCCCCAATGCGCTGCCCCAGGCCACGCCGCCCGGCATGGCCGCAGGCCACAGCCAGGCCGCCGGCAGCGCCAGCAGCAGCGCCGCGGCTGCCTGGCTGCCGGTGGCCACGGCCAGCGGCGCCACGCCCGACAGAAAGCGCTTGGTCGCGTTGGCGGCGAGGCCGTAGCACAGCGTGGCGCCCAGGCAGGCGACGAGCGCCCAGAAGCCGCTGTGGTCGGCGCCGGGCTTGAAGCTGGCCTTGTCCCACGCCAGAAAGGCCACGCCCGCAAAGCCGACGACCAGGCCCAGCGCGCGCAGCGGTGTCAGCCCCTGGCGCAGCCAGACGAAGGCGACCACGGCCGTCCACAGCGGTGTCGTCGCATTGACGATGCTGGACAACCCGGCCGTGATGGACAGCGCCGCGAACGAGAACAGCGCGAACGGGATGGCGCTGTTCAAGGCGCCCACCAACAGCAGCGCCTTCCAGTGCGTGCGCAGCGCGGCCAGCCCACCGCGGGAGGCCAGCAGCGGTATCAGCAGCACGGTGGCCAGCCCCACGCGCACGAAGGCCAGCGCGATGGGCCCGAACTCATGGGCGCCCAGGCGCATGAACAAAAAGGACGCGCCCCACAGCGCCGCGAGCAGCACCAGCTCGCCGATGTCGAAGGTCTTCATGCCGCGGCGCCCTCCAGGCTCAGCAAGGCCTTCTTGCGGTCCAGCCCGCCCGCATAGCCAGTCAGCGAGCCATCGGCGCCGACGACGCGGTGGCAGGGAATCAGGATGGAGATGGGATTGCGTCCCACCGCCGCGCCCAGCGCCCGCGCGGCCTGCGCGCGGCCCAGCCGCCCGGCCAGATGGCCATAGGTGTCGGGCGAGCCCGGCGGGATGTCCAACAACGCCTGCCAGACCTCGCGCTGAAAGGCCGTGCCGGCCGGATCCAGCGGCGGCAGCGTGAACGGCTTGCCGCTGAAATAGGCCGTCAGCGCGGTCGCGGTGGCGGACAGCACCACGTCATCGCCGTTGTCCTCGGGCACGGCCAGCGCGCCGGGGTGGTGCTTCTGGCCGTCGAACCACAGGCCCGACAGGCCCGCGGCGCTGCGTGCGGCCGTCAGCGGGCCCAGCGGCGTGCCGATGCGGCGTTGCAGGATGTGGTGGCTCATGAATGTCTCCAGAGATGCAGCACGGCGTAGCTGCGGTAGGGGCGGTAGCGCTCCGCGGCGTCGAGGTAGGCCCGGGGCGACACGGGCGGCCCGCCGGCGCTGAGCGCCTTGCGCAGCACGACGTCGCCGGGCGGGAAAGCGTCGGGCCAGGGCCAGCCACGCATCAGCATGTAGCTGGCCGTCCAGGGGCCGATGCCCGGGATGTCGCACAGCTGGGCGGCTGCGGCGTCGGGCTCGCCCTCGCGGCGTGCAAAGGCCAGCGTGGGCCAGGCCTGGGCCAGCGCGACGAGGCTGTCGGCACGGCGACCGATGATGCCCAGTGACGCGATGTCGTCGCGCGTCGCGGTGGCGATGCGCTCGGGCGACGGGAACAGCCGCGCGCAGCCCTCGGGCGCACCAGGCAGGCTCTCGCCAAAGCGCTCGACGAAGCGGCCGGCCAGCGTGCGTGCCGCGGCCACGGTGACCTGCTGGCCCAGCACGGCACGCACGGCCAGCTCGAAGCGGTCCAGGCAGCCCGGCAGGCGTTGGCCCGGCACGCCGCCATCGCCCAGCGCGGCGGCTATTGGCAAGGGATCGGCGTCCAGGTCCAGCCAGCGGCGCAGCCGCGGCAGCAGCGAGCCGACGGCCGGCCACAGCGCCGGCGACAGCTCGATGGCGATTTCGCCCGGTCGGTCGAACGTCACACGCAGCCAGCCCGCATGGCGCTGGCCGCCATGCATCAGCGCGAGGCTGCGCGTGATGCTGCCGTCGCCCACCATCTCCACCCCGGCCACCGCCCGCGGGGCCAAGAAGGCCAGCACGCCGGCCACGTCATAGGGCTCGCGGTAGCTCAGGCGCAGGCGCGACAGCGGCGCCCTGCCCCCACCTTCGCGGCGCAGGGCCGTGGGCTGCAGGCGGTAGTGCTCGACGAAAGCCGCGTTGAAGCGCCGCAGGCTGGCAAAGCCGGCCGCGAACGCGACCTCCTGAACCGGCAGCGTGCTGTCGGTCAGCAAGGCCTTGGCCAACAGCAGGCGGCGCGTCTGCAGGTATTGAAGCGGCGCCACGCCGTGCTCGGCCTGGAAGATGCGGCGCAGATGGCGGCTGGTGATGCCGAGGTGCTTCGCCAGGTCTTCGACGCTGGCCTCGGCGTCATCGCAGGCGTCCAGCCAGGCGGCGGCCTGGCTGGCCAGCGTGCGCGAGGCATCCATGGTCGTCCACGGCAGCGCCCGCGGCGCGAGCTCGGGGCGACATTTCATGCAGGGGCGGAAGCACTCCGCCTCGGCCTGGGCGGCCGTCGAAAAAAAGCGGCAGTTCTCGCGCCGCGGCAGCCGGACGCGGCAGATGGGCCGGCAGTAGATGCCCGTGGATGTGACGCCCACGTAGAGCCGGCCGTCAAAGCGGGCATCGCGCGCCTGCAGGGCGGCGTAGGCGGCATCGGGAGGCAGGGGCGCGGACAACATGCAGCCAGTCTAGGCCGGCCTCCTGCCAGGTTCTGGCAGTTTTCGGACATGCCGTTCAATCCGGGAACGTCGCCTCAGGATGGGCCCTGCGCAACTGGGCAACCATGCCGCCGTCGACGAGTTGCTGGTAGGCGGCGCGCACGCGCTGCGCCACCGCCTCGCTCATCCCCGGGCCGGCGGCCGTGTAGAAGTCATAGCCACTGTCCAGCGTGGTGACGCGCAGCGCCTCGCCACCGTCGCGGGCATCCATGGAGCGCAGCACAGACTCCGGGCCGATGACGGCGTCGACGACGCCGCGGTTCAGCAGCAACAGCAGTTCGGCGTAGTCCTTGCCCTCCACCACCCGGGCGGCGCCCGCCGATTCAAGCATGGTGCGACTGGTCGATGCACGCAGAGAGCCGACGCGATGTGCCTTCAACTCGTTCACTGTGGCCGGCGCCACGCCGAAGGCCGGCCGGGTGAAGATGGCGAAGCGGAAGCGCCCGACGGGATACAGCCAGCGGAATCGCGCCTCCCGGTCCGGCGAGCGCGTGACTACCAGGGCGGCCTGGGCCTGGCCCGACTCCAGCATGCGGAACGCGCGGGCGAAGGGATAGAAATGCAGCTCGGTCTCCAGCCCCGCCTGCCTGGCAACCCGCTGGTACAGATCGAAGGCGTAGCCCTCCAGCCCCTTGGCCCCCTGCCACAAATAGGGCGGCACGTCGTGGCAGACCCAGAGGGCCTTGGCCGCAAGGGCCGGGCGGGCCGCGCCTGCAAGCAGGCTGACCAGGGCGAAGGGCAAGGCACGGCGGGACGGCATGGCGCGGGTTGCGGAGTCACCGCGACTCTACCCCGCCGCCGGCCGCTACATGGCCTTGAACAGGTGGACGTAGGCGCGGCTGACCGGCAGCTCGCGAGCCTGCCCGCGCACGCGCACGAACAGCCGGCTCTGCTCGTCGCGGCGCGTGCCGGCGAGGTGGTCCAGGTTGATGATGGTGGAGCGGTGCACCTGCCAGAAGCGGTCCGGGTCCAGCTGGCCCGCCAGCTCGAAGATGGGCGTGCGGATCAGGTGCTCGGCCGTGGCCGTCTGCACGATGGTGTACTTGTCGTCGGCATGGAAGAACAGCACCTCATCGACCGGCACCTGGTGCGTCAGCTCGCCTTGCGCGGCGCGGATGTAGCGCAGCTTCACGGGCGCTGCTGCGGCGGGCAGAAGGCGCCTGAGCGTTTCGGCCAGCGCGCTGTCGCTCCCCGCAGGCACGGCGGCGCGCAGGCGCTCGATGCAGCCGGCCAGGCGGTCCGCCTTCAGTGGTTTGAGCAGGTAGTCCACCGCGCGCGCCTCGAAGGCTTCCACGGCGTACTGGTCGTAGGCCGTCACGAAGACGACGCGCGTGCCGCCCTCGATGCCCTGCGCCACTTCCAGGCCGGTCATGCCGGGCATCTGGATGTCGAGGAAGGCGATGTCGGGCTGCAGTTCGGCGATGGCGGCGGCGGCCTCGATGCCGTGGGCGGCGATCCTGACGATTTCCAACTCGGGCCAGGCTTGGGCGAGCTGGGCCTTCAGGTACTGCGCGAGGTGCGGTTCGTCGTCGGCGATGAGTGCAGTGGTCATGATGGAAGTATGGCCAAGGGGATCTTGATGCGGGAGCGCGTGCCGCCGCCTTCGCGTGGCTGCAGCTCCAGCGTGGCAGAGGCGCCCCACCGGGCGGTGAGCCGGGCGCGGATGTTGTCGAGCGCGACGCCGTTGCCGGCGCGGCGCTTAGGCGCCTCCAAGCCCTGGCCGTCATCCTCGACATCGAGAAGCAGGATGCCGTCCTCTCGACGGGCGCCGACGACGATCTCGCCGCCGGCGATCTTGGGCTCCAGTCCGTGGTGGATGGCGTTCTCGACCAGCGGCTGAAGCAGCAACGGCGGCAGCTCGAAGCCGTTCAGCTCGGCGGGCAGCATCAGGCGCACGCGCAGCCGCTCGCCCATGCGCAGCTGCATCAGGCCGAGGTAGGCCTCCAGCATCGCGAACTCCTGGGCCAGCGTCGTCTGCTCGCCGCGCAGTTGGCCGAGGCTGCTGCGCAGGTAGTCGGTGAAACGCTCCAGCATCAGCTTGGCCCGCTCGGGGTCGAAGTCGATGAGGCTTTGCACATTGGCCAGCGTGTTGAACAGGAAATGCGGCTCGATCTGGCCCTGCAGCAGGCGCA
>CAMLKW010000197.1 GCA_946480605.1 uncultured Roseateles sp. | reverse complement strand
TCAGCGATCCTTGAACTCGGGTTGGCGCTTGTCCATGAAGGCGGAGACACCTTCCAGATAGTCGTGCGAGAAGCCCAGCTGGCTTTGCAGTCCGCCCTCGCGCTTCAGCGCGGACTCGTAGTCGGTCAGCATCGCGTCATCCATGGCCCGGCGCGTCTCGGCCAGCGCCCGCGTGGGCATGCCGGCCAGCTTGCGGGCCAGCGCCATGGCAGTGTCCTGCAGGTCGGCATCCGGCACCACGCGCGCGATCAGGCCCAGCGCCTGCGCCTCGGGCGCCTTGATCTTGTCGCCCAGCAGCGCCAGCTCCAGCGCCTTGGCACGCCCCACCAGCCGCGGCAGCAGCCAGGTGCCGCCGCAGTCGGGGATCAGACCGATCTTGGAGAAGGCCTGGATGAAGCTCGCGCTCTCCGCGGCCACCACGATGTCGCAACCGAAGGCCAGATTGGCGCCGGCGCCTGCTGCCACACCGTTGACCGCGGCAACCACCGGCACCGGCATGCTGCGCAGCCGCAGGGCCAGCGGGATGTAGTAGTGGTCCAGCATGTGGCCGATGTCCTTGGGCGCCGCCCCGGGCTCACGGCTGGGCGCCACATGTGGATCGGCCAGGTCCTGGCCCGCGCTGAAGGCGCGCCCGGCACCGGTGATGAGCACGCAGCGCACCTGCCCATCCTCGGCCGCCGCCTGCAGCGCCTGGCGCAGCTGGCCCAGCATGGCGGCGGTGAACGCGTTCAAGGCCTCGGGGCGGTTCAGCCGCATGACGCGCACGGCGTCCTGCTGTTCGATCTGGATCAAGGGTTCGGACATGGGATTTCTCTACCGACCGGTCGGTTAATCCTAGGGCTCAAGTTGTCCGAGATCAAGACGCACGGGTAGAAACCCCGATCAGCGCATCTGCACGTCCTCCTCCAGCGCCGCCACCAGGGCCGGCGGCGGCGGGGCAAAGCCGGCTGCCGTGCAGGCCGCCGCACCGGCGGCCAGCGACCAGCGCAAATGCACCTCGGCCGGTGCGCCGGCATCTCGCATCAGGCTATCCAGCAGGCCCGCCAGCGCCGCATCGCCGGCGCCCACGCTGTCCACCACGTCCACCCGGGGCGGCAGGCCGCTGGCCTCCTCCACGCCGTGGTACAGCGTCGCGCCGGCCTCGCCGCGGGTCAGCAGCAGCCAGGCGCCGGGGTTCCAGGCGGCGATCTGTGCCAGGCCGGAGCGATGGTCGGGCAGCCGGAACAGGCCGCGCAGGTCGTCCTCGGACACCTTGATGACGTCGGCCAGCCGGCACATCTGCTCCAGCGTGTCGTCGTAGCTCGGGTCCATGGGCGGCGCACGGAAGTTCGGGTCGTAGCTGATCAGCCGCCCCTCGGCCTTCAGGGCCTGGGCCAGCGCCAGCAGACGTGGCGCCAGCGGCGGCCTCACCAGCCCCAGGCTGCCGAAATGGGCCCAGCGCAGCGAGCGCGTCCAGCCCACCGGCAGGCCCTCGGGGCGGAAATGCAGGTCGGCGCTGTCCTGGCCGATGAGGAAGGAGCGCGGCGGATCGGCCTCATGCACCACGGCCAGCAGCGGCGGGCGGGCCAGTTGCTGGATGAAGCGCGGGTCCAGGTGCGCCGCCTGGCTGGCCCGCCAGATCTCGTCACCAAAGGGGTCGTTGCTGATGGCGCCGGCGAAGGCGCTCAGCTGGCCCAGCGTGGACATGGCCATCGCCACATTCCAGGGCGAGCCGCCGCAGGCGCTGCGCCACCGGTCGGGGCCGGTGCGGATGAGTTCGGTCAGGGCTTCGCCAAAGGCGATGAAGTGGGGCAGGTCGGGATGGAGGATCTGGATCATTCGCGCCCATTCAAGCGCGCCGCCGCCATGGCCGCAAGTGCCCGAGGACATGGCGCGGCTGCGACAATCCCCCTATGTCCGCACGCGTCATTCCCCTGCACGACACCCGCTCGCCGCGCCTCCCGGTGGCCGCGGCCGGCGCGTTCGGCGTCCCGCTGATCGACGCGCTAGGCCGGCCGCTGCGCGATCTGCGCATCTCGGTGACGGATCGCTGCAACTTCCGCTGCGGCTACTGCATGCCCAAGCAGGTGTTCGACAAGCACCACGAGTTCCTGCCCCATGCCGATCTCCTCAGTTTTGAGGAAATCACGCGGCTGGCCCGCATCTTCGTGGCTCTGGGTGTCGAGAAGCTGCGCATCACCGGCGGCGAACCCACGCTGCGCCGCGGGCTGGACGCGCTGCTGGCCATGCTGGCCCAACTGCGCACACCCGACGGCCGCGCGCTGGACCTGACGCTGACCACCAACGGCTCCACGCTGGTGAAGAAGGCGGCCGGCCTGAAGGCGGCCGGCCTGAACCGCCTGACGGTCAGTCTGGACGGCCTCGACGACGCCGTGTTCCAGCGCATGAACGACGTGGGCTTCCCGGTCGCCGACGTGCTGGACGGCATTGCCGCCGCACAGGCCGCGGGCCTCGGGCCCATCAAGGTCAACATGGTGGTGCAGCGCGGCGTCAACGACGACCAGATCCTGCCGATGGCGCGCCACTTCCGCGGTCGCGGCGTGACGCTGCGCTTCATCGAGTACATGGACGTGGGCGCCACCAACGGCTGGCGCATGGATCAGGTGCTGCCCTCGGCCGAGGTGCAGCGCCGCATCGCCGCCGAGTTCCCGCTGCAGCCGCTGTCGGCCAGCGCGCCGGGCGAGACCGCCGAGCGCTGGGCCTATGCCGACGGCGCCGGCGAGGTGGGCTTCATCTCCAGCGTCACGCAGGCCTTCTGCGGCGACTGCAACCGCGCCCGGCTGTCCACCGAGGGCCGGCTCTACACCTGCCTGTTCGCCAGCCGTGGCCACGACCTGCGCACCCTGCTGCGCGGGTCGGAGCCGGTCAACGACGAGCAACTGGCGGGCGCCATCGCGGGCGTGTGGACCGCCCGCGCGGACCGCTACTCCCAGCTGCGCGGCAGCGCGGCGGTGGCGGCCGAGCCGCGCGTCGAGATGCACTACATCGGTGGCTGAGCTGCACGCCCTCATCCTCGCCGGCGGCCGCGGCAGCCGCATGGGCGGCGCGGACAAGGGCCTGCAACTGCTGGCCGGCCGCCCGCTGGTGGCGCATGTCATCGACCACCTCGCGCCGCAGGCCACCGGGCTTTGGATCAGCGCCAACCGCAACCTCGACGCCTACGCCGCGCTGGGCCATCGCGTGCTGATCGACCCGCCCGGCCTGGAGTTCGCCGGGCCGCTTGCCGGCATGCTGGCCGGGCTGAACGCCATTCCCGAAGACGCCTGGCTGCTGACCGCGCCCTGCGACTGCCCGCAGCCGCCGACCGACCTCGCGCAGCGCCTGCTGGCCGCCGCCCTGCCCCACGGCCTGGCGTTCGCCCAGGCGGGGCGCGAGCACCCCACGCACGCGCTGCTGCACGCCCGGCTGCGCACCCCGCTGGCCGCCCACCTGCAGGCCGGCGGCCGCGCCGTGCTGCGCTGGATGCGCGACCAGCCGCACGGTGTCGCGCGCTTCGACGACGAGGCCGCCTTCGCCAACCTCAACCACCCGGCGGACCTGCATGGCTGAGATCGTGCTGCGCCTGATGCAGGAGTCCGACCTGCTGGCCTACAAGGCGCTGCGCGACGCCATGCTGGCCGGCCACCCCGAGGCCTTCACGTCCGACGCCGAGACCGAGAGCCGGCGCGACCTGGCCAGCTACCGCAACCGCCTGCCCGGCGGCCAGGGCGGCGCGACGCTGTTCACGCTGCTGGCCGTGGACGGCGAGCGCGTGGTGGGCGCGCTGACCTGCGAGCGCGAACCGCGCCGCAAGGTGCAGCACCTGGCCCAGCTGCTGGGCATGATGGTGGCCGACACCCACGTCGGCCGCGGCATTGGCCGGGCCCTGCTGGCCGCCGCCATCGCGCGGCTGCAGGCGATGCCGGGGCTGGCGCAGCTGACGCTCAGCGTCACCGCCAGCAACCGTCCGGCCGTCGGCCTGTACCGGAGCATGGGCTTCCAGCGCTACGGCCGCCTGCCCGACGCCGTGCGCCTGCCCGACGGCCGCCGGCTGGACAAGGACTTGATGCTGCTGAGGCTTCAGGGCTGAACCAGCTCGAACTCCACCACCAGCGCGTCCTGCACCGCCAGCAGCCCGCCCAGCACCGTGAAGGGCTGCAGGCCGAAATCGCTCTGGCGCAGCACCACCCGGCCGCGCGCCCGCGCGCCGTCCACCTCGACCGCGAACCACTGCCGCCGGCTGACGCCGTGCAGCGTGATTTCGGCCTCCACCGCACGCCTGGCGCCCTCGCCCACCTGGGCCAGCGTGCGCACCACCACCTCGGGGTGGACCGCGGCGTCCAGCGCCTTCAGCAGATTGACGCGCGTGCCGGCACGCGCGTCGGCATCCACGCCGCTCGCGAAATCGGCGCCCAGCGCGGCGCGCAGCTCGGGCGGGTCGACGTCCAGCGCGTCCAGCCGGAAGCGCAGCACCGGGCCGGCCGCCGGCCAGTCCACGCGCAGGTCGCCGGCCCGCAGCACATGGTTGTGCCCCAGCCGCGCCGCGGCGCCGCCGCGGAACACCAGCACGTGCAAGGACTGGCCCTGTCCGGCCGGCATCAACGGCGGCGCAGCCGGGGCGGCACAACCCGCCAGCACGGCAGCCAGGGTCAGCAGGCAGGCGCGGCGGGCTAGGGGCACCAGGGACAAAGGGCTCAACTGGGGATTCCGCGGAGGGTTTTGCGCGTCATGGCGCGACGCTCCCGCGCCGGGCTGGACTAGCATAGCCCCATCTCCTCGCCGGAGCCCCACCATGGCCAGCCTGTTCCGCCCCGCTCTCGACCTGATGGCGCAATACGCCGCCTACCACCGCGACCGCCGCAACATCGCGACGCACTTCGTCGGCATCCCGCTCATCGTCTTCGCCGTCAGCGCGCTGCTGGCGCGCGCCGAGTTCCACGTCGGCGCCACGCCCATGAACGCGGCCATCGTGCTGTGGGCCGTCACCGCGCTGTGGTATCTGACGCGCGGCAATCTGGCGCTGGGCGCAGCCACCGCCATCGTCAACGGCGTGCTGACCGCGCTGGCCATGACCGCCATCCAGGGTGGCAGCACCGCCGCCTGGCTGGTCATCGGCGTGGGCAGCTTCGTCGTGGGCTGGGTGTTCCAGTTCGTTGGCCACTACTACGAGGGCCGCAAGCCGGCCTTCGTGGACGACCTGGTGGGCCTGCTGGTAGGCCCCATGTTCGTGGTCGGCGAGGCGCTGTTCATGCTGGGCTGGGGCCGCCCGCTGCTGGAAGAGATCGAGAAGCGCGTCGGCCCGACGCACCAGCGCGACCATGCACACCCGGTTTGACGCGCTGAAGCGATGGCCGGCGTTCTCGTCATGGGCGCCGGCTCCGTCGGCTGTTTCATCGGCGGCCTGACGCAACTGGCCGGCGTGCCGGTTCACTTCGTCGGTCGCCCGCGCGTGCTGGCCGGGCTGCGAAAGCACGGCCTGCGGCTGACCGACCAGAACGGGCTGGACCGCCGCATACCGGCGCTGGAACTGCGCCTGCACGAGCAGCCGCCAGCGGGCCTGAAGCCCGACCTGGTGCTGCTGTGCGTGAAGTCCGGTGCCACCGCCGAAGCCGCCACTGCGCTGGGCCTGACGCTGCCACAGGGCACACCCGTCGTCAGCCTGCAGAACGGCGTCGCCAATGCCGAGCTGGCCCGCGCCACCGTGCCGCAGCTGCGATGGCACGCCGGCATGGTGCCGTTCAACATCGCCGAGCTGGCACCGGGCCACTACCACCGCGGCACCGGCGGCTCGCTGGCGGTGGAGGGCCGCGCCGGGGACGTCGCGTTGCTCGCCTGGCAGACCGCGCTGGCGCGCGGAGGCATGAAGCTCAATCTGCACGCCGACCTGGCCCCGGTGCAATGGGCCAAGCTGCTGATGAACCTGAACAACCCCGTCAATGCGCTGTCGGGCCGGCCGCTGCGCGACCAGTTGCTGCAGCGCGGCTACCGGCGCGCGCTCGCCGCGCTGCAGCAGGAGGCGCTGGGCCTGCTGGACGCGGCGCAGCGCCCGCTGGCCCAGCTGACGCCGCTGCCGCCGCGCCGCGTGCTGCGGGTGCTGCGCCTGCCTACGCCGCTGTTCCGCCTGGTCGCATCGCGCATGCTGCGCATCGACGACCAGGCCCGCTCCAGCATGGCCGACGATCTGGCCGCCGGCCGCATCACGGAGGTGGACGCGCTGTGCGGCGAGGTGGTGCGGCTGGCGCACGGCCTGCACCGCCAGGCGCCGCTGAACGCGCGCATGCAGGCGCTGGTGGAGGCCTGGCCCCGTCGTCGTCGCCCCTATTCGCCCGCCGAACTGCTGCAGGCCCTGGGCCTGCGCTGAGCCGGCGACGCCTGGCCGCAACAAAAACCGAAGCATCGGTCAGCGACAAGCAGGGCCTGGCCTTGCGACAATGCCGGCCTTTTACGCCCACCTCCCTCCCCCCATGCTTGAACTGCTGACCGACCCGCAGACCTGGATCGCCTTTGCCACGCTGACCGCGCTGGAACTGGTGCTGGGCATCGACAACATCATCTTCATCAGCATCCTGGTGGACAAGCTGCCCAAGGAGCGGCAGGAGTTCGCCCGCCGCCTGGGCCTGTTCATGGCGATGTTCATGCGTATCGGCCTGCTGCTGACGCTGGCGTGGATCGTCGGCATGGTGGAGCCGCTGTTCACGGTGTTCGGCATGGCCATCTCGGGACGCGACCTGATCCTCATCGGTGGTGGCCTGTTCCTGATCTGGAAGAGCACGGTCGAGATCCACGGCTCGCTGGAGGGCGAGGACGAGGTGGAGAACAACGCCAGCAAGGCCAAGGCGGCCTTCACGTCCGTGATCATCCAGATCATGATCATCGACCTGGTGTTCTCGCTGGACTCCATCATCACCGCCGTGGGCATGGTCAGCGACGTGCGCATCATGATCGCCGCCGTGGTCGCCTCGGTCGGCCTGATGATGCTGTTCGCCGGCCCCATCGGCCGCTTCGTGTCCGACCATCCCACCATCAAGATGCTGGCGCTGAGCTTCCTGGTGGTTGTCGGCGTGGTCCTGGTCGCCGACGGCTTCGGCCACCCCGTGCCCAAGGGCTACATCTACTTCGCGATGGCTTTCTCGCTGGGCGTCGAGATGATCAACATCAAGATGCGCAAGAACGCCGACACCAAGGTCAAGCTGCGCCGCGACATCCCGGGCGGCGACAACTGAGCCCGCCTCGCCAGCAGCACACCGCCCGTGCGGCGGATGCAGCCCTCGGCCATGTCAACACCTTCAAGGCCCACGTCAACGTGGGCCTTTTTTCTGGGCGGCAGCTTCATGCGGCACGTGAAGCTGGGGCCGGTGCAAGCGGCTTCGCTGCACTCGCTGATCGCCGCCGACAGCGCCGACATGCGCCGGCGCGCGCATGGAACCGGCTCAGGTGGCCCAGATGCGCGGGTCGCCGCCCGCCAGCCCCCAGAGCCGCGTGCGCCACAGCGCCCGCACCCGCCGCAGGGCCAGCGTGACGGCCTCGACCTCGTCACCCAGCACGCGCACCAGCAGCACCGCGCCGCGCGGCCCCGCCAGATGCGTGGCGCCGCTCAGCGGCTGGTCGGCCAGCAGCTCGCGGCTGTCGCCCAGCAAGGCCTCGGCATCGACCAGCACGCCGGTCTGCGCATAGGCCAAGGTGCCCAGCACGCGGCGGCCGGCCAGGCCGCAGGGACCGTCCAGCAAGGCGGTATCGGCCGCATCCAGCCAGCCGCGGTCCAGCCACTGGCCAGCGATCTCCAGGTGTTGCAGCAGCCGGCCCGTCTCGAAGGCCTGGCCCGCGGCCGGCAACCCCAGGCCCAGCACCTCGGTCGCGAACAGGCTGGCCCCGGGCGCCAGGCTGAGCCTGACCTCGTTGCGGCCCGCACAGGCCGGGTAGGCCAGCGTCTCCTGCGGCACCCACTCCAGCCGGGCGCCCTCGCCCACGCGGGCCGTCACCACCTGCGCGGCCTCGCCCGCCACGGACCGGTAGAAGCGCGTGGCAGCCGGCGTCGTCACCAGCAGGTGGGCGCCCGGCTGCACGTCGATGGCGATGTCCAGCCGGTCGCCGCCCACCAGCCCGCCGGGCGGATGCACCAGCACCGCATGGGCGATGGCGTCGCCTTCCGGGTACAGCGTCTTCAGCAGGCGCAGCGGGCCGTCATGGCGAGCATGGACTCGGGTCGCGCCAGCCCCATCGCGCGCCGCACTCAGCGTCAGCCGTGCAGGTCAACGAACGACGTCAGCCAACGAGCAGGCCCTTCTTCTCGATGAAGCTCACCACCTCGGACAGGCCCTCGCGGGTCTTGAGGTTGGTCATGACCCAGGGCTTCACGGGCCGCATGCGGGCCGTGTCGCTGCGCATGATGTCGAGGTCGGCGCCGACGTGCGGCGCGAGGTCGGTCTTGTTGATGACGAACAGGTCGCTCTTGGTGATGCCGGG
>CAMLKW010000196.1 GCA_946480605.1 uncultured Roseateles sp. | reverse complement strand
GATGGCGACTTGGCTGGAGCTGCTGTTCGACCGCCTGCAGACCAGCACCGACACCGAGCTGGCCGGCATTGCAGCCAAGTCGCTGAAAGAGGTGCGCTATCACCGCCAGCACTCCAGCGACTGGGTCGTGCGGCTGGGCGACGGCACCGACGAATCCAAGGCCCGCATGCAGGCCGCGCTGGGCGTGCTGTGGCCTTACTTCAACGAGTTGTTCGCCGCCGACGGCGTGGCGGGCGTCGGCCCGGCGTGGAACGAACTGGAGCCCGAATGGCGCGCCCGCTGGGCCGCGCTGATGGCCGAGGCCACGCTCACGCCGCCGCGCGACAGCGCGATGCAGCCGCGCGGCATCGACGGCATCCACAGCGAGCACATGGGCCACATGCTGGGCACGCTGCAATTCCTGCAGCGCACCTACCCGGGCGGAGTCTGGTGATGAACCTCGCCGCCGCCCGCGAGCGCCTGGCGCAGGTGCCCGATCCAGAGATCCCCGCGGTGACGCTGGTGGACCTGGGCATCGTGCGCGACCTGCGCGAGACGGCGTCGGGCGTCGAGGTGGTGCTGACGCCGACCTACAGTGGCTGCCCGGCCACCGAGCTGATTGCCGACGACGTGCGCGCCGCGCTGGCTGAGTTCGGCGAGGTGACCGTCACGCTGCAGCGCGCGCCGGCCTGGAGCACCGACTGGATCACGCCCGAGGGCCGCGAGAAGCTGCAGCAATACGGCATCGTGCCACCGCAGTGCAGCGCCGAGCAGGCGATACGCATCGTGCCGCGGCTGCGCTGCCCGCGCTGCGACAGCGGCAGTACCCAGCAGCTGTCCCGCTTCGGCTCCACCGCCTGCAAGTCCACGTGGCGCTGCATCGAGTGCCTGGAACCTTTCGAATACTTCAAACCCATCTGAGATGGCCTTGCACTTCCACCCCTTGCGCGTGACCTCTGTCGAGCGCGACACCGACGACGCGATGATCGTCGGCTTCGAAGCGCCGCCTGAAGGCTTCGCGTTCGAGCCCGGCCAGTACCTGACGCTGCGCGCCAGCGTCGGCGGCCAGGAGCTGCGCCGCAGCTATTCCATCTGCTCCGACCGCCGCCTGCAGGTCGGCATCCGCCGCGTCGATGGCGGCGCGTTCTCGACCTGGGTGCACGAGCAGCTCAAGGCGGGCGATGTCATCGAGTCCTACCCGCCGCAGGGCCGCTTCGTGCTGCCGGCCGCGCGGGCCGAAGGGCGCCACGTGCTGTTCATCGCCGGTGGCTCGGGCATCACGCCCATCCTGGCCATCCTGACGGCGCTGCTGGAGCGTGAGCCGACCTCGCGCGCGACGCTGATCTACGCGAACCGCCGCACCGCGTCGACGATGTTCAAGGAAGAACTCGAAGACCTGAAGAACCGCTTCATGACGCGGCTGTCGCTGCACCTGATCTTCAGCCGCGAGGCCGCCGACGCGCCGCTGTACGGCGGCCGGCTGGACGCCGGCAAGCTCAGCGTGTTCCTGTCCGGCCCGGTGCCGGCGGCGAGCATTGACGAAGTCTTTGTCTGCGGCCCGTTCGAGATGAACGACCAGGCCGAGGCTGCGCTGCTGGGCTCGGGTGTGCCGGCCGATCGCATCCACATCGAGCGCTTCGGCACGCCGGAGACGCTGAGCGGCCGGCCGGTGCCGCATGAGGTCAAGCCCGGCGATGCGCCGGAGGCGCGCGTGACCGTCATCCGCGACGGCCTGTCACGCGAGATCGAGTTCCATGCCGGCGACCCCAGCCTGCTGGACGCCGCCGCCCGCGAAGGCATGGACGTGCCGTTCTCCTGCAAGAGCGGTGTGTGCTCCACCTGCCGCTGCAAGCTCATCGAGGGCCAGGTGCGCATGGACAAGAATTTCGCGCTCGACAAGGCCGAGGTTGCTGCCGGGTTCATCCTGAGCTGCCAGGCCCACCCTTTGACCGACAAGGTCGTCATCTCCTTCGACGAACGATAGAAGCTCGCTGATGGCTCGCAAACGCGCCCCCGGTTTTGAAGCCCAGCGCGAGGACATCCTCGCCGCCGCCGCCCGGCTGTTTGCCGAACAAGGTTTCAGCGCGACGTCCATGAACCAGGTCGCCGAGGCCTGCGGCGTGGCCAAGCCGACGCTCTACCACTACTTCCAGGACAAGCAGGAACTGCTGGCGCAGATCTGTGACGGCCATGTGCACGCGCTGCTGACGCTGGTGGACGACGTGAAGGCCCGGCAACTGGCGCCCGAGGTGCAACTGCGCGCGCTGATCGAAGGTTTCACGCGAGCCTATGCCGACGCGCAGGACCAGCACCGCGTGCTGACCAGCGAGATCAAGTTCCTGGCCGACGAGGAACGCGAACGGCTGCTGGACGTGGAGCGCCGCGTCGTGGGCGAGTTCGCCGCGGCCATTGCCAGTGTGCGGCCGGAACTGAGCGACGCCAAACTGCACAAGCCGCTGACCATGCTGCTCTTTGGCATGATCAACTGGACCTTCACCTGGCTGCGCCCCGATGGCGAGCTTTCGCACGAGGCGCTGGCCGATCTGGTCAGCGACCTGTTCTTTGGCGGCCTGGGCGCGGTCCGCGCGCCCCGGCCGACCCTCGTTCCATAACCCTGAGGAGACCCCCGTGAAACTGTTCAAGCAAGTTGCCGTTGCCCTCGCCGCTTCCCTCGCGCTGGGTGCCCATGCGGACATCAATGTCGGCGTCACGGTCTCGGCCACGGGGCCTGCGGCTTCGCTGGGCATCCCGGAGAAGAACACCTTCGCGCTGATGCCGACGACCATCGCCGGCCAGAAGGTCAACTACATCGTGCTGGACGACGCGTCCGACACGACCACGGCCGTCGCCAACACGCGCAAGCTCATCACCGACAGCAAGGTGGACATCGTCATCGGCTCCACCGTCACGCCCAACTCGCTGGCGATGATCGACGCGGTGTCGGAGAGCGGCACGCCGATGATCTCCATGGCCGCTTCGGCGCGCATCGTCGAGCCCATCGATGCGAAGAAGCGCTGGGTCTTCAAGACGCCGCAGAACGACATCATGATGGCGCTGGCCATCGTGACCCACATGGTCGACAACGGCATCAAGACGGCCGCCTTCATCGGCTTTGCCGATGCCTACGGCGAGGGCTGGTGGAGCGAGTTCAACAAGATCGCCCAGACCAAGCGGCTCAACATCGTCGCGAGCGAACGCTACAACCGCACGGATACCTCCGTGACCGGCCAGGTGCTGAAGCTCGTCGCGGCACGCCCCGAAGCCATCCTCATCGCCGGCTCGGGCACGCCCGCCGCGCTGCCGCAGAAGGCGCTGAAGGAGCGTGGTTACGCCGGCAAGATCTACCAGACCCACGGCGTGGCCAACAACGACTTCCTGCGCGTGGGCGGCAAGGACGTGGAAGGCACGCTGCTGCCGTCCGGCCCGGTGCTGGTGGCGTCGCAACTGCCGGCCGACCACCCGGTGAAGAAGAGCGCCGAGGCCTACATCGCCAAGTACGAGGCCGCGCATGGCAAGGGCAGCGTGTCCACCTTCGGCGGCCACGCCTGGGATGCCGGCCTGCTGCTGGCCGCCGCCGCGCCCGAGGCGCTGAAGAAGGCCCAGCCCGGCACGCCCGCCTTCCGCGCCGCGCTGCGCGATGCGCTGGAGAACGTGAAGAACGTGGCCGGCGCGCACGGCGTGTTCAACATGTCGGCCGGCGACCACCTGGGCCTGGACCAGCGCGCCCGCGTGATGGTGCAGATCAAGGACGGCAAGTGGGTGCTCATCAAGTGAAACCACTTCAAAGCTACATCGCCGGCCGCTGGGTCGGCGCCACGGCCGCCAAACCGCTGGCGAGCGCGATCAACGGCCGCGTCGTCGCCCACACGCACGAGGAAGCGCTGGACTTCGCGGAGGCGATGAGCTTTGCGCGCGGCACGGCCTTGCCCGGCCTGCTGCGCACGCACTTCCAGGACCGCGCTCGCGTGCTGAAGGCGCTGGCTGCGTATCTTCTGGAACGCAAGGAGCAGCTGTACGCGATCAGCGCCTACACGGGCGCCACGCGCAGCGACTCGTGGATCGATATCGAGGGCGGCATCGGCACCTTGTTCGCCTACGCCTCCATTGGCGGCAAGGACCTGCCCAGCAGCAACGTGCTGCATGAGGGGCCGACCATGCGGCTGGGCGCCGACAACCACTTCATCGGCAGCCACGTGCTGGTGCCCAAGCGCGGCGTCGCGCTGCACATCAACGCGTTCAACTTCCCGATGTGGGGCATGCTGGAGAAGTTCGCGCCCAGCTTCCTGGCGGGCATGCCCTGCCTGGTGAAGCCGGCCACGGCCACCAGCTATGTGGCCGAGGCCTGTGTGCGACTCATCGTCGACTCGGGCCTGGTGCCGGCCGGCGCGCTGCAATTGATCATCGGCGGCACGGGCGACCTGTTCGAGCGGCTGGACGAGGCCGACGTGGTCACCTTCACCGGTAGCGCCGACACCGCGCTGATGCTGAAGGCACACCCCAACCTGCTGAAGAAGAGCATCCCGTTCAACGCCGAGGCCGACAGCCTGAACTGCGCCATCCTGGCGCCCGACGTGACGCCGGACGACCCGGAGTTCGACCTCTTCATCAAGGAGGTCACGCGCGAGATGACGGCCAAGGCCGGCCAGAAGTGCACGGCCATCCGCCGCACCCTCGTGCCACGCCACCTGGTGGAGGCGGTCGGCACGGCGCTGAAGGCGCGCCTGTCCAGGACGGTGGTGGGCGACCCTGCCGTCGAAGGCGTGCGCATGGGCGCGCTGGCCAGCAAGGCCCAGCAGGCCGACGTGGCCGAGCGCGTGGCCCAGCTGGCGGCGCAGTGCGAGGTGCTGCTGTCGGCGAAGGACGGCTTTGCACCCAAGGGCGAGGGCGTCGGCGACGGCGCCTTCTTCGCGCCGACACTGCTGCTGGCGCGCGATTCGGCCGGCAGCGACGCCCACCATGTCGAGGCCTTCGGCCCGGTGACGACGCTGATGCCATACGGCGACTTCGAGGAGGCCTTGCACCTGGCCACGCTGGGCCGCGGCAGCCTGGTGGGCACCGTCTGCACGAAGACGCCGGCGCTGGCCGCGCAGGCCGTGCCGACCTTCGCCGCCTGGCATGGCCGCATGCTGGTGCTGGATCGCGAGGCCGCACTGGAGAACACCGGCCATGGTTCGCCGCTGCCCAGGTTGAAGCACGGCGGCCCCGGCCGCGCCGGCGGCGGCGAGGAGCTGGGCGGCCTGCGCGCGGTGAAGCACTACCTGCAGCGCTGCGCCGTGCAGGGCTCGCCGACGATGATCTCGGCCGTCACCGGCGAGTACCAGCGCGGCGGCACGGTCACCGAGAGCGACATCCATCCGTTCCGCCGCTACTTCGAAGACGTGGAAGTGGGCATGAGCCTGCTGACGCACCGCCGCACGGTGGGCGAGGCCGACATCGTCGCGTTCGGCGGCCTGTCGGGCGACTACTTCTACATGCACTTCGACGAGGTCGCGGCCAAGCAGTCGCCCTTCGGCCAGCGCATCGCGCACGGCTATTTCGTGCTGTCGGCGGCCGCGGGCCTGTTCGTCAGCCCGGCGCCTGGCCCGGTGCTGGCCAACTACGGCCTGGAGAACCTGCGCTTCGTCACGCCGGTCGCCATCGGCGACACCATCCAGGCGCGGCTGACCGCCAAGCGCAAGATCGACCGCCCGCCGCGGGACGACCAGCCCGCGCAAGGCGTCATCGGCTGGGACGTGGCCGTGACCAACCAGCGCGGCGAGCTGTGCGCCAGCTACGAGATCCTGACGCTGGTGGCCAAGCGGGAGAGGACCTGACCTGAACGCGGTGCAGGACCGGCGAGAGGGGCGCGCGGCTGCCGAACGGATTCATGCGGCGGTGTCAGACAGCGCCGACGGCGGCTGCGGCCGGCCGCCGACAGCGCGCGGGAGCCGGGCCTCCTAGGCTGTGCGACTCAGAACCAGCGAGGAGATCGCCATGTCCAGCACTTCATTTCATGCCGCGACGCGCTCCGCCCTGCCGATCCTCTTCGCCGCCGCGCTGACTGCCTGCGGTGGCGGCGGCGACGATGCCGGGGCGCCCATCAACACCATGGGGACGCTGCGCGTGTCCCTGACCGATGCTCCGGCCTGCGGCTTCGACCATGTCTACGTGACCGTCGAGAAGGTGCGCGTGCACAGCAGTGCCTCGGCCGAGGCGGGCGCCACCGGCTGGACCGACATCACGCTGACCACGCCGCAACGCATCGACCTGCTGGCGCTCTCCAACGGCGCGATGACGATGCTGGGCCAGGCGCAGCTGCCGGCCGGCACCTACCAGCAACTGCGCCTGGTGCTGTCGGCCAACACGGCGGCCAATCCGCTGGCCAACTCGGTCGTCTTGGCCGGCGGCGGCGAGCAGGCCGTCGACACGCCGAGCGGGCTGCAGAGCGGCCTCAAGATGAACGCCAACCTGACCGTCGAGCCCAACCAGGTGGCCGACTTCGCGATCGACTTCGATGCCTGCAAGTCCTTCGTGCGCGCCGGCAATTCCGGCAAGGTGCTGCTCAAGCCCGTCCTCGCCGTCATCCCGTTGATCGGCGATGCGGGCCAGCGCATCGTCGGCTACGTCGACCCGGCGCTGGCCAATGGCGGCGCCACGGTGTCGGTGCAGACGGCCGGCGTGCCGGTGCGCTCGACGCCGACGGACGCGACCGGCAAATTCATCCTCTACCCGGTGCCGGCGGGCAGCTATGACCTCGTCATCACGGCCAACGGCCGTGCCAACACCATCATGACCGTCGTGCCCGTGACGACGACGGCACACACCAACATTGGCAGCGACACAGTGCGCATCGTGCCGCCGGTGTCGACCTCCTGGGCGAACGTCAGCGGCACGATCAGGTTGGCGGGCAGCACGGCCAACACCGAGGGCAGCGTGCGCGCGCTGCAGACGCTGATCGGTGGTCCGACCGTCGAGGTCGGCTATGCCAACGCGGACAGTGTCAGCGGTGCCTACTCGCTGCGCCTGCCGCTGGCTGCGCCGGTCACGACGCCCTACGCCGCGTCGGCCACCAGCTTCACCTGGAGCGGCTCGCCGGTCGATGCGGCCAAGTACCGCGTCGAAGCCCGCGCCAGCGGCGCGACGCCGAAGACGCAGGATCTGACGCTGTCGGGCGACGCCCTGCAGGACTTCAGTTTCTGAGAACGGCCACGGGCTGGCCGGCGCGGCAGCGCCTCAGCGAGCCACGGTGCCGGTTTCGGCCGCGGCCTTCAGGTCCGCGCGCCGGGCGCCGGTGAAGCGCTTGGCCCAGTAGGCATCGCGCATGTCCTCCACGCGCACGGCGCTGCCGGTGCGCGGGGCGTGGATGAACTTGCCCTCGCCGACGTAGATGCCCACGTGGCTGAAGGTGGCCCGCATGGTGTTGAAGAACACCAGGTCGCCGGGCTTGAGCTCGTCCTTGCGGATGGCGGCCAGGCTGCTGAGCTTGGCCTGCTCGTCGGCGCGGCGCGGCAGCACCAGGCCCACGCTCATCTCGAAGATGTGGCGCGTGAAGCCGCTGCAGTCGAAGCCGTTCTCCACCGAGTTGCCGCCACGCGTGTAGCGCACGCCCAGGAAGTTCATGGCCGACAGCACCAGGTCGGAGGCCGTGTCGCGCACGCTGCTGAGCAGCCGCGACGGCGCGCTCTGCTCCGCCTGGGCCAGCAGGCCCCGCTCGCTGAGAAAGCGGCTGACGGCGTCCTGCGCCGGTGCTGCCGTCGAAGGCTTGGCGCCGTTCTTGTCGGTCGCTGCGGCCTGTTGCTGCAGGCTCTGGCCATAGGCCCCGGTCATGGTGCCTGGCGGCGGCGTCGTCGCGGCCTGGGCCACGCCCTGCGCATGCGCGGCGCAGGCCACGGCCAGCAAGCCGGCGGCAGCGATGCGATTCAGCAGGGCTAGGGAGGCCAGGGACATTCGGGACGAAGGAAGCCGGGAACGGGCCGCAGGGGCCGGATAGCGGAGCGGGTACGGCGGCGCGCAGGGTAGGCGGCGCACCCGGCACCGTCAACCGAAGCGGAGGTAAAGCGCGCGATTCTCAGGGCAAACCCCGGCCGGCCTGGCGTTGCAGTTCGTAAAAACCCTGAAATGCGTCACGGCAACAGCTTGCGCGAGGTCAGACTGACGTCAGTGCCCGAGGTCCACACTGGCCGCATGACGCCGATTGCCTACGCCGACTTCCATGCCCGCTCGCTCGCCGAGCGTGACGCCTTCTGGGCCGAGCAGGCCCGCCGCATCGACTGGCAGACGCCGCCGCAGCAGGTCTGCGACGCCAGCCACCCGCCGTTCGCGCGCTGGTTCGTCGGCGGCACGACCAACCTGTGCCACAACGCGGTGGACCGCCATGCCGCCGCACGGCCGAACGAGCGCGCGCTGATCTGGGTGTCCACCGAGGTCGGTGAGGAGCGGGTCTACAGCTTTGCCGAGTTGCAGCGCGAGGTCGAGGCCATGGCCGCCATGCTGGTGGAGCAGGGCGTGGGCGCAGGCGACCGCGTGCTGATCTACATGCCCATGATCCCCGAGGCCGCGTTCGCAATGCTGGCCTGCGCGCGCATCGGCGCCATCCATTCGGTGGTGTTCGGCGGCTTCG
>CAMLKW010000195.1 GCA_946480605.1 uncultured Roseateles sp. | reverse complement strand
TTGAGCGAGCGCAGCACCTTGAGCTTCTCGTCGCGGATGGCGTCGGCATCGTTGCTGCTCGGCGGCTCCATCGCGATCATCGTCAGCAACTGCAGCGCATGGTTCTGGATCATGTCGCGCAGTGCGCCGGTGCCGTCGTAGAACGCGCCGCGCGTCCCCACGCCCAGGCGCTCGGCCAGCGTGATCTGGATGTTGGCGATGCTCTCGCGGCGCCACAGCGGCTCGAACAGCGCGTTGCCGAAGCGCAGCGCCATCAGGTTCTGCACCGACGGCTTGCCCAGGTAGTGGTCGATGCGGAAGGCCTGGCTTTCGGCAAATACGCAGCGCACCGCGCGGTTGATCTCCTGCGCACTGGCCAGGTCGTGGCCCAGCGGTTTCTCCAGCACCACGCGCACCTTGTCGTGGTTCAGGCCCACGGCGCCCAACTGCTGGCAGATGCCGGTGAACAGGTGCGGGCTGGTGGCCAGGTACAGCACCACGGTGTCGGCGTTGCGGGCGTCCAGCCAGTCCTTCAGCGTCTGGTAGCTGTCCGGCTTGGACAGGTCCATGCGCAGGTAGTGGATGAGGGCGGCGAAGCGCTCGAACTCCTCGTCGCTGGGGCGCTTGGCGCCGTCCACCTCGCGGAAGCGCTCCTTCAGCCACTCGCGGTAGCGCTCGTCCGTCTGCTCGTCACGTGCGACGGCGAGAATTCGGCCGCCTTCGGGCAGCTTGCCGTGCCGGAAGGCCTGGAAGAGCGCGGGCATCAGCTTGCGCCATGTCAGGTCGCCGGTACCGCCAAAGAACACGAGATCGAAGGACATCGGAAGCGTCTCCAGGCCAGGCCCACGCAGGGGGCGCTAACCGTTGTGTAACTAAGTTTCGTGAAATACTATGCAGCAGTTTCTTCGCGGGGTCAATCCGCGATCCGCATGAGGCAGTCCATGAATCAGCTCGACCAGCTCAAAGCCCTGACCACCGTCGTTGCCGACACCGGCAATTTCCTGCAGCTCGCACAGTTCGCCCCGCGCGACGCGACGACCAACCCTTCGCTGATCCTGAAGGCCGTGCAGTCGCCCGACTACGCGCCGCTGCTGAAGGAGACCGTCGAAGCCCATCGCGGCAAGCCGCTGGACGAGATCGTCGACCACGTGCTGGTGCGTTTCGGCCTGGAGATCCTGAAGGTCGTGCCGGGCCGCGTGTCGACCGAGGTCGATGCCCGCCTGTCCTTCGACAAGGCCGCCAGCCTGTCCCGCGCGCGCCGCATCATCGGCCTGTACGAAGCCGCCGGCATCCCGCGCGAGCGCGTGCTGATCAAGCTGGCCTCGACGTGGGAAGGCATCCAGGCCGCCGCGGAGCTGGAGCGCGAAGGCATCCGCTGCAACCTGACGCTGCTGTTCGCATTCGCCCAGGCCGTGGCCTGCGGCGAGGCCAAGGTGCAGCTGATCTCGCCCTTCGTCGGCCGCATCTACGACTGGTACAAGAAGGCCGCTGGCCCCAGCTGGGACGAGGCCAGCATGGCCGGCGTCAACGACCCCGGCGTGAAGTCGGTGTCTCAGATCTACGGCTACTTCAAGCAGCACGGCATCAAGACCGAGGTGATGGGCGCGAGCTTCCGCAACATCGGCCAGATCCAGGCGCTGGCCGGCTGTGACCTGCTGACCATCAGCCCCGATCTGCTGGCGCAACTGCAGGCGACCGACGCCAAGCTCGAGCGCGCGCTGGACCCGGCCAAGGCGCTGAATGTGCCCGCCATCCATCTGGACGAGGCGGCCTTCCGCTTCGCGCTGAACGAGGATGCGATGGCCACCGAGAAGCTGGCCGAGGGCATCCGCCTGTTCGCCGTCGACGCCGGCAAGCTCGACAAGCTCATCGAGGCCGCCTGACATGACGACCCGCTGCGACCTCTCTCCCGCCTGGGCCGAACTGCAGGCCCACTACGCCGCGAGTGGTCGCGGCTTCGACATCCGCGACGCCCTCAAGACCGATGCGGGCCGCTTCGGTGCGCTGTCCTTCGAGGCGCCCGAGGTCTTCGCCGACCTGTCCAAGAACCGCATCGACGCGCCGACGCTGGTGCTGCTGCTGAAGCTGGCGCGCGACTGCGGGCTGGAAGCCCGCCGCGACGCGCTGCTGCGCGGTGACCCGGTCAACCACACCGAAGGCCGCGCGGTGCTGCACACGGCACTGCGCGCGCCTGCCGGCAGCGACGCGCCGTTCAACGCCGAGGTGCAGGCTTCGCTGGACGCCATGCTGGCATTCGCCGAGAGCGTGCGGCGCGGCGAGCGCGGTGAGATCACGGACGTCGTGCACATCGGCATCGGCGGCAGCGACCTCGGCCCGGCCATGGTCGTGCAGGCGCTGCAGGCGTTCACGCGGCGCGACCTGAGACTGCATTTCGTCTCCAACGTGGATGGCCACGACCTGGCGCCCGTGTTGGCCGGCCTGGACGCGAAGCACACGCTGTTCGTCATTGCGTCCAAGACCTTCACGACGCAGGAGACGCTGGCCAACGCGCAGGCCGCCAAGGCCTGGTTCCTGGCCGCCGGCGCCACCGACATCGCGCGTCACTTCGTCGCCACCAGCAGCAACACCGCCGCCGCTGCAGCGTTCGGCATAGCCACCGCCTTCGGCTTCTGGGACTGGGTAGGCGGCCGCTACTCGCTGTGGTCGGTCATCGGCCTGCCGATCGCCATCGCGGTCGGTGCCGACAACTTCCGCGAACTGCTGGCCGGCGCACACGCGATGGACCAGCATTTCGCTTCCACGCCGCTGGCGCAGAACCTGCCCGTGCTGCTCGGCCTGATCGACATCTGGTATCGCAACTTCCACGGCTTCACGAGCCGCAGCGTCGCGCCCTACCACCAGGGCCTGCGCCGCCTGCCGGCCTATCTGCAGCAGTTGGAGATGGAGAGCAACGGCAAGGGCGTGGACCTGGACGGCAATGCGCTGTCGCTGGGAACCTCGCCGGTCGTCTGGGGCGAGGCCGGCACCAACGGCCAGCACGCCTATTTCCAGATGCTGCACCAGGGCACGGACGTGATCCCGGTCGAGTTCATCGCCGTGAAGCGCCCCAACCATGGCGCCAATGGCGAGCTGGCCGGGAAGCTCGCCGACCAGCACCGCAAGCTGCTGGCCAACTGCCTCGCGCAGAGCCAGGCGCTGATGCAGGGCAAGACGGCGGCCGAGGCGCTGACCGAGAAGGCGCCGACCGCGTCGGCCACGCTGGACCGCGACGTGCTGTCGCGCCATCGCAGCTTCCCCGGCAACCGCCCGAGCACGACGCTGGTGCTGGACGCGCTGACGCCGCGCTCGCTGGGCGCGCTGATCGCGCTGTACGAGCACCGCGTGTTCGTGACGGGGGCGCTGTGGGGCATCAACAGCTTCGACCAATGGGGCGTGGAGCTGGGCAAGGCGCTGTGCAACCAGCTGCTGCCGCGTCTGGAGTCGGGCGACACCGCGGGCCTGGATGGCTCCACGGCGGGCTTGCTGGCTCGGCTCACCGCCGCATGAAGATCGTCTTCGACTTCGGCGGCGTGGTGTTCCGCTGGCATCCGGCCAGCTTCCTGGCGCGCGTGCTGCCGCAGCGCATCGAGACGCTGGAGCAGGGCGCCCGTGCCGCGGCGCAGTTCTTCCAGAACTACGGCGGTGACTGGGGCTTGTTCGACCAGGGGCTGATCGGTGCCGACGAGGTGGTGCGCCGCATCTCGGCACGCACGGGCTGGCCGCGCGGCGAGGTCGAGGCCGTCGTGCGTGCGGTGCCGGACGAGCTGATGGCCATTCCGGCCACCGTCGTGCTGATCCGCGACCTGAAGGCGGCTGGCCACACGCTGCACTTTCTGTCCAACATGCCCGAACCCTATGCCGACCATCTGAGCCGGACCTTCCCGCTCGATGAATGGTTCGAGTCCGGGTTGTTCTCGGGCCGGGTCAAGCAGATCAAGCCCGGCGCCGAGATCTTTGCGATGGCCGAGCGGCGCTTCGAGGCCCAGCCGCAGGAGCTGCTGTTCCTGGACGACCATCCCGCCAACGTCGACGCGGCGCTGGCCCGCGACTGGCAGGCCTTTTTGTTCACCGATGCCGCGAGCGCGCGGCGCGAGCTGGTGTCGCGCCGGCTGCTCAATGCATGACTTCGCCGGGTCCGGATTCGTCCGGATCCTGCGGTGGCGTGGCCGGCACGCGGAAGGACTCGCTGGCCCAGGCGCCCAGGTCGATTTGGCGGCAGCGTTCGCTGCAGAACGGCCGCCAGCGGTTGCTGGGAGCGAACACGCTGTCGCCGCTGCATTGCGGGCAGCGGACGATGCGTTCCTTGGGTGCCTTGCCGTCGCTCATGCGCACAAGGTCAGCTCGAAGCCCGCGTCCTCGGCGGCCAGCTTGAGCCGGCCCTCCTCGTCCTGACGCATCAGGCGGATGGACACCATCAGGCGGTGGCCGGAGATCTCTGGGATCAGGCCCAGGCTGGGATCCAGCCGCATGCGCAGCAACTGGTAGACGCGGCCGGCGGGCAGGCTCTGCTGGAACTGGCCCGCGGTGGCGGCCACCTTGTGCGGCGCACCGGAGTCGCGCACCATCGCCAGCAGCACCTGCAAGGCCTCGGCCAGCGGCATCAGTGACTGCGCCCACTGCATCAAGTCCTTGCGGCGACGCACCGGCAGCAGTTGCTGCCAGTGGTAGTAGGCCGGCAGGTCGAACTCGCAGGTGCCGCCGGGGATGCTGATGCGGCTGCGGATGCTCATCAGCCAGTCGTTGCTGGTCAGCGCCACGCCGGTCTTGCCGCTCAATGCGTTCAGGCGCTGGAAGGCTCCGTCGATGCGGGCGACGACTTCATCGAGCCGGGATTCGTCCAGGCCGGGGCTGCCGCGATAGCTGTTGAATTGGGCCTTGTGCTTGTCGAGCTCCTTCAGCAGGTCGCTCTTCAGGTCGGCGCGCGAGGCGACGTCGAGGATCTCGAACAGCGTGACCAGCGCGAAGTGGTGGTCCAGCGCGGTCTCGCGCGCCATCAGTGCGCCGAAGCGGTCGAACAGGTGTTCGAGGCGAAGCATCGTTCGGATGCTCTCGTTGAACGGGTACTCGTACAGGACCAAAGGTGCCTCGGAATGGACTGCGATCAGGGCGCGGCCATTGTTCCACAGCCCCAGCGTGCGGCCAGGCTGCCCACCTCGCGTCTGAGTGCTTCCAGCGACAGTCCGTCGTTGAAGATGACGGCGTCGGCCGTCGCGCGGCGGTCCTCTCGGCGGGTCTGGGCGGCCAGCGCACCTTCCACGCGTTCACGCGTCCAGCCGGGGCGCTGCAGCACGCGTGCGATCTGCGTCTCGGTGCTGCAGTCGACCACCAGCACGCGGGCGACCCGCGCGCGCCAGCGGCCCGACTCGACCAGCAGCGGCACGTCGAACACCACCAGCGCCGTGGAGGCTGCATCCGCCTGGGCCAGCGCCTCGGCCGTGATCAGCGGATGCAGGATGGCCTCCAGCCGGCGCTTGGCCGCTTGGTCGGAGAACGCCAGCGCCCGCATGCGGTCGCGGTCCAGGGCACCGTCGGCGGTGACGAAGTCGGCCCCGAACTGCTGCGCGATGGCGGGCATGGCGGCACCGCCGGGCAGCGTCAGCGCGCGCGAGATGGCATCGGTGTCCACGATGGCGGCGCCGGCCTCAAGCAGGAAGCCGGCGACCGTGCTCTTGCCGCTGCCGATACCGCCGGTCAGCCCAACCCTCATCGGGTCAGGCCCAGCCCAGCCAGCCCAGCACCGTCTGCGGGCCGGCGAACAGCACCACCAGGCCACCCCCGGCCAGGAAGGGGCCGAAGGGCACGTAGCGGCCTTCGCGCAGGCTGGAGGTCAGCTTCATCAGCACGCCCACGACGGCACCGACGGCGGACGCGCCCAGGATGATGGGCAGCAGCATGGGCCAGCCCAGCCAGGCGCCCAGGGCGGCCAGCAGCTTGAAGTCGCCTGGCGCCATGCCGATCTGGCCGCGCAGGCGCTCGTACAGCCAGGCCACGCAGAACAGCGACAGGTAGCCGGCCACGGCGCCGATCAGGGCCTTGTCCAGCGGGATGGTCCAGCCCATCAGCGCGGCCAGCAGACCGGCCCACAACAGCGGCTGGTTGATGCTGTCGGGCAGCAGCGTGGTGTCCCAGTCGATCATCGCCAGCGCGATCAACGCGGCCACAAAGCCGCACCACAGCAGCGTGGTGGGCTGGGCGCCGAAGCGCCAGGACAGCGCGGCGAAGGCCAGGCCGGTCACGGCCTCGATGACGGGGTAACGCGCGGAAATGGGTGCCTTGCAGGCGGTGCACTTGCCGCCCAGCCGCAGCCAGCCGACCAGGGGCAGGTTCTCGTGCCAGCGCAGCTGGTGGCCGCAATGCGGGCAGCGCGAACGGGGGCGCGAGATGCCCAGCGGGGGCAGTTCCTCGATGCGGGTGCCGTAGGCATCGACATCCTTGGCCAGCTTCTCGGTCTGGGCCAGCGGCAGCTGGGCGACGCGGGCCATCGTGGGCGCGTCGATGAGCTGCGCGGCGGACTCGTGCAGCCATTGCCGTTCCAGCATCTGGGGCAGCCGGTGGATGACGACGTTCAGGAAGCTGCCGATGCACAGCCCCAGGATGCCCAGCACCCAGGGCGAGAGCCAGACGGACCAGTCGATGGAGGCAATGGGCATGATGTGGGCGCTGTGGGGCTGGGAGCGGCGCCGAATCTAACCGCTTTTGACGTTCAGGCCGCCGCGACGCGGGCGTCGCGGCGCCAGTCCATCACACGACCTGGCCCAGCTTGAAGATCGGCAGATACATCGCGACGACGATGCCGCCGATGAGGCCGCCCAGAAAGACGATGATGATGGGCTCCATCAGCGCGGACAGGCCCTTGACGGCTTCGTCGACTTCGTCCTCGTAGAACTCGGCGGCCTTGGCCAGCATGTGGTCCAGCGAGCCCGACTCTTCGCCGATGGAGGCCATCTGCAGCACCATGGTCGGAAAGATGCCGGTGGTTTGCATGGAGGTGGTCAGTGCCGCGCCGGTGGACACGTCGCGCTGGATTTGCTCGGTGGCTTCCTGGAAGACCGCATTGCCCGACGCGCCGCCAACGGAGTCGAGTGCCTCGACCAGCGGCACGCCGGCCGCGAACATCGTCGACAGCGTGCGTGTCCAGCGCGCCACGGCGGACTTGTACATCAGCGCGCCGAAGACCGGGATCTTCAGCAGCAGGCGGTCCATGCGCTTTTGCATCTTCTCGGAGCGCTTCCAGCTCTGGATGAAGAAGTAGATGCCTCCCCCCAGCGAGCCGAAGATGGCCCACCAGTAGGAGACGAAGAACTCCGACATTGCGATGACCATCAGCGTGGGCGCCGGGAGGTCGGCGCCGAAGGACTGGAACACGTCCTTGAAGGCCGGCACGACGAAGATCATGATGACCGCGACGACGATGAAGGCCACCACCATGACGGCGATGGGGTAGGTCAGCGCCGACTTGATCTTGTTCTTGATCGCGACGGTCTTCTCCTGGTAGACCGCCAGCCGGTCCAGCAGGGCTTCCAGAATGCCGCCCGCTTCGCCGGCCTCGACCAGATTGCAGTAGAGGGCGTCGAAATACATCGGGTGCTTGCGGAAGGCCGAGGACAGGCTGGTGCCGGTCTCGACGTCCTGGCGGATGTCGTTCAGCAGCCGTGTCAGGCGCGGGTTGGTGCTGCCGCGGGCCACGATGTCGAAGGACTGCAGCAGCGGCACGCCGGCACGCATCATCGTGGCGATCTGGCGCGTGAAGACGGCGATGTCCTTCTGCTTGATCGAGGTGCCGCCGCTGGAGCGGCGCTTCTTGACCTTGTTGACCAGGATGCCCTGGCGGCGCAGCGTGGCGCTGACCATGGCCTCGCCGCCCGCGCGGAGTTCACCCTTGACGATCTTGCCGTTGCGGTCCTTGCCTTCCCACTCAAAGACGAAGTCCTTGACGCCTTTTGCTGCAGCGGTGGCAGTGGCCATGCGGTTTCCTCGCGATCGATTTATTCGTTGGTGGCCGACAGGACTTCTTCCAGCGTCGTGACGCCGATGCGCACCTTGACCAGGCCCGACTGGCGCAGGTCACGCACGCCTTCCTTCCTGGCCTGCTCGGCGATGTCCATCGCCGTTCCCTCGGCCAGGATGATGCGCTGGATGTCCTCCGTGATGGGCATCACTTGGTAAAGGCCCACACGGCCTCGGTAACCATTTGTGCAGTTGTTGCAGCCCACCGCGCGGTAGGGCTTCCAACTGCCGTCGAAGTCTTCCTCGACGAAGCCGGCCTTGATCAGCGCATCGCGGGGATAGTCGGCCGGCGCCTTGCAGTTCTCGCACAGGCGGCGCACCAGTCGCTGGGCGGTGATCAGCAGCACGCTGGACGCGATGTTGAACGGCGCGACGCCCATGTTCAGCAGCCGGGTCAGCGTCTTGGGCGCATCGTTGGTGTGCAGCGTGGACATGACCATGTGGCCCGTCTGCGCCGCCTTGATGGCGATGTCGGCCGTCTCCAGGTCGCGGATCTCGCCCACCATGATGATGTCCGGATCCTGGCGCAGGAAGGACTTCAGCGCCGCCGAGAAGTTCAGCCCGGCCTTGTCGTTGACGTTGACCTGGTTGATGCCGGGCAGGTTGATTTC
>CAMLKW010000194.1 GCA_946480605.1 uncultured Roseateles sp. | reverse complement strand
GGACAGGTTTCAGAAAAATATCCTCGGCGAGTTCCACCATGCCGGGCATGACGGCCGATCCGCCGGTCAGCACGATGCCGGAGGACAGCAATTCCTCATACCCGGACTCGCGAATGACCTGGTGCACCAGCGAGAAGATTTCCTCGACGCGCGGTTCAATGACGCCGGCCAGCGCCTGCTTGGACAACATGCGGGGGTTGCGGTCGCCCAGACCGGGCACTTCCACCTGGTCGGACGGGTCGGCCAGCAGCTGCTTGGCGACACCGTGCTCGACCTTGATTTCCTCCGCATCCTTGGTCGGCGTGCGCAATGCCATCGCAATATCGGAGGTGATCAGGTCGCCGGCGATGGGAATGACGGCGGTATGGCGGATGGAGCCGCCGGTGAATATCGCGACATCGGTCGTGCCGGCGCCGATATCCACCAGCGCCACGCCCAGGTCGCGTTCGTCGGCGGTCAGCGCGGCATGGCTTGAGGCGCTCGGGTTCAAAACCAGCTGATCGACCTCCAAACCACAGCGACGCACGCACTTGACGATGTTTTCCGCGGCACTTTGGGCGCCGGTCACGATATGGACCTTGACCTCCAGCCGGCCACCGCTCATGCCGATGGGCTCTTTCACCTCGTGGCCGTCGATGACGAATTCCTGCGGTTCGACGAGCAGCAGGCGCTGGTCGTTGGGGATATTGATGGCCTTGGCGGTTTCGACGACGCGGGTCACATCGACCGGCGTGACCTCCTTGTCACGCACGATGACCATGCCGGTGGAGTTCTGGCCGCGGATATGGCTGCCGGTTATCCCCGTATAAACCCTGGATATTTTGCAGTCAGCCATCATTTCGGCCTCTTTCAAGGCCTGCTGGATGGACTGCACGGTCGCATCGATATTGACCACGACACCGCGCTTGAGGCCATGTGACGGCGCCACGCCCAGGCCGGCGATGCGCAATTCACCGCCCGGCAAAACCTCGGCCACGACGGCCATGATCTTGGCGGTACCGATATCCAAACCGACGACCAGATCCTTGTATTCCTTGGCCATGTCCGTCCTCAACGTTTTCTATTTACGGGTTTCCCCGGAATCTGGGTCGTCACGCCGCGCAGCCTGACCGCGTAGCCGTCGGCGTGGCGCAGGTCGGCCGACAGCAAGGGGCTGTGGTACTGCGCCGTGACCTGCGTGATGGAGTGGGCAAAGCGCCCAAAGCGTTCGACCACCTCGGCCTCGGCGCCGCGGCCCAGCTCGACGACGGCGCCGCTGCCCAGCGTCGCGCGCCAGGAGCCGCGGCCGGACAGGTCCAGCCGTTCGATGCTCTCGCCCAGCTTCTCGGCGGCCGGCGACAGCGCGCGCCACATCTGCAACATCGCGCCCGCTGCGTGAGACGGACCGGCCAGCACCGGCAGGTTCTCGTCCTCGACATCACCCAGGTTGGCCTGAAAGACTTCGCCGAAGCTGTTGACCAGCGCGCGCTCGGCGGTTGCTTCGGACGCGGCGTCGGCGCCCTCCACGCGCGCTTCCCAGTAGGCGGCGGCGCGGTGCTCCTCCAGCCTGACCTTGAGCCGCATGGGCCAGACCCGGGTCAGCTGCGCGTGGCGCACCCAGGGCACGGCCTCGAACGCGGCACGGCCGTCCTTCAGATTCATGCTGAGGAAGGAGCCCTGCAGTCGCGGCAGCGCATTGGCGCGCAGTGACGCGACGCTGTTGCGGCTGACGTCGCCCTCCACCTGGATGGCGCGCAGGTTGAACGCCGGCAGCCGCACCACCCAGCGCATCGCCGTCCACGCCACCGTGCCCAGCAGCGCGGCGACGAGCAGCGCCGACACGACGTTCATCAGGCGAACGTCGGCGGGCAATGCGGCGGTGGCGAGGGCGGAGTTCACCTGCGGTCCAACCTCGCTTGCGAGAGCAGCCACAGGCACAGCTGCGGGTAGGCAATACCCACGGCCTGGGCGGCCTTGGGTACCAGCGAATGCGAGGTCATGCCGGGGCTGGTGTTCATCTCCAGCAGGAAGGGCTTCATGTCGGCCTTGCGCAGCATCAGGTCGGCGCGGCCCCAGCCACGGCAGCCCAGCAGGCGGTAGGCCTTCAGCACCAGTTGCTGGATCTCAGCCTCCAGCGCTGCGGGCAGCGTGCCGAACAAATACTTGGTGTCGTTGGACACGTACTTGTTCTCGTAGCTGTAGTCGCCACCCTCGGCACGGATCTCGACGACCGGCAGCGCGACGGCTGTGTCGCCCTGGCCCAGCACGGCACACGTGACCTCGGGGCCTTCGATGCACTGCTCGAACAGCAGTTCGTCGTCGAAGCCCAGCGCCAGCTCGACGGCGCCCTGCATGTCGGAATAGCCCACGGCCTTGGTGATGCCGATGCTGGAACCTTCATGCGGCGGCTTCACGATGACGGGCAGGCCCAGCTCATCGGGGATCTGGCGGACGCGCTCGCGCGTCAGCTCGGCACGGGCCAGCGCCAGGTACTGCGGCGTCGGCAGGCCTTCGGTGCCCCAGACGCGCTTGGTCATGGTCTTGTCCATCGCGACGCCGGAGGCCGTCACGCCGGAGCCCGTGTACGGAATGCCCAGCCATTCCAGCGCGCCCTGCAGCGTGCCGTCCTCGCCGCCGCGGCCGTGCAGCGCGATGAAAGCGCGCTCGAAACCCTCGTCCTTCAGCGCCTGCAGCGGACGCTCGGCGGGATCGAAGGCGTGGGCATCGACGCCGATGGACGTCAGCGCCTCCAGCACATTGGTGCCACTCATCAGCGACACCGGCCGCTCGGCGCTGGTGCCGCCGAACAGCACGGCCACCTTGCCGAGCGACTTCGCATCGATGTTCAGATTGACAGGCGACGTCATGCTGCGCCTCCTTGGAAATGCTGGTTCACGCGCACCGGCAGGCTGCTCATGGAGCCGGCACCCATGCCGATGACGACGTCGCCGTCGCGCGTCAGCCGGGCCAGCGCGGCGGGCATGTCGGCCACGGCGTTGACGAAGTGCGGCGTGCCGACCGCGTCGGCCAGCGCGCGGCCGGTGGCACCGTCAATGGGCGCCTCGCCGGCCGAGTACACCTCGGTCAGCAACACCACGTCGGCACCCTTCATCACGCGCACGAAATCGGCGAAACAGTCACGCGTGCGCGTGTAGCGATGCGGCTGGAAGGCCAGCACCAGACGGCGGCCCGGGTAGGCGCCGCGCGCGGCGGCCAGCACCGCGGCCATCTCCACCGGGTGGTGGCCGTAGTCGTCGATCAGCGAGAAGCGGCCGCCATCGGCGGCGGGCCATTCGCCATGTTTTTCGAAGCGGCGACCCACGCCGGAGAAGTTGGCCAGGCCTTGCAGGATGGCCGCGTCCGGGCAGTCCAGTTCCATCGCGATCGCGATGGCCGCCAACGCGTTGCGCACGTTGTGCTCGCCGGCCAGGTTCAGCAGCACGTCCAGGTCCGGAGCTTCCTCGCGCTGGCAGGTGAAGCGCATCTGCGCGCCGGCCAGCGCCTTCACATTGACCGCGCGCACGCTGACGCCTTCGCTCAGGCCGTAGCTGACCACCGGCCGCTCGATGCGGCCCAGGATGGCACGCACGCCGGCGTCGTCCGCGCACACCACGGCCGCGCCGTAGAAGGGCATGCGGTGCAGGAACTCGACGAAGGCCGCATGCAGCTTGTCGACCGAATGGCCGTAAGTGTCCATGTGGTCCTCGTCGATGTTGGTGACGACGGACAGCACGGGGCTGAGCTTCAGGAAGGACGCATCGCTCTCGTCGGCCTCCACGACGATGAACTCGCCCTGGCCCAGCCGCGAGTTGGCACCGGCCGCGTTCAGCTTGCCGCCGATGACGAAGGTCGGGTCCAGGCCCGCTTCCACGAGGATGGCCGTGACCAGCGAGGTCGTCGTGGTCTTGCCATGCGTGCCGGCAATGGCAATGCCGCGGCGCAGCCGCATCAGCTCGGCCAGCATGACGGCGCGTGGCACGACCGGGATGTGACGCGCACGGGCGGCGGCGACCTCGGGGTTGTCGGCCGCGACGGCCGTGCTGGTGACCAGCGCCTGCGCATCGCCGATATGCGGCGCCGCATGGCCGATCTCCACGCGCAGGCCCAGCGCACGCAGCCGCTCTGTGGTGGCGCTCTCGGCCGCGTCGGAGCCGCTGACCGCAAAGCCCAGGTTGTGCAGGATCTCGGCGATGCCGCTCATGCCAGCACCACCGATGCCGACAAAGTGCAAACGCTGTACGGCGTGCTTCACTTCAACATTCCTTCGATCTCATCGGCCACGCGTGCCGCCGCGCGAGGCCGGGCCAGCGAGCGCGCCTTCTCGCCCATGGCCAGCAGCGCCGCGCGGTCCAGGCCGCTCAGCAGTTCATGCAGCTTCTGCGGCGTCAGCTCGGCCTGCGGCAGGTGGATGGCCGCGCCGTGCTGGGCCATGAACACCGCGTTGTCGCGCTGGTGCGAGGTGGTGCTGACGACCAGCGGCACCAGCACCGCCGCGCAGCCCGCCGCGCACAGCTCGCTGACGGTGATGGCACCGGCGCGGCAGACCACCACATCGGCCCAGGCCAGCGCGGCGGCCATGTCATCGATGAAGGGCCGCACCTCCGCCGCCAGGCCAGCATCGGTGTAGGCCTGCCAGACGGCGCCCAGGTGATCCTGCCCGGACTGGTGCAGCACCTGCGGGCGCTGGTCCTCGGGCCACAGCGCCAGCGCCTGCGGCAGCGCCTGGTTCAAGGCGCGCGCGCCCAGCGAGCCGCCCAGCACCAGCAGCCGCAGTGGTCCGATGCGGTCGGCGAAGCGCTCGGCCGGCAACGGCAGCGCCTCGATCTCGGCACGCACCGGGTTGCCGCTGACCACCGCACCCGACGTGGAGGCCGCCGCCGCGCCATCGAAACCGAAGGCGATGCGCTTCGCGAACGGCTTCAGCGCGAAGTTGCTCTTCAGCATGGCCGCATCGGCGTTGACCAGCATCAACGGCCGGCCGGTCAGCGCGGCCGTCAGGCCGGCCGGCACGCAGACATAGCCGCCCATGCCCAGCACCGCCGTCGCGCGGCGCTGCTCGTAGACACGCTTGGCCGCACCCAGCGACTTGAAGAAGCCGACGATGCCGCGCAGCGTGTGCTTCAGCCCCTTGCCGCGCAGGCCGGCGAACGGCAACGCGTCCAGCGCGATGCCGCGTGCCGGCACCAGCCGGTTTTCCATGCCCTGCGGCGTGCCTATCCACGACACGGTCCAGCCGCGGCGCTGCATTTCCTCGGCGACGGCCAGGCCGGGAATGACGTGGCCGCCGGTGCCGGCGGCCATCACGACGAGGTGCCGTTCAGTCATGAACGTCCTCCGCGCATCATCTGCCGGTTCTCAAGATCGATACGCAGAACGACAGCCAGCGCGACACAGTTCATCAGGATGGCCGAGCCGCCAAAGCTCAGCAGCGGCAGCGTCAGCCCCTTGGTGGGCAGCGCGCCCAGGTTCACGCCCATGTTGATGAAGGCCTGGCCGCCCAGCCAGATGCCGATGCCCTGCGCATACAGGCCGGCGAACACGCGGTCCAGCGCGATGGCCTGGCGGCCGATCAGGAAGCAGCGGCGCGTCAGCCAGAAGAACGCGAGGATGACCACGGCCACGCCGACAAAGCCCAGCTCCTCGCCGATGACGGCCAGCAGGAAGTCGGTGTGAGCCTCGGGCAGGTAGTGCAGCTTCTCGACGCTGCTGCCCAGGCCCTGCCCCACCCATTCGCCGCGGCCGAACGCGATGAGGCTGTGCGTCAGCTGGTAGGCCTTGCCCTGGGCGTACTTCTCATCCCAGGGGTTGAGGTAGGCAAAGATGCGCTCGCGGCGGAACTCGCTGAACGAGATCATCAGCACGAAGGCGCCCACCAGCACCAGCGTGATCAGCAGGAACATGCGGCCGTTGACACCGCCCAGGAACAGGATGCCCATCGCGATGCAGGCGATGACCATGAAGGCGCCCATGTCCGGCTCGGCCAGCAGCAGCAGGCCCACGAAGGCCAGCGAGATCGCCATCGGCGTGACGGCCTGGAAGAAGTTCTCCCGCGCGTCCATCTTGCGCATCATGTAGTTGGCCGCATACAGCGCGATGCCGAACTTGGCCAGCTCCGACGGCTGGAAGTTCATGACGCCCAGCGGGATCCAGCGCCGCGCGCCATAGACCACCTTGCCGACACCGGGGATCAGCACCAGCACCAGCAGCACCAGCGCGACGACGAACACCCACGGCGCCCAGCGCTCCCACACGGCGACGGGGATCTGCACGGTCACCAGACCCGCCACCAGCGCAAAGCCGATGGCCACCATGTGCCGCGTCAGGAAATGCGTGGGCAGGTACTTGGAGAAGCGCGGGTTGTCGGGCAGCGCGATGGAGGCCGAATAGACCATCAGCAGGCCGAAGGCCATCAGCGACAGCACGACCCAGACCATGGTCACGTCGAAGCCCTGCAGCTGCGTGGGCCGGCCGGCGGATGTGGACACCCAGTCGCGCACCGGCACGCTGGCGTCCTCGCCGCCGTCGCGCTTCCACAGCGACTGCAGCTTGGCCTGGAAGCCGGTCAGCACCGCGTTCACAAGGCCACCCCGCGATCGTCGGCCAGCTGCTGCACGGTGGCCACGAAGACCTCGGCGCGGTGGGCGTAGTTGCGGAACATGTCGAGGCTGGCGCAGGCGGGCGACAGCAGCACGCTGTCGCCGGACTGGGCCTGTTCCAGGCACCAGGCGGTCGCGCCCTCCAGCGTGTCGTGACGCTGCATGGGCACGCCCGTGGCCGACAGCGCGGCCTCGATCTGCGGACCGTCCCGGCCGATCAGCGCGACCGCGCGCGCATGGCGTTGAACGCCGTCGGCCAGCGGCGCGAAGTCCTGACCCTTGCCGTCGCCACCGAGGATCAGCACCAGCTTGGCCGGCGCGCGGTCGGCGCCCAGGCCCGAGATCGCCGCAACGGTCGCGCCGACGTTGGTGCCCTTGCTGTCATCGAAGAACTCGACGCCGGCGATGCTGCCCACCGACTCCACGCGGTGCGGCTCGCCGCGGTACTCGCGCAGGCCGTGCAGCATGGGCGCCAGCTCGCAGCCAGCGGCCGTCGCCAGCGCCAGCGCGGCCAGCGCGTTCGCCGCGTTGTGGCGGCCGCGCACGCGCAAGGCATCGGCGGGCATCAGGCGCTGGATGACCAGTGGCTCGTCTTCGTCGCCCTTGCGCTTCTTGATCGTCGGGTCCAGCTCGCGGGCGCGCACCAGCCAGGCCAGGCCGCCCTCTTCGGTCAGGCCGAAGTCGCCCGGCGCAGTCGGCGGGTTCAGGCCGAAACGCACGACGCGGCGCGACACCGTGCGGCCGGGCTTGCCGCGCGTGCCCTTCACGAACACCGGCTGCGGCACCAGGCCTTCGACCTCGGCGTCGTCGCGATTGGCGACGATGACCGACTCGCGGCCGAAGATGCGCGCCTTGGCGCGGCCATAGCCGGCCATGTCGCCGTGCCAGTCCAGGTGGTCCTGCGTCAGGTTCAGGATGGCGCCGGCCGTCGGCTCGAAGCTCGTCACGCCGTCCAGCTGGAAGCTGGACAGCTCCAGCACCCAGACCTCGGGCAAGGTCTCGAACACGGGGCCGCGCGGCGGCGGGGGGTCGATGGGCAGCGGCGTCTCTTCGTCGGGCAGCACGGCAGCCGCCGCCTCTTCGGCCACCACTTCTTCCTCGACGGTCTCGTCCTCGATCTCGGCCGCGACGACCTCTTCCGGCGTCAGCAGTGGCGCCGGATCGGGCTCCTTGGCCAGCGCCTCGGTCAGCGTATCCAGCAGCGTGGGGCCGATGTTGCCGGCGATGGCCACGCGCTTGTCGGCACGCTCGACCAGCAGGCCGGTCATGCAGGTGGTCGTCGTCTTGCCGTTGGTGCCGGTGATGGCCAGCACCGCGGGCGCGTAACCGTGCTGAGTCTTCAACGCGGCCAGCGCGTCGGCGAACAGGTCCAGCTCGCCGCGCACGGCGGGGCCGTGCTCGTAGACCGCCTGGAGCCGCGCATCCAGCGGCGACAGGCCCGGGCTCTTCAGCACGGCGTTGAAACCGGTGACGACCTCAGCCGTCAGCTCGCCCGTGATGAAGGCGGCCGTGTCGCCCAGCGCCGCCAGCTGCGGCGGCTGCTCGCGCGAATCCCACACCGTGACCTGCGCACCGAAACGCGCACACCAGCGGGCCATCGCGAGACCGGAGTCCCCGAGGCCAAGCACGAGCACGCGCTGGTCTTGCAATTGCGGCAGGTCGAACTTCATACCGGCTTACCGCAGCTTCAGGCTGGCCAGGCCGATGAGGCACAGCAGCATCGTGATGATCCAGAAGCGGATGACGACCTGCGTCTCCTTCCAGCCACCCTTCTCGAAGTGGTGGTGGAGCGGCGCCATGCGGAAGATGCGGCGGCCTTCGCCGAACTTCGCTTTCGTGAACTTGAACCAGCTGACCTGGATCATCACGCTCAGCACTTCGGCGACGAAGATGCCGCCCATGATGCCCAGCACGATCTCCTGGCGCGTGATGACGGCCAGCGTGCCCAGGCCGCCGCCCAGCGCCAGCGCACCCACGTCGCCCATGAACACCTGGGCCGGGTGCGCGTTGAACCACAGGAAGGCCAGGC
>CAMLKW010000193.1 GCA_946480605.1 uncultured Roseateles sp. | reverse complement strand
GCATGATGGCCAGGCCGTCCAGGCCGTCGGTGAAGTTCACCGCGTTGCTGGTGCCGACGATGACGAAATAGGCCAGCGCCACGAAGCCCCACACGCCCAGCGGCATGGAGATGGTCTTGAAGAACGGGATCAGCAGGTCGGCCTTGGGCGGCAGCTCGGTCGAGAAGCCGCTGCTCACCCAGCGGAAGAACAGCTGCACGACGCCCAGGAAGCTGGTCTCCGACACGCTGAACGCGAGGTACAGCGCCGCGAACAGGCCGATCAGGCTTTGCCAGAAGAACTTCTCGCGGCTGCGCATGCCCTCGGGGTTCTTGTCGACCACCTTGCGCCAGTCGTCCACCCAGCCCACGGCGCCGAAGCCCATGGTCACGATCATCACCACCCAGACGAAGCGGTTGCTCCAGTCGAACCACAGCAGCGTCGAAACGCCGATGCCGATCAGGATGAGCACGCCGCCCATCGTGGGCGTGCCGGTCTTGGCCAGGTGAGCCTGCACGCCATAGCTGCGCACGGGCTGGCCGATCTTCATCGCCGTCAGGCTGCGGATGACCCACGGCCCGAAGGCCAGGCCGATCAGCAGCGCCGTCATCGCGGCCATCACCGCGCGGAAGGTGATGTAGTTGAAGAGCCGCAGGAAGCCCAGGTCCGGGTACAGGCCCTGCAGCCATTGGGCGAGGCTAAGCAGCATGGACGCCTCCGTTGTTGTCTTGCAGCGCGGCGACCACTTGTTCCATCTTCATGAAGCGCGAGCCCTTGACCAGGGTCTGGGCTGCGTCGGGTTGTTCGTTGAGGGCCGCGATCAGCGCGGCTGTGGTGTCGAAGGCGCGAGCGTTCGGGCCGTAGGCCGCCGCCGCGTCGCGGGCGGCACTGCCGGCCGTCCACAGATGGGCGATGCCCAGCTCGGCTGCGTAGGCGCCCACCTCGCGGTGGAAGGCCGGGCCCTGGTCGCCCACCTCGCCCATGTCGCCGAGGATGAACCAGCCGGCGCCGGGCAGCGCGGCCAGCATCGCGATGGCGGCACGCACGCTGTCGGGGTTGGCGTTGTAGCTGTCGTCGATGAGCGGGCGGCCGCGCGCATCGCGCTTCAACTCGCTGCGGCCCTTGACGGCGCGGAAGGCTTCCAGGCCTTGCTGAATGGCCGACAGCGGCGCCCCCGCGCCCAGCGCCGACGCGGCGGCGGCCAGCGCGTTGCGCACGTTGTGCTCACCCGCCATCTGCAACACCACCGGCACCGTGCCGGCCGGCGTGTGCAGCTCCAGCGCCCAGTGCGTGCCCTGCCACTGCGCCTCGCCGGTCACGTCGGCCTCGCCGTGCAGCGCGAAGGTCAGGTGCGGACGCGTGCCGGCCATCTCGAACCACACCGGCGCGCAGGCATCGTCGGCCGGAAACACCGCGCAGCCGCTGGGCGACAGCGCTTGCAGCACGGCGCCGTTCTCGCGCGCGACGGCCTCGACGGTGGCCATGAACTCCTGGTGCTCGCGCTGCGCGTTGTTGACCAGCGCTACCGTGGGCGCCGTCATCGCGGCCAGCGGCGCGATCTCGCCGGGGTGGTTCATGCCCAGCTCGATGACGGCGGCGCGGTGGCTCAACTCATCGTCATGGCGCAGCCGCATCAGCGTCAGCGGCACGCCGATGTCGTTGTTGTAGTTGCCCTGCGTGGCCAGCGCGTCGTCGCCCACCCACGCGCGCAGGATGCTGGCGATCATCTGCGTCGTCGTCGTCTTGCCGTTGGAGCCGGTGACGGCGATGACCGGCAGCTGCTGCTGGCGGCGCCACGCGGCGGCCAGCTGGCCCAGCGCGGCCTTGGCGTCGGGCACCAGCAGGCCCGGCAGCGCGCCGAGGTTGCGTTCGGCCAGCGCCGCGACGGCGCCTGCCTGGGCGGCCTGGGCGATGAAGTCGTTGGCATCGAAGCGCTCGCCGCGCAGCGCGACGAACAGGTCACCCTGCTGCAGCGTGCGGGTGTCGCTGTGCACGCGGGCGAAGGCGGTTGCGCCGTCGCCCACCAGCGTGGAGCCGGGCAGCAGCGCCTGGGCTTCGGCCAGGGTCATGAAGTTCACAGCCCGGCCCTTTCCAGCAACGCTGCGCGCGCCTCCGCCACATCGCTGAATGGCCGGCGCACGCCGTGCACCTCCTGGTAGTCCTCGTGGCCCTTGCCGGCAATCAGCACGATGTCGCGCGACCCGGCCTCCGCAATGGCTGCGCGAATGGCTTCCTCGCGTGCCTCGATGACGATGGCGGCCGGCGCCGCCACGGTGATGTCGGCCAGGATCTGCGCCGGCGCCTCGCTGCGCGGGTTGTCGGTGGTGACGACCACGCGGCCAGCCAGCCGCGCGGCGATGGCGCCCATCTGCGGACGCTTGCCACGGTCGCGATCGCCGCCGCAGCCGAACACGCAGACCAGTTCGCCACCGCGCGCGGTCGCCAGCCCCTGCAGCGCCGACAGCGCCTTGTCCAGCGCGTCGGGCGTGTGCGCGTAGTCCACCACCACCTGCGGCAGCTCGCGGCCATTGCCCACGCGCTGCATGCGGCCCGGCACCGACGTCACGCGCGCCAATGCGCGGGCCACGTCGGCCAGCGAGTGGCCTTGCGCGCGCAAGGCGCCGGCCACGCCCAGCAGGTTGGCGGCGTTGTAGTCGCCGATGAGGCCGGTCTGCAGCGGCACGGCGTCGGCGCCCTCGTGCAGCGTGAAGGCCAGGCCCTCGCCGGTGTAGTGCAGGCCGCGCGCGGTCAGTCGCGCGTCCTGACGCTGCACGCCTGTGGTCCACACGTCCAGCGCCGACAGCTCGGCCGCCAGGCCGTCGCCCTTGGCGTCGTCCAGGTTGACGACGGCCGCGCGCAGGCCTGGGAAACCGAACAGCGCGCGCTTGGCCACCCAGTAGGCGTCCATGTCGCCGTGGTAGTCCAGGTGGTCCTGCGTGAAGTTGGTGAACACGGCCACGCGCACGCTGGAACCGGACAAGCGCCCCTCATTGAGGCCGATGCTGCTGGCCTCGATGGCGCAGGCGGCGAAGTCGTCCTGCTGCATGCGCGCGAACGCGGCCTGCAGCAGCACGGGGTCGGGCGTCGTCAGCCCGTTGTAGTCCAGCTTGGGCGGCTCGCCTATGCCCAGCGTGCCGACGACGCCGCAGCGTTTGCCAAGCTGCGCCGAGGCCTGCGCGATCCACCAGGCCGACGAGGTCTTGCCGTTGGTGCCGGTGACGGCGACGACGTCCAGCTTGGTCGTCGGGTTGCCGAAGAAGGTCGCGGCGATCTCGCCGGTGCGGGCCTTCAGGCCGGGCAGCGACGCGACGCGCGCATCGGTGAAGCCGAAGCGGTCCACGTCGGCGTCCTCGACCAGACAGGTCGCCGCGCCGGCCGCCAGCGCCGCGGCGACGTACTCGCGGCCGTCCCGCGCATAGCCGGGCCAGGCGATGAAGGCGTCGCCGGGCATGACCTGGCGGCTGTCGGTGCGCAGCGTGCCGGTGCACCATTCGGACAGCCAGCGCGCGGCGGCTTCGGGAGACTTCAGGCGGGTCAGCATTTAGAAGCTCTCCTCCACGGGGACCGCCTTCTGGTTGGCGACGATCTGGCTCTTTACGTCCAGGTCCGGCGCCACGCCCATCAGGCGCAGCGTCTGCGCGGTGACCTGGCTGAACACCGGGCCGGCCACGGCGCCGCCGTAGTAGACGCCCGTGCTGGGCTCATCGACCATGACGGCGACGACGATGCGCGGCTTGTTGATGGGGGCGACGCCGACGAACCAGGAGCGGTACTTGTTGGTGTAGCCGCGCCCCTCCTGCTTGTGGGCCGTGCCGCTCTTGCCGCCCACGCTGTAGCCGGGCACCTGGGCCAGGCGCGCAGTGCCGGCCGGGCCGGCGGCGTCCTGCAGCATGCGCCGCACGTCTTGCGCCACCTGCGGGCTGAACACCCGGATGCCCGCCACCGGATGGTCGTGCGGCTGGCGCAGCATGCTGACCGGGATGATCTCGCCGTCGCGCGCAAACACCGTGTAGGCACGCGCCAACTGGAACAGCGAGGCCGACAGGCCGTAGCCGTAGCTCATGGTGGCCTGCTCGATGGGCCGCCAGGTCTTGTAGGGCCGCAGCTTGCCGGACACCGCGCCGGGGAAGCTGATCTGCGGCCGCTGGCCCAGGCCGATGGCCGTGAACATCTCGTGCATCTCGCGCGCCGGCATCTGCATGGCGAGCTTGGTCGTGCCGATGTTGCTGGACATCTGGATGACCTCGTGCACGGTGATGAGGCCGTGCGGCTTGGTGTCGCTGATGACGGCACCCTGGAAGGGGTAGCGGCCGTTGCCGGTGTCCACCAACGTGTCGGGCTTCACGCGCTGCGTCTCCAGCGCCAGGCCGGCGATGAAGGGCTTCATCGTCGAGCCGGGCTCGAAGACGTCGGTCAGCGCGCGATTGCGCAGTTGCTCGCCGGACAGGTTCTGGCGGTTGCCGGGGTCGTAGCTGGGGAAGTTGGCCAGCGCCAGCACCTCGCCGGTCTGCACGTCCAGCACGACGACCGAGCCGGCCTTGGCCTTGTTGGCGGCCACCGCGTCGCGGATGCGCTGGTAGGCGAAGAACTGCACCTTGGAATCGACGGCGAGATCCACGTCGCGGCCGTTGGCAGCGGGGACGATGTCGCCGATGTCCTCCACGACGCGGCCCAGCCGGTCGCGCACGACGGAGCGCGAACCATCGCGGCCCTGCAGCTCCTTCTGGAACGCCAGCTCGATGCCTTCCTGGCCGCGATCCTCCACGTTGGTGAAGCCGACGACATGCGCCGCCGCCTCGCCCTCGGGGTACTTGCGGCGGTACTCGCGGTCCTGGAACACGCCCTTGATGCCGATGGCCTTCACGCGCGTGGCGGTCTCGTCGTCGGCCAGGCGCTTGAGCCAGACGAAGCGGGCCTCGGGGTTGAGCTTGGCCTGCAGCTCCTTGTGGCTGATGCCCAGCGCCTTGGCCAGTTCGCGGCGCTTGCCCGGGTCGGCATCGACCTCCTTGGGGATCGCCCAGATCGACGGCACGGCCACGCTGGCGGCCAGCACCTGGCCGCTGCGGTCGTTGATGCGGCCACGGCTGGCGGGCAGCTCCAGCGTGTGCGCGTAGCGCGCCTCGCCCTGCTTCTGGAAGAAATCGGTGTGCAGGATCTGTACGTACACCGCCCGGCCCAGCAGACCTGCGAAGGCCAGCCCCACCAGCGCGACGAGGAAGCGCGAGCGCCACGGCGGCGTCTTGGACGCGAGCAGCGGGCTGGTCGAGTAGCTGACCGCACGGCCCGAGCCGAGCAGGCGGGCGCCGGATTTCGGTGGCTTGCTCACTGAGCCACCCCCGACGCGACGACCGCCGGCGAGATCAACTGCATGCCCAGGCGCTCGCGGGCCACCTGCTCCACGCGCAGGTTGGTGGCCTGCGCATGGCGCTCGGCCTTCAGGCGCTCGGCGTCGGTGGCCAGGCGCTGGCCTTCGGCCTTGGCGCGCTCGCGCTCGGTGAACAGGCGGCGCGATTCGTAGGCGTTGTGCACCAGGCCCAGGCCACTGGCCAGCACGGCCAGGATGAGGATGAGATTGAGCTTGACCACGCCACTAGTCCTTCAGCGGCGCGTCGGTCCGCTCGGCGATGCGCAGCACGGCCGAGCGTGAGCGCGGATTGGCCCTGACCTCGGCTTCGCTCGGCTTGACGCGCCCCAGCGCCTTGAGCGCCAGCGGCGGCGGCGGTGCGAACGGCGCACGGCGGTCCACCTCGGCCTTGCTGTGGCCGGCGATGAACTGCTTGACGATGCGGTCCTCCAGCGAGTGGAAGCTGATGACCGACAGCCGACCATCGGGCGCCAGCAGCCGCAGCGCGGACTTCAGCCCCTGCTCCAGCTGGGCCAGCTCGCCATTGACATGAATCCGAAGGGCTTGAAAGGTGCGCGTGGCCGGATCCTGGCCGTGCTCGCGGGTCTTGACCGCGCGAGCCACGAGTTCGCGCAGCTCGTCGGTGCGCGTGAGCGGCGCACCGGCTTCTCGGCGAGCAACAAGCGCCTTTGCAATCTGGCCAGCAAACCGTTCTTCGCCATAGTCCCGAATCACCCGTGCAATCTCGCGCTCGTCGGCCTGCGCAAGGAAATCGGCCGCGCTCTCGCCGCGCGTGGTGTCCATGCGCATGTCCAGCGGCCCGTCGAAGCGGAAGCTGAAGCCGCGCTCCGGGTTGTCGATCTGCGGGCTGGACACACCCAGGTCCAGCAGCACACCATCCACCTGATGGACACCCAGGCCCGCCAACGCCTCGGCCATGTCGGCAAAGCCGCTGTGGACGATGCTGAAGCGCGCATCCGCGATGGCCGCGGCGGCAGCGATGGCTTCGGGATCGCGGTCGATGCCGATCAGTCGGCCCGCGGGCGCCAGCTTGCTCAACAGCAGCCGCGAATGCCCGCCTCGGCCGAAGGTCCCGTCCACATAGATGCCGTCCGGCCGCGCCAGCACGCCGTCCACCGCCTCGTTCAGCAGCACGGTGGTGTGGCGGAACGGGGCGTTCTCGTCCATCGCGGCCATCAGAAGCTGAAGTCCTTGAGCGAGTCGGGCAGCGGGCCGGCCATCACGTCGGCCTCATGGGCGGCATGGGTCTCGGTGTCCCAGATCTCGAAGTGGCTGCCCATGCCCAGCAGCATCACGTCGCTCTTCAGGCCGGCACTCTTGCGCAGCTCGGGCGCAATCAGCACGCGGGCCGCGGAATCGATCTCGACGTCCTGGGCATTGCCCAGGAACACACGTTTCCAGCCGGCGGCGGACATTGGCAGCGCCGCCACCTTGTCACGAAAGACCTCCCAGGTCGGCCGCGGGAACAGCATCAAGCAGCCGTCCGGGTGCTTGGTGATGGTCAGCCGCCCTTCGCAGAGCAGTTGCAGCACCTCGCGGTGCCGCGTAGGAACGCTCAGGCGCCCCTTGGCGTCTAACGCCAAGTTGGAGGCTCCCTGAAAGACGATTTCCGACACTTATCACCACGAAACGACACTTTCCACCACTTTAAGGCCCGCACCAGTCAGGGTCAAGGTTCCACACAAGTTTTTTCAATGAAATCAAGCACTTAGTTGAGCTGTTTATTCATACAGCCTGAAGATCGAATTCTCTTTCCAAATAAGGACTTGGCGGAATATTGCGAAGTTCTTCTTGAACTACCGCGCGCTTGATGTACCGTGTTTGTCCGCATGCAAGCAGCACCATCCTCAACCCGAGCCCCCTGGCCCGCCCCCAGCAGAGCAACAGGGCGGCGGCGCAACGCCGGGCGCATGCCTCTCGTGGTTTTGCCGCACAAGTCACGGCCGCGCCCGGCGCAGCGTCCGGCGGAGGCGATGAATCCACGGGTTTCTGCTGAAATTTCGGGCGGTTTCAGCCCTTTGGGTTGGGCAGGCCCGGTCATCATGGGGTGGACCGAACGCACCGCCCACGAGACCGCACCATGAAACTCCCGCCATGCCTGCGCCGCAGCGGGCCCTGCATGACCGCATCTTGAGCCGCAAACCCTCCTCTTCCCTGTTCGCCGTGCTGGCCCTGGGCGCCAGCATCGGGCTGCTGGTGCCGGCACTGGCCGTGGGCGGCCTGTTCATCGGGCTGCGCGAGGCCAAGGTGGCCGAGCAGGCCTTGCAGCGCGACCTCGACGCCAAGCTGGACGTGCTGGCCAGCAGCCTGCCCGAGCTGTTGTGGAACCTGGACACCGTGGCCGCGCGCGAGGTGGTGTCGGCCATCGTCAAGTCGCCCGAGGTGGTGCGCGTCAGCGTCAGCGACGCGTCGCAGGGCGTGCCCTTCATCGAAAACCATCTGGCCGAGCGGCGCATGGGCCGCACCCTGGTAGGCGAGCGCGAGATCCTGCGCGGCACCACGCGCATCGGCCACATCCAGATCGAGATCGACGACCACCTCAGCACCCAGGCCGTCGTGCGCCAGCGCTGGCTGTACGGCGCCACGGTGGGCGGCCAGCTGCTGGTGTCGCTGGCGGTGGTGCTGTGGCTGCTGAACGCGCGGCTGTTCCGGCCGCTGCGCGAGCTGGGCAACTTCGCCAACGACCTGGCACAAGGCCGCTTCAGCGCCAAGCTGGAGCACCGCCGCCAGGACGAGATCGGTCTGCTGGGCGGCGACCTGGAGCACATGCGCGACGCGCTGCAGCAGCAGTTCGACGCCCAGCGCGCCCTCATCGAGCGGCTGCGAGGCATGGCCGAGACCGTGCCGGGCGTGGTGTACCAGCTGCGCCTGCCGGTCAACGGCGAGTTCAGCTTTGCCTACATCAGCGAGGCGGCGCGCGAGTATTTCCTGCTGGGCAGCACCGAGCTGAGCCGCAGCGCGGCACCGTGGTTCGAGCGCATCCACCCCGACGACCGCGCCGCCGTGCGCGACAGCCTGCTGGCGTCGGCGCGCAACCTCAGCCCCTGGCAGCAGGAATTCCGCACGCCGCAGGCCGATGGCAGCGAGCGCTGGATGTACGGCAACGCCATCGCGCAGCGCGAGGCCGACGGCAGCGTGCTGTGGCACGGCTTCCTGACCGACATCTCGCGCCAGCGCCGCGACGCGCTGGAGCTGGAGCGCTACCGCCACCACCTGGAAGAGCTGGTCGAGGCGCGCACCGCCGAACTGGCCGAGGCCACGCAGGCGGCGCAGGCAGCCAGCCTGGCCAAGAGCGCCTTCCTGGCCAACATGAGCCACGAGATCCGCACGCCGATGAACGCCA
>CAMLKW010000192.1 GCA_946480605.1 uncultured Roseateles sp. | reverse complement strand
GACATCGGCCTGGCCAACATGCCGCAGGTGGGCGTGGCCCCGCTGAAGCATTGACCATGAAGCTCACCGACCTGCCCGGCCGCCGCTGCGTCGTCGGCATCAACTACTTCGATCTTGACGGATCGCTGCTGCGGCAGCGCCAACTGGGCGGAGAGGTTGCCAAGGCGGATGTCGAGCAAGGCATCACCTTGACGCTGGAGAGCGGCGAGTTCGTGCTGCCGCCCGACCTGCGCGCCTGGTTCAAGGCGCCGCCCGGCCACTACCGCGACGCGCCCTCGGACCTCTACATCGAAAACCCCGACTACCTCGTCACCTGGGACGTGCACCGCACGCAGAGCAATTCCGAGGAAGGCCAGCACGAGTGGTGGGACTGGGTGCCCAACATCGAGCGGCCGCAGGTGGGGTCGCCCACAGAGGTCCTGCAATGAGCACCGCACCCCACACCGTTTCCCTGGTGGGCGCCGGCCCCGGCGATCCGGAACTGCTGACCGTGCGCGCGCTGAAGCGCATCGAGGCTGCCGACGTGGTGCTGGCCGACGACCTGATCGACCCGCGCGTGCTGGCGCTGGTGACCGGCCGGCTGCTGCGCGTCGGCAAGCGCGGCGGCTGCATCAGCACCGACCAGCACTTCATCCACGCGCTGATGATCCGCGAGGCCCGCGCCGGCCACCGCGTCGTGCGGCTCAAGGGCGGCGACCCCTTCGTGTTCGGCCGCGGCGGCGAGGAGGCCGACGCGCTGCGCGAGGCCGGCCTGCAGGTCGAGATCGTCAACGGCCTGACCAGCGGCATCGCCGGCCCCGCGTCGGTGGGTATCCCCGTTACCGACCGCCGCGCATCGCCCGGCGTCATCCTCGTCACCGGCCATCCCGGCGAGGGCCGCGCCGAGCCCGACTGGGCGGCGCTGGCCCGCACGGGCCTGACCCTGGTCATCTACATGGGCGTGGCCCGTGCGGCCCACATCACCGCCCAGTTGCTCGCCGCCGGCCTGCGCGCCGACCTGCCCGCCGCCATCGTCAGCGCGGCCCATACGGCCCGGCAACGCCATGCCGTGACGACGCTGGCCGGCCTGCCCGACTGCATCGCGCGCGAGGGCCTGCAGAGCCCGGCACTGCTGGTCATCGGCGAGGTGGCCGCGCATGCCACCGCGACGCTGGCCCTGCCCGAGGTTATGGCCGGCTGAACGGAAGTGATGTCCGGTTGAACGCCCTTGTCCCCGATCGGGGACAGCCGTGCGGAACCGGACACGCCTTCATCCCCCAGGCAAGGATGGCGCCGCCGCGCACGGCAACGCACACTGCCGGCCTCTCATCACATGGAGGCCCACATGAAGCCGTTCTCGCCTGCCGCAAGCGCCCGCGCCGGCGCAGCCCAGGCCCGGATCGACACCGCTCAACCGAACGGTCCGGCGACCCGCAAGCCCACCCCTCAAGCCGTTCCGGCAGCTCACGTGCGGGGTGGCCTGTGAACAGTCTCAACTGAGCTTGAAGCCGCGCACCTACGGGGGTCAGTGCTGCGCGCCGCCGATGCCGTCAGCCATGCGCCAGGCCAGCCACAGAGCGACGAAGAAGTCCGAGGTCGCGGAAGCCGCGCACTGGGCCGGCGGCGTCCACCAGCAGGCTCACCTGGCTGGCGCGGCTTAGGCGATGGCATCGCCAGGGCTGCTGGTAGGCTCGCGCCATCGTTCACGCCACAGCCCCGCCAATGAGCTTCCTGGCCATCGACATCGGCAACACCCGACTCAAATGGGCCGTCTACGCAGGCGACGCCCAGCCCGGCACCCCGCCGCTGCAGCATGGCGCGGTCTTCCTGGAGAACATCGACCGCCTCGCCGACGAGGACTGGCAAGGCCTGCCCCCGCCGCAACGCATGCTCGGCAGCAATGTCGCGGGCGACGCGGTGCGCCGGCGTGTCGAGGAGCAGATGGAGCACTGGGACCTGACGGCCCGCTGGGTGGTGCCCGCGCCCGAGACGGCCGGCATACGCAACGGCTACGACCACCCCACCCGCCTGGGCGCGGACCGCTGGGTGGCCGTCATCGGCGCGCACGCCCATGCGCGCAAGCGCGGCTTCGACGGGCCGGTGCTGACCGTCATGGTGGGCACGGCCGTCACGGTGGACGCGCTGTCCAGCGATGCGCAATTCCTCGGCGGCCTGATCCTGCCGGGCCACGGCATCATGCTGCGCGCGCTGGAGGGCGGCACGGCCGGCCTGCGCGTGCCGACCGGCGAGGTGCGCGACTTCCCCACCAACACCAGCGACGCGCTGACCACCGGCGGCACCTTCGCAATCACCGGCGCCATCGAGCGCATGTTCCGCCTGCTGCGCCAGCGCGAGGGCCGTGACCCGCTGCTGCTGATGACCGGCGGCGCGGGCTGGAAGGTGGCGCCCGCACTGGATGCGCCGCACGAGCTGGTCGAGGGCCTGATCTTCGACGGCCTGCTGGCCATCAACCGGGCGCGTTAGGGCCCGTTCACCCTCACCTTGTCGGTCAGCTCGCGCACGGAGCGCACGCCCAGCCGCTGGTAGAGCTTGCGCGTGTGATCCACCACGGTGCTGGGTGCCACGCCCAGCCGCTGCGCCACCTCGGACTGCGCCAGCCCCTGCAGCAGCAGCCGCGCGACCGCTGCCTGGCCGCTGGACAACTCTAAGCGCTGCAACTGCCGCTCGTCGGCCAGCTCGCGCGGCTCGAAGCGGCGCAATTGCACCTGGGTCCAGCTGGGCGCCGCGCCGCCGTCGACCGCATCCAGCCGCTGCGCGCTGAACTCGAAGCGGCCCCAGGGGCTGTCGACCCGTTGCGTGGTCGGCCCGCGCCGCGCCGCCGCGTGCAGGCCCGCCAGCACCGCCTCGGTGGGCCGCGGCGCCGGCAGCAGCCCCGGGCCGGGCCGGGCGAGCTGCAGCAGGCGCTGCGCGCCGGCGCTGGCATGGCGCAGGCAGCCGTCGTCGTCCAGCAGCAGCACCTCGACCGGCTCGGGCGCCGGCTGCCAGTGCTCGGGCGAGCAGCGTGGCACCGCGTCGCGGCTCAGCGCGCGCGCCAGGTGCGGCAGCACCGCCAGCAGCCGCGCCTCCTCGGCCGGCGTGAAGCAGGGCTCACCCGGGCCGCGGTACAGCACCAGCGAGCCCAGCGGCCGGCCGTCGCCGGCACGCACGATCAGCTCCACGCGGTGGCGAAAGCCCTGCGGGCGCCAGATCTCGGCGTACAGCGCCGAGCCGAAGAAGCGCGCCGTGTTCAGCTGCGCCGCGCCGTTCAGCACCGCACCCGAGCGCAGCGCCTGCGCGAACGAAGGCATGGCCTCGGCCTCGCGCTTGTTGTGGAACTCGTCGAAGTAGAGCTGCGCCACAGCCTCGTCCACCGGGCCCTCCACGCAGTAACGCGTCAGCGCGCCGTCGCCGTCGCACCAGTCGAACAGGTTGCGGCTGGACGGCACCAGCCCATGCAGCTCGGCCAGCACGCTGGGCATGAGCAGCGGCGTGGGCAGGTCCAGCGTGCACAGCTCGCGCAGACGGCTCAGCTCGCGGGACTTCTTGTGCGTCATGCGCGGGATTCTGATGAGCCCGGCGAGCGCCGGATTCAACAGTCTTGAGGATGCCGCGGGAGCCTTCGCCCGCAACTTGCCCCCATCCCGGGGGGCATCGCGCCTCCAGGTCTTGCCCCGGTCACGGGGTCTCACTTCAATCACCGCGACTTCGGGGGGCTTCTCAATGAACAACATCCAGCAATCCCGCCACCGCATCGCGCTGGCCGTTGCCTGCCTGCTGCTGGGCCTGGCGGCGCCCACCGGGCAGGCGGCCGTCACGGTGACCGGTTCATGGAGCATCGATCCCTTCGAGCCCGGTCCGCTGGACGGCCCCCATCTCAGTCGCCCCGCGTCGCGGCTGTACCTGGGCACGGGCGGCGACGCGAGCTTCGCCGCGCTGGCCGGGTCGGTCGTCGACCTCTACACACTGACCTTGGCCACCGGCGCCGGCAGCACGGTGAGCGGCCTGCTGGACGGCGGCGGCACGGCGCTGGTGCTGCGCGGCAACGGCGACACCAACCGGCTGGAAGTCGGCAATGCCGGCGCGGCCGCGCTGACGGTGTCGGGCGGCGCTCTCCTCGACGGACGGGCCGTCGGCTGGGTCTGTCTGCAGGGCCAGGGCTGGTGCAACAACTATGTCGGCAACGCGGCGGGTTCCAACGGCCAGTTGACCGTGACCGGCGCCGGCAGCGAGGTGCGGCTGCAGAACGGCTTTACGGTGGCCTCGCTGGGCCTGGGCCCGGGCTGGGGCCAGGTGGGCGGCACGACGACCGGCCGAGTGGAAGTGCTGGCCGGTGGCCGGCTGTCGAGCGACAGCCTGTTCGCCGGCGTGTCCGGCACCAACGAGGCCCTCGCCAACGGCCAGGAGCGCAGCCTGGCCTTCCTGACCATCGCGGGGGCGAATTCGCTGTGGGAGGTGGCCGGCATGCCGCTGGGCACCGGTGACGCCAGGCTGGTGATGGCCCACGGTGCGCGGGCGACGACCGAGGTGCAGATCGCCGACGGCGGCGTGCTGCGGGCGAAAGCCACCAGCGGCAACGCCGTGCTGCGCCTGGCCGACAGCGGCGGCCAGGCGACGACGGTCGTCGACCAGGGCCGCATCGAGCTGCTGAGCCCGCTGCAGTCCTTTGCCGGCGTCGCCCTGAACGCCGGCTCGCAGGGCGAGTTGCAGATGGACCAGGGCGTGCTGCTGCTGCAGGCGCAACGGACGGACCTGCAGGTCGGCGCCGGCGGCGGCCAGGGCCGGTTGCAGGCCCGCGGCGGCCAGATCACGCTGAACGCCACGGCCGATTCGGCCATTGGCGTCGGCATCGAAGGGGGGCAGGGAGAGCTGGCGTTGAGCCAGGGCGCCGCGCTGGCGCTGACGGGTGCGAGCTCGCGCTACGTCGTCGTCGGCCGCGGCACGGGCGGCAGCGGCGTGCTGTCGCTGGCGTCGGGGGCCAGCTTTGCGGCGGGCGTGTTGAACGTGGGCAGCGAACGCGGCACCGGCACGGTCACTCTGGACGGCAACGGCACCGTGCTGGCTCTGGACAACCCGCCCGACAGCCACCGCCTGGCGGTGGGCGACTGGGGCACGGGCGCGCTGACGGTCAGCGGCGGCGCGCTGCTGGACACCACCGGCGGCGCTGCCGCCTGCGTCAACCGCTGGTGCGGCAGCATCATCGGCCACATGGCCGGCAGCACGGCGCTGCTGACGGTGACCGGCGCCGGCAGCGATGCGCGGCTGATCGGCGAGATGCGCGTGGGCGCCACGCAGCGCTACGAGCCGAGCAGCAACGCCGGCACGCCCGGCGGCATCACCCACGCGCGCGTGGAGGTGCTGGACGGCGGCCGGCTGGTCAACGAATGGGCCGGCACCGGCGGCTGGCAGCCCGGCCCGACCAGCCAGAACGAACAGAGCTTTGCCGACATCGTCGTCGCCGGCGCCGGCTCGACCTGGTTGGTACAGGGCAGCGCGCTGGCCGGCGGCAATGCCGACATCGCGTTCAGCAGCCATGCGCGTTCGACGACGACGCTGGACGTCAGCGGCGGCGGCCTGGTCAGGCTGCAGGCACCCGACGGCCTCGGCGCCGGCCTGTACCTGTCCGCCGACCAGGGACGCAGCACCGTGACGCTGCGCGACGACGGCAGCCAGTTGCAGGTTCAGGGCACGGACGCCAGCATCGTGGTCGGTGGCTGGAGCAGCACGCCGGGCGCCCAGGCGACGCTGGTCGTCAGGGAGGGCGCCCGGCTGGTGCAGGACGGCAGCCAGGCCAGCCCGCTCAGCATCGGCGAGGCCGGCAGCCAGGGCGTCATGGAAATCCGCAGCGGCGGCCAGGCCAGCGGGGCGCGCAACGTGACGGTGGGCAACGGCGGCGACGGCCGCCTGCTGATCACCGACGCCGGCAGCCTGCTCAGCACCGACCGGCGCGGCCCTCAGGCGGGACAGGTCTACGTCGGCCAGCAGGGCAAGGGCCGGCTGGACGTGCTGGCCGGCGGCGCGGCCTCGGTGTTCTCGCTGCAGGTCGGCAACGGCTTCGACCACCTGAACAGCCGCGGCCAGGTCCTCATCGACGGCGTCGGCAGCCGGGTGACGGCCGATGGCATCGACTGGCACCGCCTGGGCCTGGAGAACGGCAGCCTCACGGTCAGCGGCGGCGGCGTGCTGGACGCGGCCGGCAACACGGCCGGCTGCGTGGGCCACTGGTGCGGTGCCTTCCTCGCCAACAACGCCGGCGGCGACGTGAGCCTCACGGTGACTGGCGTCGGCTCGCGGGCCAGCTTCCTGTCCAACCTCATCGCCGGCGGCAGCTGGGTGACGGCGCCGCCCGCCACGGGCTACTCGCTGGGCGAGCCCGGCGCAGCCAGCCAGGTACTCATCGAGGTGCTGGCCGGCGGCTTGCTGGAGACCGAGGCCGTCAGCCTGGGCTACGGGCCGCAGGGCCCGGCAGCCCTGGGCAGCGAGGCCGCGACGGTGAAGGTCAGGCTGGACGGCGCCGGCTCGCGCTGGACGCTGGCGCCCGCCAGCGGCGCCACCACCTTCGCCACCGGCCTGGCCGGCGGCGCCAACACCGATGTCAATATCGCCGTGAGTGGCGGCGCGCGCCTGGCGCTGGTCGCCCAGGCCGGCCAGACGGCCAACCTGCAACTGGCCCGCGACGGCGGCACGACCGCGCTGTCCGTGATCGGCAACGGCAGCGAGCTGGCGATGAGCGGCGGCACCACGCGCACGCTGCTGATCGGCCGCAACCAGGGCCAGGCCTCGGTGGTGCTGATGGACGGCGCGCGCCTGAGCGGCGCCAGCAACGTCGTCGTGGGGCTGAACCAGGGCAGCAGCGCAGCCTCGGGCTTCCTGATGCTGGATGGCGAGAACACGCGCGGCCAGATCAGCGGCAGCTCGGCCCTGCTGCGCGTCGGCCAGGGCGCCTGGGGCCATGTGCAGCTGAACCAGGGCGCGCAGCTGAGCCTCGATGGCAGCCTGAACGCCCTGGTCACGGTCGGCAGCTACAACTTCAACGCGGCCGGCTCGGCCCTGCTGGGCCTCAGCGATGCCGGCACGCGGCTGGACGTCCGTACCGGCGGCGCCAGCGGCGCGGCCAACCCCAGCATGACCGTGGGCTCGACGCTGGGCATGCTCAACGTGGTCAACGGCGCCCGGCTGCGTCTGGAGGGCGGCTTCGAGTCCACCCCGGCCGCTCCGCGGCTGACGACGCTGACCGTCGGCAGCAGCACCACGCTCAGCAGCGGGCTGCTGGCCGGCCAGGGCTTCATGGACGTGAGCGGCAGCGGCTCGCGCGTGGAGGTGGCCGGCGCCGACCCGCGCGTGCTGATCGGCATGAACGGCGGCCAGGGTTTCGCCAACGTCGTGGACGGCGCCGTGCTGGCCAGCAGCTATGTCGGCGTCGGCGGCAACGGCGGCAGCGGCCAGCTGAACCTGAGCGCGGCGCGCATCGAACTGGCCGGCCAGTGGACCAGCCAGCTGCTGGGGCCGCGCCTGGCCGTGGGCTTCGGCAGCGGCTCCAAGGGCCTGGTGACGCTGGCGGCCGGCGCCGAGGTCGTGCTGGACGGCCGCGCCGGCCGCGACCGCGCCGCACTGGTGCTGGGCGGCGTGACGAACACGCCGCTGGGCAGCGGCAGGCTGCTGGCCGGCGGCGGCTCCAGCCTGACGCTGCTGGGCGCCGGCTCCGCGCTGTTCGGTCAGACCGGCAGCGGCATCGGCGAGTTCAGCGGCGCCAGCCGGCTGGACCTGGACGGCGGCACGCTGCTGATCGGTCGCTACGCCGGCGCGACCGGCGAGCTGCATCTGCGCGAGGCCAGCCAGGCCCATGCCGGCGCGGTGCTGGTGGGTGCCAGCGCACTGGGCGTGGACGGCGGCCAGGGCTGGCTGCAGGTCACCGGCGGCAGCGCGCTGCACGCCGCCCGCATGGACATCGGCAGCGCCGGCCTGCTCAGCGGCAGCGGCCTCATAGCCGTGGGCCTGCTGACCAACCGCGGCAGCATCAACCCCGGCGACTCGCCCGGCACGCTGGAGCTGACCGGCGACTTCGTCAACGAGGCCGGCGGCCGCCTCGTGCTGGAGGTGGCCGCCGACGGCCACGGCGGCTTCGTGACCGACCGCCTGGCCTTTGCCAGCGGCGCCAGCGTCGACCTCGGCGCGGCGCTGATCGAGTTCCGCTTCCTGGGCGCCACCGACCCCAACGCCTTCCAGGCCAGCGGCGGCTTCAGGATCGACAGCTTCCTGAGCCAGGCCGGCGCGCCGCTGGACCACGCGCTGCTCGGCGGCGTCAGCTACGCGGCCAGCAGCAGCGCCTACCAGTTCACGTCGTTCAGCTTCAGCGCCGAGGGCGGTGCGGTGTTCACGGCACAGCCGGTGCCGGAGCCCGGCACCTGGGTGCTGTTTGCGCTGGGGTTGGGGGTGACCGGCTGGTTGCAGCGCCGCCGCACTCGACAGAGTTGAGGATGAACCGCAAGACCTGACCCGGCAAGCTGCTGCCGACCTCCCGTGATCGAGGGGGCCTTTCACCCGCACGGGTGATGCCCCGCACGGCGGGGCTGACTCCAATGCAGCGCACAAACGAGGAGGAATTGCCGTGAAGCCCATCCGCCCCCACCGCCTGGCCCTGGCCGTCGCCAGCCTGTTGTTGACGCTGGCCTCGCCCAGCGGTCGCGCCGACGTCGTCGTCACCGGGCCCTGGTGGAGCAACCCAGGCACGGCACTGCCGCTGAACGG
>CAMLKW010000191.1 GCA_946480605.1 uncultured Roseateles sp. | reverse complement strand
CGCTCCAGCTCGCGCTTGGCGCGGTTCACGTCGGCGATGTTGGTGCGCTCGTGCGACAGCAGGTGCTTGGCGTAGGTCCAGCCCTTGTTCTCCTCGCCGATCAGGTTCTCTGCCGGCACCTCGACGTTGTCGAACCAGACCTCGTTCACCTCGTGCTCGCCGTCCAGCATGATGATGGGCTTGACCGTCACGCCGGGCGTCTTCATGTCGATCAGCAGGAAGCTGATGCCGGTTTGCGGCTTGCCTTCTGTGGATGTGCGCACCAGACAGAAGATCCAGTCGCCGTACTGGCCCAGCGTGGTCCACGTTTTCTGACCGTTGACGATGTATTTGTCGCCCTGGCGCTCGGCGCGGCATTTCAGCGACGCCAAGTCGGAGCCCGAGCCCGGCTCGCTGTAACCCTGACTCCACCACACCTCGCCGCTCATGATGCCGGGCAGGAAACGCTGTTGCTGCTCCGGCGTGCCGAAGGCCATGATGACCGGCGCGACCATGATTGGGCCGAACGGCACGATGCGTGGCGCGCCGGCGAGTGCGCATTCCTCCTCGAACAGGTGGCGCTGCACGGCGTTCCAGCCGGGGCCGCCAAACTGTTGAGGCCAGGCCCAGCCGTGCCAACCCCTGGCGCCCAGGATCTTGGCCCAGCGTTGCAGGTCGTCCTTGCTCAGCCGGAGATCGTTGCGAACCTTGTGGGAGATGTCTGCCGGCAGATGGGCGCGCACCCATTCGCGGACTTCGCTGCGGAAGGCCAGTTCCGCCTCGGTGAAGTTGAGGTCCATGTCTCGCTGAGTCGTAGATGGAATGACGAACTTTTTAGCACGGTCGTTCGCATCTGCGCTGTCTTGCCAGGGACATTGGCGATTCGCATCCCCCAAAAGCACGAAAGGCACTCCTCGGAGCGCCTTTCGACTGAGATGCCAGGGGTCAGGCTGCGAGCCTGCTCTTGCCGCGACGACGCAGACCAGCAACGCTCAACAATGCCACGCTGGTCAGCGCCAACGACGCCGGCTCGGGAACGCTCGAGTTGGAACCGCCGCACTTGCCGTTGGTCAGGTTGGTGGCGCACGTGGTCCCCGCGGCAGCGAAGAGCTTGAAGTAGTCGTCGCCGTTGGTCAGGAAGCCGCGGCTTTCGGTGATGCCGGAGGTCTGTGCAAAGCCGCTGTTGTAGGCCGAGACCAGCCAGTAGCTCGATGTCAGACCCGTGGAATTGACGAGGTTGTACGGGTTGGTCGTGTCGTAAGCGATATCGCCGTAGTTGCCAACGAGCTGCCAACCCGCCGTCGCCATCGTGCCGGCTGTCGTGTTGGTCAGCGCCTTGGTGCCGGTAGGCGCGCCATCGCCTACCCAGCGGAACAAGGAGACGTCAACACCGCTCGTGCCGTCGGTCTGAGTGGTCCGCTTCGCGTAGCCCGTGGGGCAGGCATCGCCGGTGGTCGGAAAAACCGTTGAGGGCAAATTGCTGGAAGCCGTTGTCCGGCTGCAGTACGCCGAAGCGGTGTAGCCCGCGCCAAGGCTGGTCAGTGCGATCGACGAACTGAAGCTGAGCAGGATGGCTTCCGTCTTCCCGTTGTTGTCGGTCGCATGATTGGGTGCGGTGCCGCTGCCATCGCCGTTGACGCCCTGTCCACCCGAGTAGGAATTCAGCGCGGCACTGGCCCATTTGCTCGTCGCACTCACGGTATTGGTGGTCGCGTAGTTGGTACCGCCGATGCTCGTGGACGTCAAGGTGTTGGAAACCGCAAAACCCGTGAGCGACAGCGTCGTGGTGTCCACCTTGTTGGTGCTCGACGTCGTCGTGCAGCTGTTGGCCACACCGGCGCCGTCGGTGGTGCAGTTCGCGAGGTTGCTGACGGTAGACGTGTCAAACGTCCACACGGCATGAGCACTGGTGGACGCCATCAGGCTTGCTAGCAAGGCAGCACAGGGCAGCAAGCGGCGATTCAATGCGTTCATCGGTGTTCCTCGTTGATCTTGTCGCTCTGGCGAAGCAACGTATGTGCCAGTCCTAAAATTCCAAACTGATCAACCACTTAGGGGTTGAAGTGCGACTCAAGTAGAACCAAGTGTAAGAAGCTTCGACGCAAAATGAGTCGCTTCGTCCCCCTCAGTTGAGGGTGCCCAGGAGCTTCCTGGCTTCATCGGCCGAGGCGAAGTTCACGCCACTCTGCAACGCCGTTGTCAGTTCGGCACGAGCCTCGGCAAGGCGTCCGGCTTTGGCCAAGGCTGCCGCTAGGTGGTACTTGACGTCGAGGTTGCTTGGCGCACGCAGCCGTGCCTCGCGAAGGAGCAGGAGTGCACGCTCGCCACTGCCCAGGCGGTGCTGCGCCCAGCCAGCCGTGTCCAGCAGCGTGACGCTGCCCGGTGCGAGCTTCAGCCCGCGTTCCGCAATCTCCACGGCCTGCGCATCCTTCAACTCGATCAGCGTGTTGGCGAGATTGTTTATCGTGTTTGGGTCAGTGGGCGTGATCTCCAGGATGGCGTTGTATTGCTTGCGCGCTCCCGAAAAGTCGCGCTGCCGGACCAGGGATTCCGCCAGCGCGCTGCGAGCCACGGTGTCCTGCGGGAACTTCTGGATCCAGGCATTCGCGAGGTCGTGAGCACTCTTCACCTGACCTTGCAGGGCCATTGCGTGCAGCAGCCTGGCCAGGCTTGAGCCTGACTTTTCCAGGCCGTGGGCTTTGCGCAGCGCATCGAGCGCGGTTGCACCTTGTCCTCGGCGCGTAGCAGCCTCGGACAGCAGGTAGTAGCCCGTGGCCGAGTTGGGCGCAGCGGTGATGACCTGCCGCGCGTACTGTTCGGACTTGACTGCGTCCCCACGTGACAGTTCAACGCTCGCGAACATGGCCAGGGCGGACACGTCGTTGGGGGTGCCGGACAGAGCCTTGTCCAGGCTGTAGGCAGCGCCGGCCAGATCCTTGGCGAGCAGTTGCTGCCGGGCAATGTCCACGAGACGCTGCGTGTCGAACGCGGCGCGGCGCGAAGCATTGGTCAGTGTGGCCTTGGCGCCGCCGATATCACCGTTTGCAGCCTGTGCGGCCGCGTAGGCTTGCAAGGCTTCGACATCCTCAGGCAGCTTGGCCAGCAGGCTCTTGGCAGCTTCGACGGCACGTGCCGGGTTGTTCTTGCGCAGATGCCAGGCGGTCAGCGCAAAGTTGGCCCGCGTTTCCCGCTGGCTGCTCGCATCGACGGCGCTCTCCAGCCATTTGAGCGCCTCATCGTCCTTGCCCCATTGCTCGTGCAGCAGCGCCATCTCGAAGAGGAACCCGGCATTGCGTTCGTTGTTCTTGAGCAGGCCGCGCAAGCGGCGGTTCGCTGTCTCGTAGTCCTTCGCGGCGGCGTCCAGGCGAGCCAGCCCGAGTTCGGCGTCGGTCAACGATGGCGCCAGCTTCAGCGCCTTCTCGTAGCCGAGTCGAGCACCGGCGACATCCCGGTGCTGGGCCTTGGCGTAGGCCTGGATCATCAACACGCTGGCATTCTCGGGATGGTTGCGAGCGAGCGTCTCGGCCAGAGCGAGGGCCTTCGCGGTCTGGCCCTCCCGCAGTTGTGCGATGACCAGAGACATTCCCGTGGACAACTGTGCTGGATTCTGTTTGTAGGCTTTGGAGAGTTCGCTGGTGGCCTGCGCGTTCTTGCCGCTTTGGAGCATGGACATGCCAAGCACACTCCGATACTCCGCGGCATCGTTGGACTTCAGGGCGTCCTGCATCAGCGCCGCAGCGCGCTCATGACGCCCCTGCTGCATGTAGGTTGATGCCAACATCATCAACGCCTGGGGGTCGCTTGGCCTGACCTTCACGTAGGGTTCAAGCACTTCCAGGGCCCGACTCGGGTTGGACTCGGTCAACGCGATTTGCGCGAGCAGCTTGTTCAATGGGTTGCCCGCCTGCTGCCGTGAGGCCATTTCCAGATAAGGCTTTGCCTTTTCGAGTTCGCCCAAACCAAAGTGGGCCAGGCCGTTGAGCATCAGCAACTGGGGGCGGAATCGGATGTGCTCGATGGGCACTGGATCCAGCAACTCGGTGAGCGACTTCAGCAGCTTCTTGGATTCCGCGCTCTTGCCGGCGCGCTCGGCAAGCAGGGACTGCAGGTAGGTGCCGCGGGGATCCCGGGGCTTGAACTTGAGCAACTCCGCGACTTCGGCGGTCGCTTCCGCGTTGCGTTGCAGGTCAACGTAGAGGCCTGCGCGCGCCAATCGCGTCTCGGCGTGTCGGGGGCTGCCCTGCACCACTTTGTCGTAGGTCGCCAGGGCTTGGCTGACCTGCCCCATCGCATGCAGTGCCGCGCCACGCTGGTACAGAGCTTCGGGGTTGTCCGGTGCAAGCTTCAGGGCTTGGTCTGCTGCGGCGAGGGCTTCAGTGAACTGGCGGGTCCGCACGCGTAGCGGAATCTCGGCTATCCAGCTGTCAGGCGTGCCGGGATTGATGGCTCGCGCCTCCATGATTGAGGCCATCGCGGCCTTGATGTTGCCCAGGTCAGACTGCGCCAGCGCACGCTCTAGAAGCAGCGGTTGCTGCACGCTCGACGGCAGCCCCGCTGGAGACAGTCGCGGGTCGTCCAGCATCAGCGGTTGCCGGCCCTGCGCGTTGAGTGCCATGGCCAGCGGCACCACGACCTCGACGCGGCTGACACCCAACCGCAATGCGTCGGCGAAAGCGACCTCCGCGGCAGCGGGTTGACTGTCCGCCAGCAATGCCTTGCCCAGCAGCACATGTACGGAGAGCTGGTTCTTGTCGGCCTGCAGCGCGTTCTTGAGCTGGATGATCGCCCCCGACAAGTCTCGCTTCTCGTAGCGCTGCAGCGCATCTTCGTAAAAGCGGGCGGCCTTGGCCGCGTCCTGGGCGTGCGCCGCAGCGGCCATCAGCAGACTTGCCAACAGTACGGAAAACGAAGTGGACAGGCGGGTCATCTGGCAGGCCGACGGTGGGGAAGCTGTCGGATTCTTGCAGAACCCTCTGACGCGGTGCGTCCTCCGGGTCAGTAGCGCAGTTCCAAGGTCATGACATCGTTCTCGCGACGCATCTGGAAGCGGTTCAGAAAGCTGTTGCCCAGCAGCACATGGCTGATCTGGCCGGGGATGACGATGGCCGGCACGTCGCGCACCTCCACGTCGCCGATGCGCACTCTGGCCAGCTCGATCAGGTAGGCCGGCACGGCGCCGTTGGCGGTCTGCGTCGTCACGCGTTTGCCGTGCAGATAGCGCAGCCCCAGCTTGTCGGCCTCGATCTGGCCGATGGAGATGACAGTGGCGCCGGTGTCGACCAGGAAGGTCGTGACCTGGCCGTTGATCAAGCCCATGGTCGTGAAATGGCCGCCCGGCCCCATGGGCATCATGATCTGGCGACGCGCTGCTGGCGTGTTGGAGACCACACGGGCCGGAGCGGCCCCCAGCATCAATGCCTGCCGGCGCCCGCCGATCTCCACGATCGCGCGGCCTTCCTCCAGCGCGACCAGCCGCACACTGTTGACGGTGGTGCCTACTGCCACGGTGCGGGGCTCACCGTCGATCAGCAGCAGCGCGAAGCGCCCACCCATCATGCCGTTGAGCTGGACCTGCTGCGCCCAGGCGGGTGACGCCAGGGCCAGTCCCAGCAGCAGGGACGGCAGGAGCCGGGCAGGGCACATGTCAGTCGCGGAAGTTGTTGTAGGTCAGCGGCGTGTCGCTGAAGCTCTTCTTCAGGTGCGCGATGGCCGTCTGCAGGTCGTCGCGGTTCTTGCCGGTCACGCGGACGGCGTCGCCCTGGATGCTGGCCTGCACCTTGAGCTTGCTCTCCTTCAGCGAGGCGACGATCTTCTTGGCCAGCGTCGCCTCGATGCCTTCCTTGATCTTGTAGACCTGTCGCACCTTGTCGCCGCCGAGCTTCTCGACCTTCTCCTGTTTGTCGAGGAAGCTGATGACCACGTCCTGCTTGGTCAGCTTGCCGTACAGCACCGCTTCGATCTGCTCCAGCTGGAATTCGCTGTCGCCGATGCTGTGGATTTCTTTGTCCTTCAGCTCGACCTTGGCGCCGGTGCCCTTGAAGTCGAAACGGGTGCCGATTTCCTTGATGCTGTTGTCCACGCCATTGCGGATCTTGACGTGGTCGGGTTCGAGAACGGTGTCGAAGCTGGGCATTTGAAAACTGAGGTGAAAGCGTCTGCGAAAATTTTCCCATGTCCACGCAGCAACAGACCCCCTCGAACGGAGTGCCGATTCCCCTTCGAATCGAGGCCGACGTCAATCTCAAGCCCTACAACACCTTCGGCCTGCCTGCCGTCGCCAAGCGGCTGGTCCGTGTTCGCGAGGCCGCCGACGTGCGCCGCATCGTGGATCATCCGGAACTGGGCCGCGCGCCCAAGTTCGTTCTGGGGGGCGGCAGCAACCTGGTCCTGACCCGGGACGTGGAGGCCGTCGTGCTGAAGGTGGAGATCCCCGGCATCCGGCTGCTGGAGGAGCGCGCCGATGCCTGGATCGTCGAGGCCGGCGCCGGCGTCGTCTGGCATGAGCTGGTGCAGTGGACGCTGGACCATGACTACCCCGGGCTGGAGAACATGGCCTTGATCCCGGGCACCGTGGGCGCGGCGCCGGTTCAGAACATCGGCGCCTATGGCATCGAGGTCAAGGACCGGCTGGAGGCGGTGGAGGTCATGGATCTCGTCACTGGCCGGCCGGCGCTGCTGCCGGCGGAGGTCTGCCGCTTCGGCTATCGCGATAGCGTGTTCAAGCACAGCGACTTCGGTGGGCTGGCGGGCAAGAGCGTCATCACGCAGGTGCGCTTTCGGCTGCCCAAGCCGTGGCAGCCGGTGCTGGGCTACCTGGAGATCGAGCGCAAGATGGCCGAGACCGGCATCGCGGCGCCCGATGCGCGCCAGATCTTCGACTGGATCGTCGCCGTGCGCCGCGCCAAGCTGCCGGATCCGGCCGTCGTCGGCAACGCGGGCAGCTTCTTCAAGAACCCGGTCGTCACCGCCGAACAGTGCAAGGACATCATCGGCCGCGACCCCGGCATCGTGCACTACCCCATGCCCGACGGCAGCGTGAAGCTTGCCGCCGGCTGGATGATCGACGCCTGCGGCTGGAAGGGCAAGGCGGTGGGTGGCGCGGCGGTCTACGACAAGCAGGCGCTGGTGCTGGTCAACAAGGGCGAGGCGCGTGGCGCCGAGGTCGTCACGCTGGCGCGGGCGATCCAGGAGAGCGTCTACGGGCGCTTCGGCATCCGGCTGGAGCCGGAGCCGGTCGTCGTCTGAAGGTGAATCCTGCCGCTCGCTGACCGCAGGCGAGCCGGATGATGGCTGCCTTCGGTTCCTGCGGGAGGGCGGCGATGAGCGGAAAGACATGGAGCCGGCGCGTGCTGCTGGCCTGGCTGGGCGGCCTGGGTGTTCCGGCGCTGGCGCTGGAGCCGCTGCTGGCGAAGAGCGCCCCTGCGGGCATCGACCCGACGCCCTATCTCGTCAGCGAAAAGCTGGATGGCGTCCGGGCGCTGTGGGATGGCCAGGCGCTGCGTTTTCGCAGTGGCCGCACGGTGACGGTGCCGGCCTGGTTTCTCGCCGCGCTGCCGAAGACGCCACTGGACGGCGAGCTGTGGATGGGACGGCGCCGCTTCGATGAACTGTCGGGCGCCGTGAGGCGGGCCGAACCGGTCGATGCCGAGTGGCGCCGCATCACCTACCGCGTTTTCGAGCTGCCGGCCGGTGAGGGCCGCTTCGAGCAACGCGCCGAGAGGCTCAAGACGCTGGCGAGTGACATCGTCGTGCCCGTCGAGCAGCAGCGTTTCCGATCGAACGCTGAATTGCGTGCGCAACTGAAGCGCGTGGTGGACGCAGGTGGCGAGGGTTTGATGCTGCACCGCGCCGACGCCCCATTGGCGTCGGGCCGCAGCGACCTGCTGCTGAAGCTGAAGTCCCAGGCAGACGCGGAAGCGGTGGTGGTTGGCCACGAGCCCGGCAAGGGCCGTTTCGCCGGCATGCTGGGTGCGTTGGAGGTGCAGACGTCAGACGGCGTGCGCTTCAGGCTGGGCACGGGCTTCAGCGAGGCCCAGCGCCGACAGCCGCCGCCGGTCGGGGCGACCATCACCTACCGCTACCGGGACGTGACGCCCGGCGGCAAGCCGCGGTTTGCGAGCTTCGTCCGCGCGGCCGACGAGTTCTGAGCCCTCAGAGCCAGCGCAGGATGTGCTGCAGCCAGCGGGGCAGCGGGCGGCCGGGGACGTAGTTCTGGCGGTAGGGGCTGGGCATGGTCGGGCTCCTCAAACGAATGCTGTAATTTTATACAGCATTCCTTGCGGCTGACCAGCCCCTGCGGGTTTACTCCAGGCGGGGGAGGCCGCCGCCGGCCAGAAGGCCCACGCTGGTGTAGATGCCCAGCTTGCCGCGCGTGTCCGTGATGTCCAGGTTGCGCATGGTCAGCTGGCCGATGCGGTCGGCGGGGCTGAACGGCGCGTCTTCCACCTTTTCCATTGACAGGCGTTCCGGCGCGTAGGTCAGGTTGGGGCTGCGTGTGTCGAGGATGGAGTAGTCGTTGCCGCGGCGCAGCTCGACGGCGACCTCGCCGGTCACGGCGCGGGCGATCCAGCGCTGGGCGGCCTCGCGAAGCATGATGGCCTGCGGGTCGAACCAGCGGCCCTGGTACAGCAGGCGGCCCAGCTTCATGCCGTTGATGCGGTACTGCTCGATGGTGTCCTCGTTGTGGATGCCGGTGACCAGTCGCTCGTAGGCGATGTGCAGCAGCGCCAGGCCCGGGGCCTCGTAGATGCCGCGGCTCTTGGCCTCGATGATG
>CAMLKW010000190.1 GCA_946480605.1 uncultured Roseateles sp. | reverse complement strand
CCTCGGGACGGGGCTTCAGCCGGTTGCGACCGACCCAGCCCATGACGAGCGCCATTGCGGCGCCCCAGAGCGTCCATTGGACGAGCGATTGCCACCAGGTGTCTTGCATGGGCGATTGCGGATGAGGGGAGGTCGTGCAGCGGGCCTATGAATGTCGCTCCGCGCGGCTGGCAGGGAGCAGGAGTATCGCGGTGGGAATCCCCCTTCAAGGGGATCGGTGCTTGCGGGACTTCCCGCAGCCCGGCTGAGCGCTGCGGGCGATAGCATCCCGCGCCGACAAGCACAACAAGACCACCTCGGCCGCTCGCTCGGCACGTGGATCAGGAGAGGAACCCGCCGATGACACCGATGTCTTCCCTGCGCCGCCGCGCGCTGTCGTTCGCGCTCGCCATGGTCGGGCTGCAAGGGGCCGCGCTGGCCCAATCCGCGTCCGCGCCGAGCTCTGTGCCGCCCGAGGTCTTCTTCAAGGACGCCACGCTGCATGAGGCCCGCCTGTCGCCGAACGGGAAACGGCTCGCCGTCGCGGCGCCCGGCGCGGCTGGCCTGCGCGTGGGGCTGTACGTCTTCGAACTCGGCCCCAGGATCGAGGCCCGACGAGTGGTGCAGTTCGCCAACGAGGATGTGGGCTCCTTCCAGTGGGTCAACGACGACAAGCTGGTCTTCTCGGCCACCGACCGCCGCATCGCCTCAGGCACGCACTACCAAGCCGTGGGTCTTTATTCGGTGGCCGCGGACGGCACCGGCGCGCGTCAATTGATCCAGCGCGAACATGAGGCGGAAACGGAGCGCAAGGCCTTCGGCGGGGCGTTGACCTGGAACCATCGCCTGCTCGACGTGCCATTTCCCCATGAGGGAGAGCCGGGCAATCGGGTGCTGGTGGGCAAGTTCGGCATCAACCGCTCCAACAACCGGGCGGCTTACACGCCGTTCTGGCTCAACATCGATACCGGCCGAGCCGTGCCGGCCAGTTTCGACGAACCGCGTGGCGCGGTGAGTTTCCTTTTCGACAGCCACGGGGAAGCGCGCGTGGTGGTGACCGAGCAGGATGGCGTGCGCGTGGCCTATTGGCGTGGTCCCGACCAGAAGACCTGGACCGAGATCACTCGTGGCGACCTGCTGGGGCTGCCCTTCGTGCCCACGGCCGTCGACGATGCGGGCCGTCTGTTCGTGCGGCGCCTCGACGGGCCGCAGCGCTATGACGTGGTCACGCGGTTTGACTTCCAGACCGGCAAGCCGGAACCCCGTGCCCTGCTCAGCACCCCCGGCTTCGACGCGCAGGCGACGGTGATCCTCGATGCGGGGCGCACGGTCGGCTTGCGCTATGAAACCGATGCGCAGGCGACCGCCTGGTTCGCCCCGGCCATGCGCGAGTTCCAGAAGCAGGTCGATGCGCGCTTCGCCGAGGGTGTCAATGAGATCCAATGCGCCCGTTGCGGCAAGCCGGACATGGTGGCGTTGGTGCGCAATTTCTCCGACCGTGAGCCGGGTTCCTATTGGGTGTATCGCGGTGGGGTGCCGGATGCCGAGCGCTGGCAGCCGGTGGGGCGACAGCGCCCGGACGTCGATCCGCGCACGATGGCGAGCCAGGAATTGCATCGCATCAAGGCCCGCGACGGCATCGACCTCCCGGTCTGGCTGACCGTGCCGCAGGGCACGGCGCCGGGCAAGCCCGCGCCGGCGGTCGTGCTGGTGCACGGCGGGCCCTTCGTCAAGGGGCGCAGTTGGGAGTGGAATGGCATGGCGCAGTTCCTTGCTTCACGGGGTTATCTGGTGATCGAGCCGGAGTTCCGAGGCAGCCGTGGTTACGGCGACAAGCACTATCGCGACGGGTTCCGCCAATGGGGGCAGGCGATGCAGGACGACGTCGCGGACGCGCTCGTCTGGGCGCGCCAGCAGAAATTGGCGTCCGACCGCGCCTGCATCGCCGGTGCCAGCTATGGCGGGTACAGCACGCTGATGGGCCTGGCCAAGGACGGCCCGCTGTATCGCTGCGGGCTGGCCTGGTTGGGCGTCAGCGACCTGATGCTGCTCGTCAAGGGCGACCGATGGGTCGACGATGACCTGGGAAGCTCCTACCGGAGCTTCATGGCGCCCACCATGGTGGGCGATCCGGTCAAGGATGCCGACATGCTTCGCGCGAACTCGCCGATCACATTGGCCGACCGGATCCGCGCGCCGTTGATGCTGGTGTACGGAGAACGCGACGTGCGCGTCCCGATCGAGCATGGCGAACGCATGCGCGAGGCGCTGGTCAAGGCGGGGCGGCCACCCGAGTGGGTGACCTACCGTGGCGAGGCCCATGGTTTTGGCAACACCGACAACCAGGTCGACTTCGCCCGTCGCGTCGAGACCTTCCTCGCCAAGCACCTGAAGGATGCGCCGCCCACCGCGCAGGCCGGCCAGCCGACAGGGCAATGAGGCCGGGCGGCCTCAGCCGCCGGCCTCGACGCAGCCCAGCATCGCCTCGATGAGCCGCGCGCCCTGCCGTTCGCGCAGGCAGTAGAGGTACTCCCGCACCATCGGCATCGGCGCCTCGAAGGGCAGGGCGACCAGCTCCGGGTCGCGCCCGGTCTCGTGCGCGGCGAAGATGCTGACCCCCAGCCCGCGCACCACCGCCTCCCGCAGCGCCTCGCGGCTGGCGATCTCCATCTGCGCCCGCGGGCGCACGCCCGCCGCCTCCAGCGCCTGCTCGGTCAGCGCGCGCGTCATCGAGCCGCGCTCCCGCATCAGCAGCGTTTCCGCGCCCAGCGCCGCCGGCGGCACCGCCGTCGCCCGCGCCAGCGCATGCCCGCGCGGCAGCAGCAGCACCAGCGGATCGGCCCCCAGCGCCACCCGGTGCAGCCGCGGGTCGTCCTCCAGATGGCTGGAGGTCGCCAGGTCCACCTGGTAGGCGAGCAGCGCATCCACCATCTGCCGCGAATTGCCGGCCGACACGCTCAGCTCCACCCGCGGATGGCGGACCTTGAAGCGCTGCACCAGCGTCAGCGTGTAGTAGGGCGCCGTCGCGCCCAGGCGCAGCGTCCCGCCCTGCAGCTCGGCCGAGTTGCGCAGCGCGAATTCGATGTCCAGTTCCTGCTGCAGCAGCGCGTCCACCTGCGGCATCAGCCGCCGGCCGGCCTCGCTCAGCGTCAGCCGGCCGCCGCCGCGGTGGAAGAGCTCCACCCCGTACTGCTCCTCCAGCGCCCGGACCTGCGTCGTCACCGTCGGTTGCGACAGCCCCAGCTGCCGCGCCGCGCCGGTGATCGATCCCAGCCGCGCCACCGCGAAGAAGGCCTTGAGCTGGTTCACCAGCATGACGGCGACCCCAAATCCGCCAATACCGGCTTTCGGGAACTTGGGCCGTTTGACGCGTCAATGACATATGCCATTCCTACAGTGTCGCCCATCGATCACCCCGACCGGGGTGCCGCATCCCCCCATGGAGCGCCCATGCGTCTCAAGTCCTTCTCGACCCTCGTCCACACCGCCGCCGCGCTGAGCCTGGCGGTGATCGCCGCGCTGACCAGCCCCGAGGCCCACGCCCAGGGCAGGACCGAACTGCTGGTCTACAGCGCGCTCGAAGCCGACCAGATCAAGGCCTACAAGACCGCCTTCGAGCAGGACCACCCGGCCATCGAGCTGAAGTTCGTGCGCGAGTCCACCGGCATCGTCACCGCGCGCCTGCTGGCCGAGAAGGCCAATCCGCAGGCCGACGTCGTCTGGGGACTGGCCGCGACCTCGCTGATGCTGCTGGACAAGGAAGGCATGCTGGCGGCCTACGCGCCCAAGGGCCTCGAGCAGGTGCGTCCCACCATGCGCGACCCGCGGCCGCAGCCGACCTGGGTCGGCATGGACCTGTGGTCGTCCGCGGTCTGCTTCAACACCGCCGAGGCGGCCAGGCGCAACCTGCCGCGGCCCGCCGCCTGGAGCGACCTCACCCAGCCCGTCTACAAGGGCCTGCTGACGATGCCGCATCCCGCCTCCAGCGGCACCGGCTATCTGATGGTCTCGGCCTGGCTGCAGATGATGGGCGAGGCCAAGGGCTGGGCCTTCATGGACGCGCTGCACCAGAACATCGGCGTCTACACCCACAGCGGCTCCAAGCCCTGTCGCCAGGCCGGCGCCGGCGAGTTCCCGGTGGGCCTGTCCTTCGAGTACCGCGCCAACAAGACGAAGAAGGAAGGCGCGCCCATCGACATCGTCTTCCCGAAGGAGGGCCTGGGCTGGGATGTCGAGGCCACCGCGATCATGAAGTCGACCCGCAAGCCCGAGGCCGCCCGGGCGCTGGCCGACTGGGCGGTGACCCGCAAGGCCAATGAGCTGTACGCGAAGAACTTCGCCGTGCTGGCGCTGCCGTCGGTGCAGGAGCAGCTGGAGTACGTGCCGTCCGACCTCGACAAGCTGCTGGCGAAGAACGACTTCGGCTGGGCCGCCGCCAACCGGGATCGCATCCTGGCCGAGTGGTCGCGCCGCTACGAGGCCAAGGCCGAGAAGAAGTGATCCGGCCCGGGCCACCGGCCGACAGGCACCACGGATGACGGACCACGGACGAGCCATGCTGCACCTGCGCCAGATCACCAAGCGTTTCGGCTCCCAGACGGTGCTGCAGGACATCGACCTGGACCTGCGCGCCGGCGAGTTCGTCTCGCTGCTCGGCCCGTCGGGCTGCGGCAAGACCACGCTGCTGCGCATCGTCTGCGGCATCGAGACGCCCGAGCTCGGGCAGGTGCTGATGCAGGGACAGGACATCACCGCCTGGCCGGCATCGCAGCGCCGTTTCGGCGTCGTGTTCCAGTCCTACGCGCTGTTCCCCAACATGACGGCGATGGAGAACGTCCGCTATGGACTGAGCGGCCTGCCGCGCCGCGAAGCGGCCGAGCGCGCCGCGGAGATGCTGGCGCTGGTGGGCCTGCCGGAGCAGGCCGGCAAGTTTCCCTCGCAGCTCTCCGGCGGCCAGCAGCAGCGGGTCGCGCTGGCGCGCGCGCTGGCGCCGCGACCGCGGCTGCTGCTGCTGGATGAGCCGCTGTCGGCGCTGGACGCGCAGGTGCGGCAGGAGCTGCGCGCCGAGATCCGCGCGCTGCAGCAGCGCCTGGGCATCACGACGCTGATGGTCACCCATGACCAGGACGAGGCGCTGGCGATGTCCGATCGCGTGGTGCTGCTCGCCCGCGGACAGATCGCGCAGCAGGGCGCGCCGCGCGAGCTCTACGAGCAGCCGGCCAGCGCGTTGGTGGCCGGCTTCATCGGGCGCATGAACTGGATGGAGGGGCAGGTGGTGGCCGAGGGCCGGGTGCGCGTGGGCACCACGCTGGTCGACTGCGACACGCGCGTCTACAAGACCGGCAGCGTGGTGCGGCTGGGCATCCGGCCTGAGGCGGTGCAGCTGCTCGACGGCGCGGGTGCGATGCTGCGCGCGCGCGTCGACGCGCTCCAGTTCCAGGGCGCGGTGACGCAGGTGCTGCTGCGCAGCGACGCGCTCGGCGGGGCCTTGAGCGTCGAGCTGCCCAGCGCCGAGGCCGCGGGCCTGCGGGAGGGCGAGGTCCGCGGACTGCGCCTGGCGGCCGCGGCGATCCAGCTCTTCGACGCGCCGCTGTCGATGCGGAGGGTCGCGTGAGCGGCGGTCCGGCGCGCGTGCGGGCGAGCGAGCCAGGGACGGCGATCCCGCGCGCGGCGCACGAGCGTCCCGCTCGGCGCTGGCCCGTCGAGGCCTGGGCGCTGCGCGGGCTGCTGGCCGCGGCGCTGGTCGTGCTGACGCTGATCATCCTGCTGCCGCTGGTGTCGCTGCTGGCGCAGAGCGTGCTGGACGGGCAGGGGCGCTTCGTCGGCGGCGCGCACTTCGCCGCGTACTTCTCGACCGGTCGCTGGAGCGCGCTGTGGCACAGCGTCGCGCTGTCGGCGGTGTCGGCGCTGGTCTGCATCGTGCTGGCCTACGGCTACGCCTGGGCGCTGACGCACACCGCGCTGCCGGCGCGGGCAGTGTGGCGCGCGCTGGCGCTGCTGCCGCTGCTGGCGCCGTCGCTGCTGGCGGCCATCGGGCTGGTCTATGCCTTCGGCAATCAGGGCCTGTTGAAGGGCGTGCTGCACGCGGTCGGCGTGGACGGCATCTACGGGCCGGCCGGCATCGTGATGGGGTCGGTGCTGTGGACCTTCCCGCACGCGATGCTGATCCTGGTCACGACGCTGTCCGCGAACGACGCCCGGACCCTGGAGGCCGCGCGCTGCCTGGGCGCGGGCGGCTGGCGCGTGTTCCGCACCGTGACGCTGCCGGCCAGCCGCTACGGGCTGCTGATCTCGCTGGTGGTCGTGTTCGTGCTGGTGCTGACCGACTTCGGTGTGCCCAAGGTGGTCGGCGGGCAGACGCCGATGCTGGCCACCGACATCTACAAGGAAGTGGTCGGCCAGCAGCGCCTGGACCGCGGCGCCGTGGTGGCGCTGCTCCTGCTGCTGCCGGCGCTGGGCGCCTTCGCGCTGGAGCAGCGCCTGCGCGCCCGCCAGCGGGCGGTGCTGAGCCTGCGCGCGGTGCCGCACGTCCCCACGCCGCATGCGCCGCGGGACCTGGCCGCGCTGCTGTATTGCGCGGTCGTCGCCGCGGCGCTGGTGGGTGTGTTCGGCGTCGCCGTGTATGCGTCCTTCGCGCAGTACTGGCCGTACCAGCTCGCGCCGACGCTGTCGCATTACCAGTTCGACATGAGCGATGGCGGCGGCTGGGCCAGCTATTGGAACTCGCTGCGCATGGCGCTGTGGACGGCGGCGGCGGGCACGGTGATGAGCTTCGCGGTGGCTTGGCTGGTGGACAAGCCGCGCGGGCATCGCGCCGCGCGCGGGCTGATCAACGCGATGGCGACGCTGCCGATGGCGGTGCCGGGACTGGCGCTGGGGCTGGGCTACATCCTGTTCTTCAACGCGCCGTGGAATCCGCTGCGCGGCTGGTATGGCGGGCTGGGCATCCTGGTGCTGTGCACGGTGGCGCACTACTACTCGGTGGCGCACTTGACGCAGCTGGGCGCGCTGCGCCAGCTCGACCCCGAGTACGAGCGCGTGGCCGAGTCGCTGGGGCTGCCGTTCTGGACCCATCTGGTGCGCGTGCACCTGCCCATCGCGATCCCGACGCTGGTGCAGGTGGCGGGCTACTTCTTCGTGAGCGCGTTGACGACGGTGTCGGCGGTGGTGTTCCTGTACTCGCCCGACACGGCGCTGGCGGCGGTCGCGGTGCTGGCCATGGACGATGCCGGCGATACCGCGCCAGCCGCGGCGATGGCGACGCTGCTGTTCGCGACGGCGGCGATCGGGCGCGGCGTCATCGGCCTGGCCGGCCACCTGCTGGTGCAGCGCACGCAGCGCTGGCGCGCCCGGTAGCGGCATGGATGACATGACGCGCCCTGCTGCGCCTGCGCGCCTTTTCGCTCCCTTTTTTCTCTTTCACTTCATTCGCTCTCACTGCCTCTCGCTTCTTCTCGCTTCTTCCGCTCACTCTGCCCACCCTCACTCCCGGTCGCTTTCTCTCGCTGCCGCCAACTCCCTCTCCCGCTTGCGGGAGAGGGTAGGGGTGAGGGTCTGCGAAGGCCGCTAGCCCTCACCCCCGCCCTCTCCCGCAAGCGGGAGAGGGTGTAACTGGCTCACTGGCTAGCGCGTTCGCAACAGCGAGCGGTGAGGGAGAGACTGCATCACTTGACAGACATTCCCATGAACTGTGATCTCCTCGTGGTTGGTGCCGGCATCGTCGGCCTGGCTCATGCCTGGGCTGGCGCCAGGCGCGGCTGGCGCGTCGTCGTTGTCGAGCGCGATGCCGCCTGCATCGGCGCCTCGATCCGCAACTTCGGTTTCGTCACCGTGACCGGCCAGCAGCGCGGCGCGCACTGGCGGCGCGCGCGGCGCTCGCGTGAGTTGTGGGCCGAGCTCGCGCCGCAGGCCGGCCTGCGCATCGAGCACGCCGGCCTGCTGGTCGCCGCGCGTCACGAGGCCTCGGAAGCGATCCTGGAGGCCTTCCTGGCCACCGAGATGGGCGAGGGCTGCGAGCGGCTCGATGCCGCCGCAGCGCTGGCGCGGCAGCCGGGCCTGCGGGCCGAGGGTCTGCGCGGCGGCCTCTACAGCCCGCACGAGTTGCGCGTCGAGTCGCGCGAGGCGATCCCGCGCATCGCGGCTTGGCTGGCCGAGCGGCATGGCGTCGAATTTCGCTTCGGCGAATCGGTGCTCGAGGCCGAAGCCCCGCACGTGCGCACGTCGCGGGCGAGCTACCGCGCGGAGCGCGTGGCGGTGTGCTCGGGCGCGGAACTGCACGGTCTTTTCGCCGAGCGCTGGACGCCCCATGCGCTGTCGCTGTGCCAGCTGCAGATGCTGCGGGTGAAGCCCCCGGCGGGCTTCCGGCTGAACGCGGCGCTGATGGCCGACCTGAGCCTGGTGCGCTACGAGGGCTACGCGGCGCTGCCGCAGGCGCGGCCGCTGCTCGAGCGCCTGTCGGCCGAGCGGCACGACGCGCTGGCGCATGGCATCCATTTGATCGTGGTGCAGAGCGCGGACGGCTCGCTGGTCGTCGGCGACTCGCACCACTACGGGCCGGTGCTGCCGCCCTTCGCCAGCGAGGCGGTGGACCGGCTGATCCTCGACGAGCTGCACCGGCAGCTGGCGTTGCCGTCCCTGGAGATCGTCGAGCGCTGGACCGGCGTGTACCCGGTCAGCGCCGAGGTGCCGTGCCTGGTGGAGGCGCCGGACCCGCGCACGCGGCTGGTGATGGTGACCGGCGGCACCGGCGCGAGCACCGCGTTCGGGCTGGCGGAAGAGGTGCTCGCGGACTGGTGATGGCCGCCGGCGGTGGAGCTCGCCGGGCAGGCGCTGCGATGCGTTCGCTGCGCCGCACGGACGCAGGCAGGGCGCGCCTGGTCGGTCAGGAGCCGCGCGGATGCGGCGCGCTCAGCGGCTGTGCGCCGTGAGCTTGGCCAGCGGCGAGGCCAGGCTGACGCCCGGCGCCGCGCGGCGCGCGCTGA
>CAMLKW010000189.1 GCA_946480605.1 uncultured Roseateles sp. | reverse complement strand
GCCACCTTCATGATCATGGGCGACAAGTGCACGCGGCGCTGCCCGTTCTGCGACGTCGGCCACGGCCGGCCCGATCCCCTGGACGCCGACGAGCCGCTGAACCTGGCCCGCACCATCGCCGCGCTGAAGCTGAAGTACGTGGTGATCACCAGCGTCGACCGCGACGACCTGCGCGACGGCGGCGCAGCCCACTTCGTCGACTGCATCCGCCGTGTGCGCGAGCTGTCCCCCGCCACCCGCATCGAGATCCTGACGCCCGACTTCCGCGGCCGCGACGACCGCGCGCTGGAGATCCTGAAGGCCGCGCCGCCGGACGTGATGAACCACAACCTGGAAACCGCGCCGCGCCTGTACAAGGAAGCGCGCCCGGGCTCCGACTACGAGTTCAGCCTCAACCTGCTGAAGCGCTTCAAGGAAGAAGTGCCGGGCGTGCCGACCAAGAGCGGCATCATGGTGGGCCTGGGCGAGACGGACGACGAGATCCGACAGGTGATGCGTGACATGCGCGCGCACAACATCGACATGATCACCATCGGCCAGTACCTGGCACCGTCGGGCCACCACCTGCCGGTGCGCCGCTACGTGACGCCGGACGCCTTCAAGCAGTTCGAGAAGGAAGCCTACGAGCTGGGCTTCACGCACGCGGCCGTGGGCGCGATGGTGCGCAGCAGCTACCACGCGGACCAGCAGGCCCACGGCGTGCTGAATCCGGTCGCCTAACTTCCCAGCACTGCCGGCCGCGCCGGGCGCGGCTGCGGTGCCATGGCCGGTGCCTGCGGGTTGTCGTTCAGCCGCAGGAACTTGAAGCCCGACAGCGTCACCTTGTTCTGACCGGCGTTGCGCGCGTCGCGCTCCGCCATGCGGGCGATGAAGCCCTGCAGCGTCTCCTCGCGCACCTGCGGCTCGGCCGAGTGCAGCAGCCGGCGCGAGCCATCGGCACCCGTGACGATGAGCCCGACGTGTGACGCGTAGTGGTTGCCGTTGCGGCCCGAGATCACGTTGACGAAGTCGCCGTCCTGCAGCTGCGACTCGATGGCGGCCACGTCCTGCTTGGCCACATAGACATCGTCGAAGGGCTGCACCGGGATGTCGCGCTGGATCTTGAACTGCTTCAGCAGGAAGGCTTGGCGGTCGATGCGCTGGTGGTAGGCCTGCGTCGGCGCGCCCAGCGTGCGGGTCACGTCCGTCACCAGCCAGCTGTTGGCGACGTTCCAGTCCGCCTCGGTGTAGTGGTTGCGCGTGGCCGTGCCGATGACGCCGTCACGGTAGCGGATGCGCTGCAGCACCCAGAAGAACTCCTCCCACGACGCGGAGAGCGCCATCGCGTAGGTGTGCTCGGCGAAGACGACGCAGTCGCTCTTGGCCAGGCTGAACAGCGGCTGGGTGTCGTAGGTCTCGTACGGGAACTCGCCCAGCAGGAACAACTCGTAGGGTTGGCCGATGTTCTTGCGCGCGATGGCCGCGATGCGCTTGCGCAGGTCCGGCTGGTCCAGCTGCTGCCAGGCCAGGTAGCGGCCCACCTCACGCGGCTGCATCTGGAACAGCGGCTTGTTGAGCAGCTCGCCCAGTTCGGCAGCGGGCAGGCCGACGCGGCGGGCGGCGTCCAGTTGCGCGGCGGTCGGTTCTATCCTGGGCGGCGCAGGGGGTTGATGCGCGCAGGCGCTCAGCAGCAGCGCGACGGCCAGGGCGGCGAGGGTCTTCTTCGTCATCGCCGCAGTGTCATCCGGCGCCCGGCGCTGCGCTCATGAGAGCTTGTGCGGCTCCCATAACGCAGGCGGCACCGCTCAGGCTTCGGCCAGCAGCTTCTCGATGAGGCCGTGCAGCGCAGCGAAGTCGGGCTCGCCGACGTAGCGCTTGACGATCTCGCCGCGCTTGTTGATGAGCAGCGTCGTGGGCGTCATCTGCACCGGGCCGAAGGCGTTGGCGACGATGCCGGTGTTGTCGATGGCCACGCCGAACGGCAGCTTGCGCGTCTCGGCGAACTTGGCGACGAAGGCCGGCGGGTCGTAGCTCATCGCGACGGCCAGCGTGTCGAAGCCGCGGTCCTTGAACTTGCCGTGCGTGGCGACGATCTGCGGCATTTCCTTTACGCAGGTCGCGCAGCTGGTGGCCCAGAAGTTCACCAGCATGACCTTGCCGGTCCACTGCTGGGAGCTGACCTTGCTGCCGTCCAGCAGCACGTAGTCCACGGCCGGTGCCTGTTCGCGGGCGCAGCCGCTCAGCACGGCGGCGATGGAAAGGGCGACGAGGTGGCGGCGGTTCAGCATGGTCGCCATTCTAGGAAGACGCTCAATTCCGACGCGATAGCTCGAACATCAGCAGCGACGGCAGGGCGTCGGGCAGGTTGCGGCGCGAGATGCGGGCCACGCCGTCGCGGGTGGCGGTGGAGAGCTGGGTGCGGTGCTCGCCGTCGAACATCTCGACGAAGGCCACGTCTGGTGCCTCGCGCGAGACGCTGGCGACCAGCTGCAGCAGCGCATCGTCCGTCAGCGCGGCATCGAACAGCATCGCGTGGGGCAGGCCCTCGCGGCAGAACTGCTCGGCCTCGGCCACGCTGCCCACCACGTCCACCAGCATGCCCATCTGGCGCACGGCGGTCTGGGCGTCGTTGCGCAGGTCGCGGTTGGCCGACACGATGAGCAACTGGCAGCCGGCCAGCGGCCGCGAATTGCCGCCCATGCGCTCGGCTTCGGCTTCCAGGCGGGCGTGGGTGCTGTCGGGCGGCGGCGCATCTTCGGGGGCGAGCTGGTTGAACTCCAGCGTCAGCAGCGTGATGCCGGCCTCCTGCTCGCGCAGCGGCAGCACGCCCAGCGTGATGGCGGTCTGTTCCAGCAGCCGCCAGGCCAGCGAGTCGAGCCCGGCCGACGAGGACGGCGGCTCGTCGTCCTCGGCCAGCAGGTCCAGCGAGCGGTGCGCGAATCGGCAGCTCAAGCGTGCCTTGACCGGCCAGGGCGTCAGGTCCAGCCGCAGGTCCACCGACGAATGCGTGTTGGCCAACGCCCAGTCCATCAGCGCGTTCAGCAGCGCGAACAGCAGCGCGCCGTCGGCCCAGATTTCCACCGGCTTCAGCGACTGGCGCACCTGCACGCCGCGCGCCTGGGTCTCGCGGCTGCGTTGGGCCAGCACGCTGCGCAGCATCTGCGCGAGGTGCTGGCGCTCGCGGTTCAGGCGCAGCCGGCCGGATGCCAGCCGGGCCAGCTGCTGGCCCAGCATGCCGGCGGTGCGGGCGTCGTCCACGCTGCGGCGCAGCAGGCGCAGGCCGCGGCGGTCGATCTGGCCGGTGGTAGCGAGGTTCTGGATCTGCTCCAGCGCGGCACTCAGCGGGCCCGCGATCTCGGCGCCCAGCTGCTGGACGATGTCCGCCCACTGCACCGGCGTGGGTTCTGGCGTGACATCGTTGGCGGCGCTGATTGGCGCGGATGACGGCGGTGTGGACATGGCCCCGAATTGAGAGAAGCCGCGGCAGTGGTTCTAGTGCTTGGGTGGCCGCGGTCTATGAAGGCGCATGCTCAGTGCAGCAACTCGGGTGCTCCATCCCCTGTGCGGGGGGAAACCCTTGGTTCAGGGGTGGGTTTGCACTCACCCGATCACGCCCGCCGCACGCAAATTCGTGATTTCTTCCACGCTACAGCCGGCTTCACGCAGCAAGTCATCGCTGTGCTGGCCCAACAGCGGCGGCGCGTACCGGTACTGCACGGGCGTGGCTGACAGCTTCATCGGGCTGGCGATGAGGCGCAGATCGGGGGTCAATGGGTGGGGCAGGTCGATCACGGCCCCGCGAGCTTGCGCCTGCGGGTCGGCCAGCGCCTCACCAATTGAGTTGATGGAACCACAGGGCACCTTGGCCGCCTCCAGCGCGGCCAGCCAGTCCGCGCGCGGACGCTGGCGGATGGCGTCCTCCAGCAGGGGCACGAGGACGGCGCGGTTGCGCACCCGCTCGGAGTTGGTGGCAAAGCGAGGGTCGGCCGCCCAGTCCGGGCGGCCGGCGATGTCGCAGAACTTGGCGAACTGGCGGTCGTTGCCCACGGCCAGGATCAGGTGGCCGTCGCGGGTCTCGAACACCTGGTAGGGCACGATGTTTTGGTGGGCATTGCCCATGCGGCCCGGCGCCTTGCCGCTGCACAGGTAGTTGCTGCCCAGGTTGGCGAGCATGGCGAGCTGGGTGTCGAACAAGGCCATGTCGATGATCTGGCCCTGGCCGGTGGCGTCGCGGTGGCGCAGCGCGGCCAGGATGGCGACGGTGGCATACATGCCGGTGAACAGGTCGGCCACCGCCACGCCCACCTTCTGCGGGCCGCCGCCGGGCAGATCGTCGCGTTCGCCGGTCACGCTCATCAGCCCGCCCATGCCTTGCACGGCGTAGTCGTAGCCGGCGCGGTCGGCGTAGGGGCCGGTCTGGCCGAAGCCGGTGATGGAACAGATGACCAGGCCGGGGTGGTCGGCCAGCAGGCTTTGCGCGTCCAGCCCGTAGCGGGCCAGGTCGCCGACCTTGAAGTTCTCGACCAGCACGTCCACCTGGCCGGCCAGCTTGCGCACGATGGCCTGGCCCTCGGGCCTGGACAGGTCCACGGCCAGCGAGCGCTTGTTGCGGTTGGCGCCCAGGAAGTAGGCGGCCTCGGTGGTGTCCCGGCCGTCGGCGTCCTTCAGATAGGGCGGGCCCCAGGCGCGGGTGTCGTCGCCGCTGCCGGGGCGTTCTATCTTGATGACGTCGGCGCCCAGGTCGGCCAGCGTCTGCGTGCACCAGGGGCCGGCCAGCACGCGGGACAGGTCCAGCACGCGCACGCCCGACAGCGCCTGAGGGGCTTGGGGAGGGGACAACTCTTGCATTGCGGAATTGTGGCGGGGCGGCTGCCGATAATTCGCCCATGCGCTTCAGCCCTCCCGCCGGATTTGCCCTAATGCCCGCCCTGCTGGCGCTGTTGACGGCCTGCCAGCCGGCGCTGAACTGGCGCGAGACGCGGCCGGCCAGCTCTGGAGCCGTGGCGGCCTTCCCCTGCAAGCCGGAGCTGGAACAGCGCCCGGGCATGGGCCTGGCCCAGTGCGAGGCGGGGGGGCGGGGCTTTGCGCTGTCCTGGGCCGATGCGCCCGACGCCTCGCAGGCCGGCGCTGCGCTGAAGGCCATGGCCCAGGCGCTGGCGGCCAAGCTGGGCCAGCCCCTGCCGGCGGCGGTGGCGCTGCAGGTGCCCGGCATGACCCCGCTGCCGGAGGCGGCCCAGTACCGCTTCGCCGGGGCTGCCAGCGTCACCCGCATCGCAGTGTTTGCCTACGGTGGGCGCGTGTACCAGGCGCTGATGACGGCCCAGGCCGACGACGCGGCCGCGTGGGAGATCTTCGTCGCCGGGCTGCGCATCGAGGCGGCCCGCTAACATGCCGGCCATGCCCCATCTGCTTGTGATTGCCCACGCGCCGCTGGCCTCCGCGCTGCGGCAGGTGGCCGAACACACCTTCCCCGACTGCGCGCCCACGCTGGCCGTGCTGGACGTCCAACCCGGCATGTGCGCCGACGACGTCGAGACGGCCGCGCGCGCGCTGATGGCCGGGGCTGGTGCTGCCGACTGGCTGGTGCTGACCGACGTGTTCGGCGCCACGCCCAGCAACGGCGCCCAGCGCCTGGCGGGCGAGCAGGTGCAGGTGCTCACCGGTGTCAGCGTGCCCATGCTGTGGCGCACGCTCTGCTACGCCAGCCAGAAGTCTTTGACCGAGCTGGCCCGGCGCGCCGTGCAGGGCGCGGTCAGCGGCATCGTCGCCACGCCTCCCTTGCCTCCCGACGAATGATCAAGTCCACCCTCACCATCAGCAACAAGCTGGGTCTCCATGCTCGTGCGTCCGCCAAGCTGACCAAACTGGCCGGCAGCTTCAAGTGCGAGGTGCACATGAGCCGCAACGGCCGGCGCGTGAACGCCAAGAGCATCATGGGCGTGATGATGCTGGCCGCCGGCATGGGCGCCAGCGTCGAGCTGGAGACGGACGGCGAGGACGAGCAGGCCGCCCAGGACCAGATCACCGCCCTCGTCAACGACAAGTTCGGCGAAGGCCAATAGGCCGCAGCTCAGCCGGTGATGCGGCGAAAGCGCGCCGGTAGGTCCGCCGTGCGCAGCAGCAGCGGCAGGTCGGCGGTATTGAAGTCAGGGTCCCAGGCCGGCTCGCCCATCAGCTTGGCGCCGCAGCGCAGGTAGCCGCGGATCAGCGCCGGCGGCTCCACCACCAGGTCCTGGCGCAGATGCGCGATCGGCAGCGGCAGGCGCGGACGCACCTGGCAGTCGATGGGCGCCAGGTGCTGGGTGGCGATCTGCTTCCACAGGCTGGCCGCGAAATGGCCGCCGTCGCGCATGCTGACGCTGGCGCAGCCGATGACGGTATCCAGCCCGTTGCGGTTCATGAACTCGGCCAGCGCGCCCCACAGCGCAATGATGGCGCCGCCGCTGCGGTGCTCGGCATGCACGCAGGAGCGGCCGATTTCCGCCACGCGCGGGCGCAGCGAACGCAGCCGGGTCAGGTCGAATTCGGTGTCGCTGTACAGCCCGCCGGCCCGCTTGGCCGCCGCCGGCGTCAGCACGCGGTAGGTGCCCACGACCGGGCCCGGCTCGCCGTCCTCGCCGCCGGCGCGCACCAGCAGGTGTTCGCAGTAGGCGTCGAACAGATCGATGTCCAGGCCGGCCGGCGCGCCCTTGGGCGGCGCCAGCCGGGCGCCCATCTCGACGGCGAACACCTGGTAGCGCAGCGCCTGGGCCTCGCGCACCTCGGCTTCGCTGCGCGCCCAGTCGACGCTGAGGCGCGAGGAGGGCAGCGCGCGCCGCGCGGAGGGCGGCAGGTTGGGGGCATGCGTCAGCGCATGCGTGACGATAGTGTTGCGATTCATGGCCGCCATGCTGGGCGCCGGGTTTGACGCCGAGGTGAAGGCCCTATGAAAAAACCATGACGCGCCGGGCGGGCGGCTCGCGCTACATTGGCCGCTCGGTCTGTGAAAGGGTGTCGATGAGTTTCCAGGTGTTCGGCATTGCGGTCTCACGCGGCGTGGCCATCGGCCGCGCGGTGCTGGTGGCGTCCAGCCGTGTCGACGTGGCCCACTATTTCGTGGCGCCGGACCAGATCCAGGCCGAGATCGCCCGGCTGCTGCGCGGGCGGGATGCCGTCGTGCAGGAGCTGGAGACGCTGAAGAACGAACTGCCCGACGACGCCCCGCACGAGCTGGCCGCACTGCTGGACGTGCACCTGATGCTGCTTCACGACGAAGCCTTCACCGGCGAGGCCAGCCAATGGATCGTCGACCGGCACTACAACGCCGAGTGGGCCTTGTCCGCGCAGCTCGAGGTGCTCGCGCGCGCCTTCGACGAGATGGAGGACGACTACCTGCGCGAACGCAAGGCCGACCTGGAGCAGGTGGTGGAACGTGTGCTGGGGGCGCTGGCCCAGGAGCAGGGTGACGCGCCCACGCCCGCCACGCCGCGCGACTTTGCCGGCGAGGATCCGCTGTTGCTGGTGGCTGCCGACATCGCTCCGGCGGACATGATCCAGTTCAAGCGCAGCGTGTTCCGCGGCTTCATCACGGACATCGGCGGAAAGACCTCGCACACCGCCATCGTCGCCCGCAGCATGGACATCCCGGCCGTGGTCGGCACGCGGGAGGCCTCGCGGCTCATCATGCAGGACGACTGGGTCATCATCGACGGCGACGCTGGCACGGTCATCGTCAACCCCTCGCCCATCGTGCTGGAGGAGTACCGGTTCCGCCAGCGCCAGAGCGAACTGGAGCGGGCACGGCTGGCCCGCCTGCGCCATACGCCGGCAGTCACGCTGGACGGCGAACACATCGAACTGCACGCCAACATCGAGATGCCGGCCGACGCCGAGGCGGCTGTCGCGGCGGGCGCCACCGGCGTCGGGCTGTTCCGCAGCGAGTTCCTGTTCATGAACCGTGACGGCGAGCTGCCCAGCGAGGACGAACAGTTCGAGGCTTACAAGGCGGCGGTCGAGGCGATGAAAGGCATGCCGGTGACGATTCGCACCGTCGACGTTGGCGCCGACAAGCCGCTGGATCGACTCACGGTCAACGAACTGCGGCACGAGCATGTACTGAATCCAGCCATGGGCTTGCGCGCCATCCGCTGGAGCCTGGCCGAGCCCAGTATGTTCAGACAGCAGCTGCGTGCCATCTATAGAGCGAGTGCCCATGGCAAGGTCAGGCTGCTGATTCCCATGGTGGCCCACCTCAGTGAGGTTCGGCAGATCCTGGAGACCATCAAGAAGGTGCAGCAGCAGCTTACCGACACCGGCCATGCGTACACGCGCGTGGAACTGGGCGTCATGATCGAGATTCCGGCCGCTGCGGTCATGCTGCCGCTGCTGCTGCGGCATGTGGACTTCGTCTCCATTGGCACTAACGACCTCATCCAATACACGCTGGCCATCGACCGCGCCGATGAAGCCGTAGCCCATCTGTATGACCCATGGCATCCGGCGGTTCTCCAACTGATCAGCCAGTCCATCGCGCAGGCGCGCGCGGCAGGCAAGGGTGTGAGCGTCTGCGGCGAGATGGCAGGCGACCCTGACTTCACGGAACTACTGCTGGCCATGGGCTTGCGCAGCTTCTCCATGCACCCGTCGCAGATTCCGGCTGTGAAGCAACGCGTGCTGCGCGCCGACGCTCAGCGTCTGGCGTGCGCGCTACCCAAGCTACTGGATAGTGAGGATCCGCAAGCCACGGCCGAGCGGGAGCTGGCTGCCGTCAGGGCCGCACCTGCTGGTGTGCATTGAAAGCCGCACCGGGTGATTGAGGCCGCCGGCGCTCCAGGCGACAAGGGCTGCTCAACAAACCAATTTGCAGAAATTCTTGCCCTCCCCAAAATTCCTGTGCTACAGTCGTGGGCTTCGCTGATCACAACACTGAGTTGAAAGACGCAGAGCTGAGTTGGCGAGGCGGGCCGAAAGGTTCGGGTGGGCTTGAGAGAGTCGCCGAGTGCTTCGAAAATAA
>CAMLKW010000188.1 GCA_946480605.1 uncultured Roseateles sp. | reverse complement strand
TCCAGGCGCAGCAGGAACTTGCCGTCCTTGTCTTCGATGTTGATCAGGTTGTGGATCAGCCGGTCGATGGCGCCGCGGATGTCGTCCCGGTCCGCGCCGAGGTGGGCCGTGTGGTGGGCCAGCAGCGGGTGGATCTTGGAGGAATCGACGGGCTTGAGGATCTGGTTGGACATGGTGTTGTCTCTCTCGGGTACTGCTTGGGTAAAGAGGATCAGCGCGTCAGGTTGCGCGGCTGGGGCACGGGTTCGAGCGGCACGCCGCCGCGCGCCACGGCCAGCGGCACCAGCTTGACGGGCTCCAGCGCGTTGGCGGCGTTGCCGTCGGTGGTGACGGCCAGCGTCAGCGTGTTGTCGCCGTTCGGGTTCAGGATGCCCGGCGGCAGCACGAACACGCGCTGCGGGCCGATGTGGGCGATGAACTGGCCCAGCTGCCAGCCGTTGACGAAGAGCAGCGCGCGGTTCTCGCGGTCGGAGCGCGGCTTGGTGGTGTCGCCGAAGGCCAGGCCCAGCTGCACGTCATGGCCTTGCGGCATGTCCAGCTTGAACTGGGTGCGCAGCCAGTAGGTGCCCGGGGCCGGCGGTGCGGCGCCGACGGTGGTGGCCGCCCAGTCCTTCTGTGGCTTGGTGGGGTCCACCGGCAGGTGCCAGCCCATGCGCTCGCCGTACAGGCCGCCGTTGTTCTTCGGGCCGCGCACCAGGTCGGCGACGTCCTCGCCGCCCTTGTTGCCCTGGATCTTCCAGGCGATGGGGGTGCCGAAGCGTGTGCCGCTGCGTGTCGTCAGCGATGCGGAGATCAGGCCGCGGGCCTCCTTGTGCACGTCGTCGGCGAACAGGTCCCAGTTGTGGGAGTTGTTGCGCACGACGACCGCGATGACGTGATCGCCCGGCGGCAGGTCGCGCAGCGTGTGGCGGAAGGTGTCGGTGGTCTCGGGGAAGGGGCGGCCGGTGTCCAGGTCCTGCTGGCCGATGAACTTGCCATCCACCCAGACCTGGATCATGCCGGCGCCGCCGCCGCCGAAGAACAGCTCCAGCTGCAGCGGCTGGCTGGCCGTGGTCGTGAAGCGGCCGCGGTACCAGACGTCGCCGGGGTGGAAGCCGTAGTCGCTCATGGCCAGCACCGGCTGGCCCTTGTCGGTGGCGGTGTAGACGTTGGCCGCCGACACCGGCGCGTCGGCCTTGCGCCAGCCGCTGTCGTCGAACTTCGGGTCGGCTTCCAGCGAGTCGAAGCGGCGGGTCCAGGCCTGCTGCATCAGGTCGGGCAACTGGGGGGCTTCCGGCCCGGCCAGCGTGGTGCCGGCGACGAGGCTGTCGTCCTGCGCCCTGGCGGCCAGCGCCTGGCCGTTGAAGCTCAAGGCCGTGACGCCGTCGGGCACCCAGGCGCGCAGCGTGGCGGGGGCGGTGGTGTCGCCGGTCAGCTGCAGCGTGCCGGCATTCATCGTGGCGTTGCGGACCAGCGCGGTGCTGCGCACCAGCACCGAGCGATCGCCTGCCTTCACATGCCAGAACTCCCAGCCGGTCTTCTCGTCGGCCAGCAGCAGCAGCAGCGGGGCGCGGCCGCCGCCGCTGATCTGCACTTCGATCAGGCCCTTGTGGGCATAGTTCAGGCGCAGGTCGCCGGTCTTGGCGTCCCAGGCCACCTGGGCCTTGCCGCGCAGGAACTTGACGGTGGGGCGGGACTTGAAACGCAGCACGGTCTCGCCGTCGTCGCCGTCGCGGCCGTACAGCAGCGCGATGTCGCGTCCGCCTTGCTGCAGGTGGGTCTGGATCTCGGACGTGGAATAGACCAGGTGCTGGCGCTCCATCGCGTAGGACGCGAACAGCATCTTGGCGTCCTGCCCGCTCAGCGTGAGCTTGCCCGCCTGCGGGATGGCGTAGCTGCCGTCACGCGTCGTCAGCTTGAAGCCGAAGGCCTCGGTGCCGGCGAGATGGTTGTGCTGGGCCAGCAGCACATGGGTGCCCAGCGTCTTGTTGATGTTGTGATACAGCCGGATCTTGGCGTTGCCAGGGTCCAGCGGCTCGGCCTTGTCCTGCGCGGCCAGCACCGGCGCGGCGGCCTGCACCATGCCGCCCATCTGCTTGAGCACATAGGCCTTGTCGCGCATGACGCGCGATTCGTTGATGGGCGAGCCGTAGTCGTAGCTGGTGTAGATGACCGGACCGCCCAGCCAGCCCCAGCTGGTGCCGCCGAAGGCCATGTAGATGGAGTGGATGGTCAGCGAGTTGATCAGGCTGCTGCCGTAGAACACGCGCTGGTAGCCGGGGCCCTGGCGCTTGGCGGTGCATTCGTAGGTGCCGTTGCTGCCCCAGTAGTCGAACCAGCCCGCGCCGATCTCGGCGACGAAGCCCGGCGTGTTGGGCGAGGCCAGCGAGCCGACCTTGGGGAAGTTCTTGCCGTAGATGCCCCAGTCCGGCGCGGGTGCCGGCGTGCCGGGGTTGCCGAACACGTCGCAGACGCCGCCGGGATAGCCGTCGAAGGCGTAGATGTCCGTCGGGCCGGGGTTGGCGAAGGGCGCGGTGGAGTTCTTGGGCGTCCAGTCCGGCAGGCGCGACGCGGCGTTGTGGAACAGCGGCACGGTGATGCCGTCGGCGCGCGCCTTGTCCGCCAGGTGCTGCATGTGGCGGATGTTCTTGGGGTTCACAGCGAACAGCTCGTTCTCCAGCTGGTAGGCGATGACATTGCCGCCGCCGTTGGTGAGCTGGTGGCGGGCCAGGATGGCGTTGATCTGCGTCATCCACTCGTCGGTGGCGGCTTGATATTCAGCCGCGTCGGTGCGTGCCTCGGCGCGCTGGCGCAGCAGCCAGCCGGGGAAGCCGCCCGCGCTCAGCTCGGCGTTGACGTAGGGCCCCATGCGCGCGATGACGTACAGGCCTTCCTCCTTGGCCATCTCCAGCGCCCGCTCGACGTTGCGGATGCCGGTGAAGTCGTAATGCCCCGGCTTGGCGGAGTGGTAGCCCCAGGCGAAGTAGAAGGCCACCGTGTTCAGGCCGGAGGCCTTCATCTTCTGCAGCACGTCGCGCCACAGGCTGGGCGAGGGCAGGCGGAACGGATGGAACTCGCCGCCGAAGATCATCTCGCGCTTGCCGTCGATGATCAGCGAGTGGCGGTCCCAGGCGATGGTCTTGGGCTTGGCCTTGGGGGCGGTCGCGCGCTCCAGCTGCGCGGTGTCTTCCGAGATGACGGTGAAGTGACGCACCGTGCCCGACACGCCGCCCAGCTCCTTCTTGGGCGTCCAGGTCTGGAAGCCGTCGAAGCTGTCGGAGTACCAGTAGCGCTTGGTCGTGTATTCATCGAAATAGATGCGCCAGCCCGGCTTGCCGTCCGCGCCCTTGATGGGCACCAGCGCCTGGCCTTCCGTCCAGTTGCCCCAGCCGGCCCAGTCGCCGGTCTTCTGCAGCGTCCAGGGGCCGTTCAGCGACGGCGCGGTGGCCAGCTCGATGTGCTTGGTGGTCTCGTTCTTCGTGAACGCGGTGTAGCGGCCGCCGTCCAGCACGACGAAGGTGTCGATGTAGTTGTTTTCCAGGCCGGCCATGGGCACGGGGTCGGAGAATTTCGTGAGGCTGGCGTCCAGTGCCTTCACGGTGTAGGCCGCGAACGGGCCCTTCGTGCCGCCCTTGGACAGGCTCATCACCAGGTACAGGCTGCCGTCGGCGTCGCGGAACCATTCAGGCGCCCAGACGTTCGTCACGCCGGGCAGCTTGACGCTCACGTCGCCCACATGCGACCACGTCTTCAGGTCGGCCGACTTGGCGATGCCGAAGGTCGAGCCGTCCCAGTTGGTCGTGTAGGCGATGTAGTAGAGACCGTCGGCCGCGCGGATGATGGACGGGTCGCGCAGCAAGTCCTTGGGCGGCTGGTAGACCTCGGAGCCCAGCGTCGTGAAGGTCACGCCGTCGGTGGACGAGAACAGGCTCAGCTTGTTCTGCGACGTGGCCATGAAGGCCGACATCAGGAAGGTCTTCTCGCCCTTGACCACCGGCTTGACCGGCAGCGACGGCGTGCTGACGGCGGTGGGCGGCTGCTGGCCCGGCAGATCCTGGGCGCCGGCGGTGGCACACATCAACAACGCGGCAAACCAGACGGCGGTGCGGCGGGTCAGGGCGGTAGGCAGGGCAGCAGGCATGGGCAGACCGGGAGAGCGTGGATGCTCGGTCAGTGTCCCCTTGTTTATGGACGCCAAACGCTCATGCGTTTGCGAGAAAGCGCGGCCGGGAGGCGAGCGGCGACGGCAGGCGAAAATGCCGCCATGTTCAGTTTCTTCAAGAAGAAGTCGGCCCCGGCTCCCGCGCCCGCCGATGGGCCCACGCTGCTGTCGGAGGGGTGGACCGTCAAGCCGGCCAGTCCGCCGGAGCCTCCCGCAAGTCCGGCCGCGCCCGTTCCGGCTGCGCCAGCGCCTGCCGCCTCACCGGTTGCGGCGCCCGTGGCGGCGCCGGTGGCTGTCCCTGTCGCGTTGCCGCCGCCAGCGCCGGTCGTGCCGGTGCCCGCAACCGTACCGGCGCCTGCGCCGCGGCAGAGCTGGATGGACCGCCTGCGCGCCGGCCTGCGCAGGACCGGCGGCAGCATTGCCGGCGTCTTCACCGGCACCAGGATCGACGACCAGCTCTACGACGAACTGGAAGAGGCGCTGCTGCTGGCCGATACCGGCGTGAAGGCCACGCAGTTCCTGCTGGACGACCTGAAGCGGCGCGTGAAGGAGGCCAAGGCGACCGACCCGCAGGCCGTGCGCGCGCTGCTGGTGGATGCGCTCGCCCAGCTGCTGGCACCGCTGGAGAAGGGCCTGGAGGTGGGGCGCTTCACACCGACGGTGATGATGGTCGTGGGCGTCAACGGCGCCGGCAAGACCACCAGCATCGGCAAGCTGACCCGCCACCTCGCCGAGGCCGAGCAGAAGGTGCTTCTGGCCGCCGCCGACACCTTCCGCGCCGCCGCGCGCGAGCAACTGGGCGTGTGGGCCGACCGCGCGCAGGTCGAGATCATCAGCCAGGAAGGCGGCGACCCGGCAGCCGTGTCCTTCGACGCCGTGAACGCCGGCCGCGCGCGCGGTGCGGACGTGGTCATCGCCGACACCGCCGGCCGCCTGCCGACGCAGATCCACCTGATGGAGGAGCTGAAGAAGATCAAGCGCGTCATCGCCAAGGCGCAGCCCGACGGCCCGCACGAGGTGCTGCTGGTGGTGGACGGCAACACCGGCCAGAACGCGCTGAACCAGGTCAAGGCCTTCGACGAGGCGCTGGGCCTGACCGGCCTCATCGTCACCAAGCTGGACGGCACGGCCAAGGGCGGCGTGCTGGCGGCCATCGCGCGTGAGCGGCCGGTGCCGGTCTACTTCATCGGCGTCGGCGAGAAGCTGGAAGACCTGGAGACCTTCAGCGCGCGCGAGTTTGCGCGCGCGCTGCTGGAGTAACCCGCCGGGCCGCTCCCAAGGCGGCCCGTCTGGCGATGTGCTTGCGGCTCAATGCCGCAAGCATCGCGGTCCCGGCCGGAAGCGCGCGGCGTTCAGCGCGGCGTGGCCGGGCGGGGGGTCAATGTGACTGAGGTTTGTCCGCGAAGTAGCCGGCGCCGCGCGGCTTGGGGAACAGGGTGGCGCGCAGCGCGGCGATGTCCTCGCCCTGCCGGTCGCGCTCCCACAGCGCCAGCGGCAGCCCGGTGGCCTCCAGCACGCGCAGCAGCCGGTCGCGCCGGTGCGCCAGGCGCGGCTGCTCGTTGGGCAGCGGCATGAGCACCACGGACCGCACATAGCCGTGCTCGTCGCACAGCGCGAAGTCAACGGTCAGCAATCCCGTGCGCGACAGCCACTCGCGGTAGGAATGCTGGCGCGGCACGCGCACCAGCTTGTGCAGCGGCACATGCGCCAGCAGGAAGCCTTTTGGGTGTTCCAGCATCAGCGCCTGCGCGATGGCCTTGTGGGCATGCCGCTCCACGCTTGCCAACACCCGCGCGGGCGTGGGCGGCCAGTGCACCACGGTGTCCGAGAGTTCCGCGGCCGGGCCGCTTTCCTGTCCGGTCAGCCGATTGAGCCAGGCGCCCATGGCGCGGGGGAGGTGGAGGTTCAGCATGCGGGCCACGCTAGCGGTGGCGTCAGGCCCTGACCACGCCCCGATGTCCCCTGAACTTGGGGGCAAGTGTGTGCGCTTGTTTCGACGTCCGCAGCAACCCTTAGGGGGAATCCACCCGGCCGGCCCGGCAGGCCGTGCCGGGCGGGCCCTGACCGATGGCACGGGCCGCCCGACTGCCTATGCTCCGGGTCTTCTCTATTCGACCGAGGCGCTCATGTCCCGTTCCCCGTTCCTGCTTCCGCTGACCCTGGCGCTTGCTGCCGCACTGCCGACCGGCGTCCACGCCGCCGACGCCCGCAAGGCCGCCATCACCGTGGCCGACACGCCGCTGATTCCGCGTGCTGCGCTGTTCGGCAACCCCGTGAAGGCGGGTGCGCAGCTCAGCCCGGACGGCCAATGGCTGTCGTGGATGGCGCCGGTGAACGGCGTGATGAACGTCTGGGTCGCGCCGGCCGACAAGCCTGAAGCCGCCAAGGCCGTCACCGATTCCAAGGACCGTCCCATTCCCGGCCATTTCTGGTCGGGCAACAGCGAGCAACTGCTGTTCGTCAAGGACAACGCGGGCGACGAGAACTTCCGCCTCTACGGCGTGGACGTGAAGACCGGCGCGCAGCGCGACTACACGCCGTTCGACAAGGTGCGCGTGCGCATGCTGGGCGGCTCGCGCAAGCGTCTGGACGAGGTGCTGGTGGGCATCAACAACCGCGACCCGCGCTGGCATGACGTGCACCTGCTGAACCTGAAGACCGGCGAGCTGAAGCTGGTCATGAAGGGTGATGGCTTCGCCGGCTTCGAGACCGATGACGACCTGCAGGTGCGTCTGGGCGCGCGGCCCAATGCCGCAGGCGGCGTCGACTACTACCAGGTCAAGGACGGCGCGGTGGCCGACAAGCCTTTCCTCAGCACCAGCCTGGAGGACAACGCGACCGGCCCCATCGGCTACACCGCCGACGGCAAGACGCTGTACTGGCGCGATTCGCGCGACCGCGACACCACCGCCGTGTTCGCCGAGAACACCGCCACCGGCCAGCGCACGCTGATCGCGCAGGACTCCCGCGCCGATCTGGGCCAGACCCTGCGCAACACCGTCACCGGCGAGGTGCAGGCCTATGCGGTCGACTACCTGACCACCGAGTGGCACTTCGTCGACAAGGCCTTGAAGGCGGACTTCGACTGGCTGCAAAAACAGCTCGGCAAAGGCGAAGTCTTCGTCAGCAGCCGCACGCGGGCTGACGACAAGTGGATCGTCGGCATCGACCCGGTGTCCAAGGTGTCGGCCACCTACCTGTACGACCGCAAGGCGAAGAAGCTGTCGCCGCTGTATGTCGCCCGCCCCGAGCTGCAGAACGCGCCGCTGGTGCCCATGCACGCGGTGGAGATCAAGTCGCGCGACGGCCTGACGCTGCCCAGCTATCTGACGCTGCCTCAGGGCGCCGACAAGAACGGCGACGGCAAGCCCGAGCAGGCCGTGCCCATGGTGCTCTTCGTGCACGGCGGCCCCTGGGCACGGGACGGCTACGGCTACAACGGCTACCACCAGTGGCTGGCCAATCGCGGCTATGCGGTGTTGTCGGTGAACTTCCGCGCCTCCACCGGCTTCGGCAAGAAGTTCCTGAACGCCGGCAACAAGCAGTGGGGCCTGGCCATGCACGACGACCTGATCGACGCCGTGAACTGGGCCGTCAAGCAGGGCGTCACCAGCCCCGACAAGGTCGCCATCATGGGCGGCAGTTACGGCGGTTACGCGGCGCTGGCCGGCCTGACCTTCACGCCGACCACCTTCGCCTGCGCCGTGGACATCGTGGGGCCCTCCAACCTGGAGACGCTGCTGGGCACCATCCCGCCGTACTGGGAGGCCGGCAAGAAGCAGATGTACAGCCGCATGGGCGACCCGACGACCGACGAGGGCAAGGCCATCCTGCGCGCCGCGTCCCCGCTGTACAAGGCCGACCAGATCGTGCGCCCGTTGCTGATCGGGCAGGGCGCCAACGACCCGCGCGTGAAGCAGGCGGAGTCGGACCAGATCGTGCAGGCCATGCAGGCCAAGAACATCCCGGTCACCTACGTGCTGTACCCGGACGAGGGCCATGGCTTCGCCAAGCCGAACAACCGCATCGGCTTCAACGCGATCGCCGAGAGCTTCCTGGGCCACTGCCTGGGCGGCCGCGTCGAGCCGCTGGGCGAGACCGTGCGCGCGTCCACCGCGCAGATCGCACACGGCGCCGACTTCCTGCCCGGCCTGAAGGCCGCGGCCGAGAAGAAGTAAGCGCGCCGCGCGCCCAACAAAAAAGGCCCCTCGGGGCCTTTCTTCGCTGCGGGATCAGCCCATGCCGGGCAGGCCGCCCTTCATGCCGCCGAGCTTCTTCATCATCTTGAACAGGCCGCCGCCCTTCATCTTCTTCATCATGCCCTGCATCTGGTCGTACTGGTTCAGCAGGCGGTTGACGTCCTGGATCTGCACGCCGGCACCCGTCGCGATGCGGCGCTTGCGGCTGGCCTTGCTCTTGCCGTCCATCAGCAGCGCGGGCTGGGCGCGCTCCTTGGCGGTCATCGCGCGCAGGATGCCTTCCATGCGCTTCATGTCGCGCTCGGCGCGGTCCATGTCGGCCTGGCCGGGCTGCTTGTTGCCCATCATGTTGGTGGGCAGCTTGTCCATCAGGCCGCCCAGGCCGCCCATCTTCTTCATCTGCGCGATCTGCTGCAGGAAGTCGTTCAGGTCGAAGCCGCTGCCGTCCTTCAGCTTCTGGGCAAAGGCCTGCGCGTCGGCCAGGTCCACGCTCTGTGTGACCTGCTCCACCAGCGCGACGATGTCGCCCATGCCCAGCACGCGGCCGGCATGGCGTTCGGCGTCGAACACCTCCAGACCGTCGATCTTCTCGGACACGCCGGCGAACTTGATCGGCGCACCGGTGATCTGCC
>CAMLKW010000187.1 GCA_946480605.1 uncultured Roseateles sp. | reverse complement strand
TCTTTTCGTAGATGGGGTACCAATGCTTGTCGGTCAGCGGCGGGCTGGTCCAGTGGCCGCCGGAGGGGTCGGGGTTCAGGTTGATGCCGACGTTGCCGTACTGCTCCACGCACTTGACCAGTTCGGGGATGCAGGTGGCCGGGTCCACGCCGGGCGACTGCGGCAACATCGCGGCGGGCACGAAGTGGTCGGGGAACAGCTGCGCGACGCGGAAGCACAGCTCGTTGCAGATGGCGGCCCAGGTGGCAGACGTGTTGAAGTCGCCGATGTGGTGGGCCATGAAGCTGGCGCGCGGGCTGAAGATGGTCAGGTCCGAGCCGCGCTGCTTCATCAGCTTGAGCTGGTTGGTCTCTATGGACTCGCGCAGCTCGTCGTCGCTGATCTTCAGGTCGCTGGCCTTGGGCACCTTCGTCGGATCCTTGAGGCCGGTGATCTGCAGGTCGCGCCAGGCGCCCAGTGCTGCCGGGGCGGTCGTGTAGTGGCCGTGGACGTCGATGATCATGGGTGGGGCTTTCGTCGTGTTTGAGTTGTCAGTGCGCCAGCGCGCTTGAGCGGGCGTCGCGGTCGTCGGTGGCGGTGTCGGCATCGCGCTTGATCCACAGCGCCGCGGCGGCGATCAGGCCCGGCACGGCCAGCACGGCGAACACCGTGGTGATGCCGGCCTGCATGGCGCCCAGTTGCGCCACCAGCAGCGAGCCGGCGATGCCGCCGAAGCGGCCTATGCCCAGCATCCAGGACACGCCGGTGGCGCGCGCATTGGTGGGGTAGAAGCCCGCGGCCAGCGCCGGCAGTGAAGACTGCGCGGTGTTCATCAGCGCGCCGGCCAGGAACACGCCGACGACCAGCCCGCCCACATGGCCCACCAGATGGCCGATGGACCACACGGCGACGGCGGTCAGCGCGAAGCCCAAGGCCACGATGCGGTTGGGCTCCACGCGGTCCATCAGCCAGCCGAAGAACACGGCGCCCACGCCGCCCAGCGGGAACAGCGCCGAGATCAGCGTCGCGGTGCGCGGGGCTATGCCGGACTCCTTGAACAGCAGCGGCATCCAGTTGATCAGCGCATAGAAGATCACCAGCCCCATGAAGTAGGCCAGCCACAGCATCAGCGTGCCCAGCCGGTAGGGGCGGGCCAGCATCTGCGCGAGGCCGCCGCGCTCGTTGGTGACGACGCGGGTCTCGCTGAGCGTGAAGCGTTCGATTTGCTGCACCTGCGGGCCGGCGATGCGCGCCAGCGCCGCGCGTATGCGCTCCACCGGCTGGCGCCGCGCCACCATGAAGCGCACCGACTCGGGCAGCAGCAGCGCCAGCGCCACGGCCAGCAGCAGCGGCACGACGCCGCCCAGCACCAGCACGCTCTGCCAGCCCCAATGCGGAATCATCCACGCGGCCAGGAAGCCGCCGAAGGCCGCGCCCAGCGGGAAGCCGCAGAACATCAGGTTGGTCAGCATGGAGCGGCGCGATGTGGGGCTGTACTCGCTCATCAGCGTGACGGCGCTGGGCATGGCGGCACCCAGCCCCAGGCCGGTGACGAAGCGCAGCGCGCTGAGCTGGACGATGTCGGTCGCGAAGGCCGAGGCCAGCGTGGCGAGGCCGAACAGGAACACCGTGGCGATCAGCACGCGGCGGCGGCCCAGCCGGTCGGCGATGGGGCCGGATGCCAGCGCACCTGCCGCCAGGCCGAACAGCGCGGCGCTGAGCACCGGGGCCAGCATGGGCTTGCTGACGCCCCACTCGTTGACCAGCGACGGCGCGATGTAGCCGATGGCGGCGGTGTCGAAACCGTCCAGCAGCACGATGAGGAAGCACAGCGCGAACACCACCCATTGCCAGCGCGACAGCGGGTGGTCGTCGATGAGGCGTTGCACATCCGCGCTGCGCGGGGCTGTCGTGGGGTACTGCAAGGGAGGTCTCCTGGGGTCTTGTGGGTCAGTGCATTGGCGGCACGGCGCGCATGCCGTGCTGGCGCTTGAGCGTCTCGGTGGCCGGGCTGGCCATGAAGTCCAGCAGCGCCTGGGCCGCGGCCGGCTGCGTGGCGGTGGCCAGCACGGCGCCGCTGAAGCGGCTGACGATGTCCAGCTCGGGCGGCATGGCCAGCAGCGTGATGCCGCCCAGGTCCATCAGCTCGCTGAGCTGCTGGAAGCCGATCTCCACGTCGCCGCTGGCCACCAGTTGGCCCACCGGCACGCCGGGGCGGGTCTGCACGAGGCGGTCCTTCAGCGTGTCGGCCAGGCCCCAGCGCTCGAACAGCTGCAGCAGCGCCGTGCCGCTGGGGCCGGTGGAGTAGCCGATGCTGCGCGCCTGCAGCAGCGCGGCGCGCAGCGCGGCCTCGCTGGCGACGTCAGGCGGCGTGCTGCCGGCCCGCACGGCGATGGCCACGCTGGAGTCGGCGATGGAGCGCACGCTGCCAGGCTGCAGCCGGCCCGCGGCCAGCAGCTTGGCGATGGCGTCGCTGGCCAGCACGACGACGTCGAAGCGCTCGCCGTCCTGCACGCGGCGCGCGGCGTCCACGCCGCCCACGGATTCGAGATGCACGCCCGGTGCGCCGGTCTGCGTGTGGGCCTGGGCCAGGGCCGCCAGCAGATGCCGCGTGGCCATGGAGGAGATCAGCGAGAGGACGGAACTCATGGTGCGCGATTCTTCGCAGTGCAGCCCTATCAGGCTAGGTCTGGCTGCGGCTAGCAGCTATAGCGGGGCGGCATGGCATCTGCCAAGATGGGCGCATGACGCTGAACCAGATCGAGTACTTCATCCAGGTGGCCGAGCACGGCAGCTTCAGCAAGGCCGCGCTGGTGCTGGGCGTGGCCCAGCCGGCGCTGAGCCGGCAGGTGAGGGCGCTGGAGATCGAGCTGCACGAGACGCTGTTCCTGCGCAACGGCCGCGGCGTGGAGCTGACCGAGGCCGGGCGCCGCCTGCTGGAGCACGGGCAAGGCATCCTGCATCTGGTGACGCAGGCGCGCGAGGACCTCAGCGCGCACCGCAACGAGCCGGTGGGGCAGATCGTCGTGGCCATGCCGCCCACGCAGGCGCGGCTGCTGACGCTGCCGTTGATCAAGGGTTTCGCCACGAGTTGTCCGCGCGCGCGGCTGGTCATCACGGAGGGCTTCTCCACGCACCTGACAGAGTGGCTGGTGTCGGGACGGGCCGATCTGGCGCTGGTCTACAACCCCGAGCCGATGCCGGCGCTGGAGATCCTGCCGCTGCGCGAGGAGAAGTTGCAGCTGCTGAGCCCGGTCAAGGACGCGCCGCGCGGCCCGGTGACGCTGGAGCAGCTGTCGCGCTATCCGCTGGTCATGCCGCAACGCGGCCAGGTGTTCCGCAAGCGTATGGAGGAGGCGGCCGCGATGGCCGGTGTGCAGCTGCGCGTGGACTGGGAGGTGTCCAGCGTGCCGGCCATCCTGGATCTGGTGGCCGCGGGCCTGGGGCACGCGGCGCTGGGCGAGGACGCGCTGCGTGCGTTCGAGCACCCGGAGCGCCTGGCCGTCACGCCGTTCAAGGGTGTCGATGTGCGGACCACGCTGTGCCTGGTCACGCCGGCGCTGAAGCGTTCCACGCCGCTGACGCAGCGCACCGCGGCGCTGCTGATGAAGCTCGTGCGTGAGCCCCAGGCTCGTCACCAGGGCAGCCCGACGTAGTTCTCGGCCATCGACGCCATCGCGCTGTCGGAGCTGACGAGGTACTCCAGCTCCGCGCGGTGCAGCTTGGCGTCGATCTCCGGCTCGTGCGGCAGCTTGTGCATCAGGCTGGTGAACCACCACGAGAAGCGCTCGGCCTTCCAGATGCGTGACAGGCAGCGCGCCGAGTAGTGCTCAATGCCGGCCTCGCTGCGCTCGCAGTAATGCTCGATGAAGGCCTGCGACAGGTAGTGCACGTCCGACGCCGCCAGGTTCAGCCCCTTGGCGCCGGTGGGCGGCACGATGTGGGCCGCGTCGCCGGCCAGGAACAGGCGGCCGAAGCGCATGGGCTCGGCGACGAAGCTGCGCAGCGGCGCGATGCTCTTCTCCAGCGACGGGCCCGTCACCAGCGCGGCGGCGGCGGCCGGGTCCAGGCGCGAACGCAGCTCATCCCAGAAGCGCTCGTCGCTCCAGTCGCCGGCCTGCTCGGTCAGCGGCACCTGCAGGTAGTAGCGGCTGCGCGTGGCGGAGCGCATGCTGCACAGCGTGAAGCCGCGCTCGTGGCGGCCGTAGATCAGCTCCGGCCCCACCGGCGGCGTGTCGCTGAGCAGGCCCAGCCAGCCGAACGGGTAGACCTTCTCGTGCGTGCGTATCGCGTCCGCCGGCACGCTGGCTCGGCTGACGCCGTGATAGCCGTCGCAACCGGCGATGTAGTCGCAGTGGATCTCCAGCCGCTCGCCGTCCACCGTGCAGCGCGCGCCGGGCTGGTCGCCGTCAAAGCCAAACAACTCCACGTCGGAGGCCGAGTACAGCGTCGGCGCGCCGGACGCCGCGCGGGCTTCCATCAGGTCGCGCGTGACCTCGGTCTGGCCGTAGACCATGACCGACTTGCCGCCGGTCAGCCGGCTGAGGTCGATGTGGTGGCGCCGGCCGTCGAACATCAGCTCGAAGCCGTGGTGCACCAGCCCTTCGGCGTGCATGCGCGCGCCCACGCCGGCCTGGTCCAGCAGGTCCACCGTGGTCTGCTCCAGCACTCCGGCACGGATGCGGCCCAGCACGTAGTCGCCGGTCTGGCGCTCCAGGATGAGGTTGTCCACGCCGGCGCGCTGCAGCAGCTGGCCCAGCAGCAGGCCGGACGGGCCGGCGCCGATGATGAGCACCTGGGTTTTCAGTGCCTTCATGTCTCGTCCTTGGAGTTTTGCGATGCATGACAGCGTAGGCCGGCAAGGGCCGGGACGGAATGCACGGACCCGGCCATGAATTGCACAATCCGAACCCATGAGCGACAAGCAGAAGGACGCCAGGCCGCCGCTGTACGAGCTGTACGGCGAGCTGGGAAAGGATGCGGCGCTGGATGGGCTGCACGTGGAGTCCATCGCGGACCGCAGCCGCTTGCACAATTGGGAAATCGGCCTGCACCGGCACGGCGGCCTGATGCAGTTGCTGCTCATCGTCCGTGGCCGGGCGCTGGTGCAGATCGACGGCCATCGGCTGACGCTGGCCGCGCCGGCGCTGGTGTGGGTGCCGCCGCTGACCATCCATGGCTTCCAGTTCGAGACCGACACCTCGGGCCATGTCGTCACGCTGGAGCGGGACTGGCTGCACGAGCGCGTGGCCGCCCGGGGTGGTGCATGGGCGGAGCTGGAGCATCCGCGCGCGTTGACGCTGGCCCGGCGCGGCCCGGCGCTGCAGGCCTTGCAGCCGCTGGTGGCGGGGCTGGGGCTGGAGTACCACGGCACGCAACGCTGGCGTGGCCAGGCGCTGGAGGGCGCGGCCCTGCTGCTGGCGTCGCTGGTGGCGCGCCAGCCGCGCCTGGCGCCCGCGGCGGTACAGGCGGGGCCGGAGGGCCGGCCCGCCCTGCACCTGGCCCGTTACCGGGAGCAGGTGGAGCAGCATTTCCGCAGCCATCCCGAGGTTGCGACGCTGGTCGAGCCGCTGGGCATCACGGCGGCGCAGATGAACCGCATCTGCCGCAGCCACCTGCATTGCTCGGCGCTGGCCCTGGTGCACCAGCGTCTGCTGCTGGAGGCCAAGCGCGAGCTGGGCTACACGACGCTGCAGGTGCGGCAGATTTCCGACGCGCTGGGCTTCTCGGACCCGGCCTATTTCACGCGCTTCTTCCGGCGGCTGACCGGACTGTCGCCCAAGCAGTGGCGCGACGCACGCCTCTAGGAGACTTCATGGCCGTCGTCATCGTCAACCCCGCCCACATGCACGAGTTCGCCAGCGAGCAGAGCTTCCACGACTGGCTCGCCGTGCACCACGACAAGCAGGACGAGGTCTGGATCAAGGTCCACAAGGTCGGTTCGGGCCTGCCGTCCATCACGCCCAAGCAGGCCATCGACGTGGTGCTGTGCTGGGGCTGGATCGACGGCATCCGCAAGGGGCTGGACGAGCGCAGCTTTCTGCAGCGCTACACGCCGCGCCGCAAGACCAGCATCTGGAGCCGGATCAATGTAGACAACGTCGCGCGCCTCATCGCGGCCGGCCGCATGACGCCGCACGGCCTGCGCGAGGTGGACGCGGCCAAGGCCGACGGCCGCTGGGACCGGGCCTATGGCAGCGGCAAGGGTCTGAAGATCCCCGACGACCTGCAGGCCGCCATCGACGCCGTGCCGCAGGCGAAGCAGATGCTGGCCATGCTCACCGAGCAGAACCGCTTCGCGCTGGCCTTCCGCGTGCACAACATCAAGACGCCGGCTGCGCGCCAGCGCAAGATCGAGGCTTTCGTGGAGATGCTCAAGCGCGGCGAAACGATCTACCCGCAGAAGAAGGCCCTAAGCTATCGCCCGTGAAAATCGTCTGTATCGGGTGGGGCGCGCTGGTCTGGAAACCGGACGTGCTCCGCTGCAAGGGGCCGTGGCAAACCGGCGGCCCCACACTTCCCCTCGAATTCGCCCGCACCTCGCGTGATGGCCGGCTGATGCTGGTGCTGACCGAGGGCGGCGCGCCCAGCCCTACGCGCTGGGTCGAGCTGGACTACGCCACGCCGCAGCAGGCCCAGGAGGCTCTGGCCGGCCGCGAGGCCTCGGGGCCCGACTCCATCGGCCTGTGGCCGGGGCCCGAGCCGCGGCATGCGGTCGGTGCAGTCAGCATCGCCGAGTGGGCGGCGGCCGAGGGCGTCGATGCGGTGGTCTGGAGCGCGCTCAAGCCCAGGTTCCTCGGCGAATTCGGGCGCGTGCCGACCGGCCCGGACGAGGCGCTGGACTACCTGCGCGGCCTCGATGCCGAGACCCAGGCCAAGGCGCGCGAGTATGTGGTGCGCGCGCCTGCCGAGGTGTGCACGCCCATCCGCGACGCCATGGCGCGCGAACTGGGTTGGCTGCCCGAGCCGTCGGCTTAGGCCTGCCCGGCCAGCGCCTGCCGCAGCGCGGCGTTCTCGGCCTCCAGCTCGGCGACGCGCAGCAGCAGCGACGCGACGGTGTGCTGCGGCGCCTCGTCCTCGGCCGTTGCTTCGGAAACCTCGGGGGCCGGCGCGGGCGCCCTGCGCCTCGATTCGCGCACGCGCTTGGCGGCCTGCTTCAGCTCCTCGGCACCGGCGGCGGCGGCGGCGGCCTGTTCCTGGGCCGGCAGCGTCGCGACGGCCGCGGCCGCGCTGATGGACACCGCGCCGGCCTTCACGGCCGCCACCAGCTCGGGTGCGCCCTGCTTCTGGATCTTCTCGATCAGCACGACCTGGCTGCTGCTCAGGCGCGCAGCCCTGGCCAGCGCCTCGCGGGTGGCCAGGGCTTCCTCGTCGGACACCGGCGCCGGAGCGGGCGCCGTGGCCTGGGGCTCGGGCGCCTGCGCCACGGGCGTGCTGCGAGCGCGCCGGTCGGCGACGATCTCGCGCTTGCGCAGCGCGAGCACGCCGCGCTGGAAGTCCGAGATGCTGCGCCGGCCCAGGTGCTGGTCGATCATCCACAGGTGCACGTCTTCCATGGACTGGAAGCGCGTGTTCTGCACCGTCTGGAAGGGCAGGCCGTGCTTGCGGCAGATGCCGTAGCGGTTGTGGCCGTCCACCAGCACGTCGCCCCACAGCACCAGCGCGTCGCGGCAGCCCTCGGCCAGGATGCTGCGCTCCAGCGCTTCGTGTTCCTCCGCCGTCAGCGGGTCGATGTAGGCCTTGAGTTCTTCGTTGACGACGATGTCCATGGAGACCGGATGCAGGGCAGGGCAAAAGGGGGCGGATTCTAGAGAGCCCGCGCCCCGCGGCCCGTCACGGGCGCTGCAGCCGCCGTGTGGTGATGCGCGGCGCCGGCGGCTCCTTCATGCCGGCGCCCAGTTCGAAGCCGGGGTAGGGCGGCTGGTTGTAGGCCGAGTTCTGCCACGCGATGGCGACGCGGTACTGCGCGTCGTGCATCAGCGTGACCAGGCGCCGCTCGGTGGCGTAGGGCGTCGTGTAGATGTGCAGCGCCGTGTCGTCCGGCGTGCGCCACACCACCTCCTCGCGCCAGTCGCCGAACAGGTCGGCCGACACGATGGGCACGTTCTTCGTGCCGTTGGTGCTGACCACGCCGGGCGCCTCCAGCAGCGTGCGGGACGCGCCGGCCGTCCAGTCCCACTTGTTGATGCGGTTGCGGTCGAACAGCTCGCGCAGTTCGTCGCCGTCCCACCAGACCACGAAGCTCATCTCGCGCGGGCGCTTGACGCCTTCGATGACTTGCCCCTGCGCGGTGTAGAGCGTGTCGCTGTTGCTGGCCCAGGCTTCGGAGCCGGCGTGGCGCGGGTCGATGTCTGCCGATACGCCGCGGCCCGTGTCCTTGTCGGCGGGCGTGCTCCACAGCACCTTGCCCGTGCGCGCATCCAGCATGGCCGAGCCGATGCCGCCGTTGCTGCGCACCACCTCGTGCGCGCCGAACTTCTCCAGCCCCGGGCGCGTGGGGTCCAGGTCGCCCACCGCCATCGCGTCGCCGTGCAGCAGGCCCGAGCTCCACAGGCCCTTGCCGTCGTCGTCCACGGCCATCGCACCGTAGAGGATCTCGTCGCGGCCGTCGCCGTCCACGTCGGCCACGCTGAACTGGTGGTTGCCCTGGCCGCCGAAGGCCTGGTTGCCGGGCTCGGTGCTGTCGAAGGTCCAGCGGCGGGTCAGCTTGCCGTCGCGCCAGTCCCAGGCGGCCAGCGTGGTGCGGGCGTAGTAGCCGCGTGCCATGACGATGCTGGGGCGCTCGCCGTCCAGGTAGGCGGTGCCGGCCAGGAAGCGGTCGGAGCGGTTGGCGTAGCCATCGCCCCAGACCTCGGTCATCTGCGCCTCGCTGGGCGCGTCGCCGCGCGGATCGCGCGCCGGCCAGTAGGGCTCGCTGGCCAGCGCCTTGCCGGTTAGCCCGTCGAACACGGTCAGGAACTCAGGGCCCTTGACGATGCGCCCCTGCATGGTGGCCACCATGC
>CAMLKW010000186.1 GCA_946480605.1 uncultured Roseateles sp. | reverse complement strand
CTTCATGTCGGACCTCTTCGTGAGACGGTGGGACGGATTCAGCGGGCGACCTCGGGTAGCCAGTCGCGCAAGGCCGCAAGGGTAGCAGCCGGGTCTTCCTCCTGAGGCACATGGCCCAGCGCGGGAAACTTCACCAGCCGGCTGCCGGGGATGTCGGCATGGAACCTGTCGCCCCACACCGGCGGGATCAGCCGGTCCTTGCCGCCCCACAGGATCAGCGTGGGCACCTTGATTTCGGGCAGGCGCTGGACCGGGCCGGGAGCCAGCTGGTCCATGCGCCGCATCAGCGCGACGCGGTTGCCTTCGCGCAACGTCAGCTCGTAGTAGCGGTCCACCAGCGCGGCGCTGACGCGCGCCGGGTCGCCATAGACGCTCAACACGCTGTCCTCGATGGCGCGGCGCGGCAGCAGCCAGCGCATGGGTTCGCGCAGCACCGGGATGCGGGCGAGGCGGAAACCCAGCGGTAGGGCTTCGGGCACGAAGTCGTAGCCCGCCGAGTCCACCAGCACCAGGCCGGCCACGCGAGCCGGGTCGGCCAGCGCCAGCTGCCAGGCGATCTCGCCGCCCAGCGAATTGCCCGCCACGATGGCCCGGCCCACGCCCAGCCGTGACAGCAGCTGCCGCACGAAGGCCACGTAGCGCGGGCCGCGGTAGTCGCCGTCGGCATTGGGGCCGGTCAGGCCGAAGCCGGGCAGGTCGAAGCTGATGACGCGGCGCGTGCGCGCCAGTTCGGCCACCCAGCCCTCCCAGGTGTGCAGGCTGGCGCTGGTGCCGTGGATGAGCACCAGGGGCAGCGGGTCGCTGCTCGGGCCCTGGTCGCGGTAGTGCACCTGCAGACCGTCCAGCTCGACGAAGTCGGACGGCGGCAGCGCCCAGCGCGGCAGCAGGCTTTCCAGCGAGCGGTCGGGCGCCTTGCCGACCGCAAAGCCCAGCGCGGCCAGCATCAAAAAGATGCCGACCAGCTTCAGCGCCCAGTCGCCGAATCGGCTGCTCACGTCGGACTGAGATCCGCGTTGACGCCCCTGCGGTCGTCGAAGACGAAGCAGTTGCCGTGGTAGTGCTTGCCGCCGGTGTCCTCGAAGTACTTCAGGATGCCGCCGTCCAGCTGCCAGGCGCGCACGCCCTCGGCCTCCAGCACCATGGCAGCCTTCTCGCAGCGGATGCCGCCGGTGCAGTAGCTCACCACGGTCTTGCCGGCCAGCTCGGCCTTGTGCGCGGCCAGCGCGGCGGGGAAGTCGCTGAACTTGGCGAGCCGCCAGTCGATGGCGTTGTCGAACGCGCCCTGGTCGACCTCGAAGTCGTTGCGCGTGTCCAGCATCACCACCTCGCGGCCCTGGTCGTCATGGCCCTGGTCCAGCCAGCGCGCCAGCGTGGCGGGCGCCAGTGCCGGCGCGCGCGGCGCCTGGTCGGGGCGCACGGCGGGCTGGTTCATGCGGATGATCTCGGGCTTGACCTTGACCTTGAGCCGCTGGAAGGGCTGGACCTCGCTCCAGCTTTCCTTGGGCGTCAGCGTGGCGAAGCGGGCATCGGCGCGCACGTCGGCCACCCAGGCGTTCACCGCATCGGCCGGGCCGGCCAGGAACAGGTTGATGCCTTCCTCGGCGATCAGTACCGTGCCTTTCAGGCCCAGCGCGTCGGCCCGTGCATGCAGGCGATCGCGCAGCGCCGCGGTGTCGCTCAGCGAGACGAAGAGGTAGCAGGAGATGTTGAGGATGGAGCCGGACTGCATGAGGCGGCGGATTATCGGCGCATGCCCACCTGGGGCGCAGCGCCCCGGTCGGCTGCCTGCCAAGAACGCCGGCGCTGGCAAAGGGCATCGCCCAGCACGCAGTGAAAAAGCCCCCGCTGCCTCGTGGGCAGCGGGGGCTTGCTCTAGCAGCGCCTCGACTTGGCAATTTTGGGTACTGCACCTGCTGCGCGGACTCTGCCCGCGCGTGCAGGCCTGATCACTCGGTCGTCAGGCGGCGCGATCTATTCCGTGATCAAGACTTCTTCAGCTGGGACCTGCGACGTTGCAGGCCCAACCCGAGCAGGGCACCACCCACCAGCAGCGGCATGGTCGGTTCAGGCACGGCGCATTGAGTGTCCGTGCACACGGTGCCTTCGCCGCTCACCTGGAACAAGGCCAGGAAGATGTTGTCGTCAAAAGACGAGTTGGTGGTGCGGATGTTGATCGCCGTGTCGCCCTGGTTGATGAAGGAACTCAGGTCATAGCGTTCATGATCCAGCGCCACCGACGGGTTGGCCGGGGACAGCGGGTCGTCGCTGCCGCCGACGGTGATCAGGGCGCCGTTCGCGGCGGCACCGTCGTCGAAGTTGCCGGCGTTGTTGGTCAAGGTCTGGCCATTGACGGTGACGGTCGAGGTCTGGTTGGTGCCCGAGTCGTTGTAGCTGAAGCCGATGCCCAGACGCATCTCGGCCGTGAAACCGGGCACGGTCTTGTCGATGCCGGCGGCGAAGCTCAGCGTGGCCGAATCACCGGCCGAGGATGCCGCGCCGTCCAGGATGCCGATGGTGGTGATGCCCAGCGAAGGCAGGCTGTAGACCACGACCAGCGCTTCGCCGTCCATCACGCCCGAGTTGGACTCGGTGACCGTGAAGTTGTAGGTGCCGCCAGGGCCACCGTCCACCAGCGGCTTGATGATGCTGGTGACATCGGCACGGCCCGCCGCGAGATTGCAGCAGGCACTGCTGTTGACGCCCAGGTTGGTGTAGTTGATGTTGCCGGAGCCGGCCAGCGTCGAGGTCACGGTGGCTGCCGTACCCCCGTTGTTGTTGGTGGTGGTGTACAGATAGGCGGCCACGACGGTGGCGCCGACCGGCACGAAGGCGGAAATGGTGCCGCTGCTGCTCGTCCCACCCCAGCCATCGGTGGAGACCCCGTAGTTGCCGACGAAGGTCTGGAACGTGGTGAGCGACGCGTGCGCACTGACCGAGGTCAGTGCGGCACAAGTGACGGCCATGGCGGCCATGATGCGAGAAATTCGTCCTGACATAAAACCTCCCTGAGGATGCTGCGTTGCGATCAGCCGACCACGATGGCTCCGGCTTCCGGGGGCTTTAAAGCAGCATGCGTGCCACCGCCCAGGCAAAAGAATTTATTCTTTTGCGACAGTCATTTACGACTGGTGCGTGAGTCATCCCTAGTTCGTCAATGTAAGGTCGCTCGACAGGCCAGCGTCACTGGAAGCGGGCCTGGAGTCTCGATAGACTGCGCCGCTTTCCAAACTTGCGATCTTCAAGATGCGCCCATTTCGCCGTTCAGCTCGGCTTGTGTTCACCCACGGACTGGCTGTGGTGCTGGTTCTCGCACCGCTCGGTGCAATGGCCGCTCCGGTGGTGACTGGCGGGCCTTTGCTTCGCCTGCCGGATGCGAAATCTGACGAGTCGCCTCAGGGTGTCGCTTTCCGTGCCGGTGTGCAGGCGCTCTTGCTGGAGAAGGACAAGCCCAGCGTCGCACGCGGGCATTTCGAGCGGGCGCTGAAGATCGACAGGCGCTATGTGCCAGCCTTGCTGGGCATGGCCGCCGTGGCGCAGGCGGAGGGACGCTCGGCACAGGTGGAGTCCTGGCTTCAACAGGCGGAGAAGCTTGAGCCCGGTGCGCCGGAGGTCCATCTGGCGTGGGGGCGTTACCACCAGGGGCAGGGGCGCCTGGCGCAGGCAGAGAAGTCGTTTCTGCAGGCCCGCGAGCAGGCGCCGCGCACGATTCCTCCGCTGCTCGAACTGGGCGACCTGTATCTGAAGTCGCCCAACCATCGCAAACAAGCCCTCGAGGCCTTCCGCGCTGCTGTCGAGCTTGCCCCCGCCAATGGGCATGCACAGTTCGGGCTGGGCGCTGCCGCAGCCGCCAATGGGGAGCGCGAGATGGCCCTGGCGGCGCTGGACAAGGCATCAAAGTTGGAGCCGCGCGATTCCGAGCCGCCGCGGCTGATCGGTCGTTTGTGGCTGGAGGCCGGTCGCTTCGACGAGGCGCTGGCGGCCTTCGACGGTGCGTTGAAGCGACAGCCCGCCTACTTGCCGGCGATGCTGGATCGGGTGGATGCGCTCGCTGCGCAGCGACGCTGGCCGCTCGCGCTTGAGCAGTTGACGCAGGCGCGACGCATTGCGCCCAAGGCCGCGGCGGTCGCGCTCAAGCTCGCCGATGTCCATCAGGCCAACGGCCAGTTCGCGGCTGCGAAAGCGGAGTACCTGAAAGCCATTGAGCTTGGGCCGCGCGATCCCTTGGCCTACAACAACCTGGCCTGGATGACCGTCGAGAGCAAGGGCGACGCCCGACAGGCGGTGGCCTGGGCGCGGCAGGCCGTGGCGCTGGCCCCGGGCTCGGCGCCCTTTCATGACACGCTGGGCTGGGCCTTGCGGGCGGCGGGCGATCTGCCTGCCGCCAGTGCGAGCCTGGTCAAGGCGGTCGAGATGGAGCCGAACATGGCCGGCTATCACTTCCACCTGGGGGTGGTCAAAGCGGAGTTGAAGCAACCGGCCGCCGCACGCGCAGCGCTCGAAAAGGCCTTGGCCCTGGATCCCAAGCTGTCCCAGTCCAACGAGGCTCGCGCCCTGCTGAAGACGCTGTGAACGCCCCAGCCCGACAGGCGTTGCCCGGGCTGTTCAATCTGCCCAGCGCGACGCGATGTCCTGCATCTGCTCGACGCAGGCCTCCAGCGCTTCCACCACGCGCGGGTCGAAGTGGCTGCCGCTGCCGTCGCGGATGTAGTCCAGCGCCTCGTCGTGCGTCATGGCCTGCTTGTACGGCCGCGGGCTGATCAGCGCGTCGTAGACGTCGGCCACCGCCATCAGCCGCGCGGACAGCGGGATGCCGGTGCCGGCCAGGCCGTCGGGGTAGCCGCTGCCGTCCCATTTCTCGTGGTGGTGGCGCGCGATCTGCTTGCCGTAGGTCAGCATCAGGCCGGCGTCGTCGCCCAGCTTGTCGATGGCGCGTTGCAGCAGGTCGCCGCCCTGCTCGGCATGCGTCTTCATGATGCGCCACTCGTCCTCCGACAGCCGGCCCGGCTTCAGCAGGATGCCGTCGGGGATGGCGACCTTGCCGATGTCGTGCAGCGGCGCGGCCTTGGCCAGCTCGTCGATGGCGTCCGGGCTGAGGTCCACCGCGCCGTCGGGCTGGGCCGCCAGCCAGGAGGCCAGCGCGCGCACGTACTCCTGCGTGCGCTGGATGTGGTTGCCGGTGTCGGCGTCGCGGAACTCGGCCAGGCCGACCATGACGAACAGCGTCGTGTCGCGCAGCCGCTCCACCTCGCGGCGGCGCGCCTCCAGCTCGCCGCTGAGCTGGGCGTTGTGGTGCAGCAGCCGGTCCTCGGCCAGCTTGAGCTGCAGGTGGGTGCGCACGCGCGCCAGCACCGTGACCGGGTTGAAGGGCTTGTGGATGAAGTCGGCGCCGCCGGCGGCGAAGCCGGCGTTCTCATCGTCGGCATCGGTCAGCGCGGTCAGGAAGATGATGGGCACGCGGCGCGTCGCCGGGTCGGCCTTCAGGCGGCGGCAGACCTCGTAGCCGTCCAGCTCCGGCATCATGACGTCCAGGATGATGAGGTCGGGCGGCTGGCGCTGGCAGATCTCCAGCGCTTTGGCGCCGCTGACGGCCAGCTGCACGCGGTAGTCGGGCTTGAGCACCTGGGCCATCAGCGTCAGGTTGGCCGGCGTGTCGTCCACCACCAGGATGGTGGCCGGCGCGTGGGCGCCGGCGTCGGCGGGTTGAAGGCTGGCGTTCATGTCTTTTTGTCTCCCCGGAGTGCGGCCTGGGCCTCGTCGAAGTCCACCCGCTGCATCGCGCCGGCCAGCGCCTTGGCCTGCGGGCCGGGCAGCAGGTCGATGAAGGCCGAGCCGTGCTGTTCCCACAGCGTCAGCGCATGGCTGTCGGCCTCGCCCAGCAGGCTGTCCAGTTCGCTGATCAGCGTGGCAGGGTCGGTCGTGTCGGCATCGGCGGCCAGCGGTGCCGGTGGCTCGGCCGGCAGCGGCTGGTCCAGGTCCAGCAGGCGGCGCAGCGTGTGCGGCAGCAGCGGCTTGGCGCACAGCGCGTCGGCGCCCAGGCGCAGCGCGCGCTCGCGCAGCGCGGGCGTGTCGAAGGCGCTGAGCAGCACGGTGCGGCGCGGCCGCGGCAGCCCGGCCTGGGCAGCCTGCTCCAGCAGCGTGCAGCCGTCCATGTCGGGCAGCACCCAGTCGACCAGCAGCAGCTCGGCGGGGCTGGCGGCCAGCCGCTGCAGCGCCGCAGCGCCGTGCGGCAGCAGCTCCTGCCGGGCCAGCGGGGCCAGGTCGCGCAGCAGCGCGAGCATGGGTTCGTGGCCGGGGCTGTGCGGCGCCTGCACCAGCGCGATGCTGCGCGGCGGCGCGCCGGCGGGCCAGCCCGGCCAGGGCGCGGGCGGCAGCGGCAGGTGCAGCTCGAACTCGCTGCCGCGGCCGGCCATGCTGCGTGCCGTCAGCGTGCCGCCCATGCGCTCGGCCAGCGCGCGGCAGGTGGCCAGGCCCAGGCCGGTGCCGCCGAAGCGCCGCGTGGCGCCCGATTCGGCCTGCACGAAGGGCATGAACAGCCGCGCCAGCTGCTCGGTCGTCATGCCCACGCCGCTGTCGCGCACGCTGAAGCGCCAGCCACCATCGGTCTGCAGCTGCACGCTCAGCCGCACCTGGCCGGCCGGCGTGAACTTGACGGCGTTGACCAGCAGCTCGGTCAGCAGCTGCGTCAGCCGTGCCGCGTCGCCGCGCCGCGCGCCGGCGGCGCCCAGCAGCTCGGGACTGGCGATGTGACACACCAGCTCCAGCTGCTGGGCCTGGGCCGCGGCGCGCACGGCGTCGACCGCACCGGCCAGCAGCTGTTCGAGATGCAGGGGTTCGCTGGCCAGTTGCAAGCGGCCGGCGTCCAGGTCGGCGTAGTCCAGCAGGCCGTCGATGAGCCGCACCAACGCCTCGCCGGCCTGGGCCACATCCTCCAGCTGGCGGCGCTGCTCGGCCGTCAGCCGGCCGGCCAGCAGCAGCCTCGTCTGGCCCAGCACGGTGCTCATGGGCGTGCGGATCTCGTGGCCGATGCTGGCCAGGAAGTCCGACTTGGCGCGCGACGCCGCCTGCGCTGCGGCGCGCGAGCGCTCCAGCTCGGCCATGCGGGCGCGCACCAGATCGCTGGCGGTGGCCAGGCCGTCGCCCTGCGGCGCCAGCTGCTGCAGCGGCGCGAGCTGGCGCGACAGGCCCCACAGCGCCAGGCAGAACAGGGTCTGGCACAGCGCCAGGTTGGCGATCAGCGGCCAGCCTGCCAGCAGCCAGGTGGGCGGCTGGGCCGAGAAGCGCAGCAGCGTGGGCGGCAGCACCATCAGTGTCAGCAGCGCCAGCGAGATCTGCAGGGCCCGGTGGGCGCGCCAGGTGCTGAACAGCAGCAGCAGGCCGCCCAGGCTCCACGGCGCGATGCTGCCCAGCGTGTAGAGGCTGGGACCGGGGTCGCCGCGCAGCGTGAAGGCCAACATGCTGAGGCAGAAGTACAGCGCCAGCAGCGTGACGCCGCAGCGTTGCCAGCGCTGCAGGCGCTGTGGCCGGTGCCAGCTCAACCAGCCCAGCACCGCGAAGGCCAGCGCGATGACGGGGTAGGCGATGCGGTCGCTGGGCTCGATGACGCCCAGCTGCGTCTCGCTGCCCCAGGCGACCAGCGCCGACACGACGATGAGGCCGAACAGCCAGCGCGTGCCCCGCGGCCCCAGCAGCACCAGGGTGGCCCCCCCCATCAGGCCGACTCCCGCAGCGCCTCGACGGCGGCGTCGAAGTCCAGTGCGTCCAGCGCCTGCTGCAGGCGTTGCCGCGTGACGGGTGGCAGGCTGCTGTGCCGGCCATGGGCCTGCCACCAGTCCAGCGCGCGGCTGTCGCTCTGGCTCAGCAGATGGCGCAGCTCGGCCAGGTCGCCGCCGGCCGCCGGGGCCGCGGCCGGCGCGTGCTCGGGCAGGGCGGCGCGGATCTCGTCCAGCAGCCGGCCCAGCAGGGCCTCCACGCGGGCCAGATGCTGGGCCGAGCCCGGCGCGTCGGCGGCCGCGGCGCAGCGTTCCAGCGCCAGCGCCAGGCGGTGCAGCGGCTGGGCGCCCAGCGTTGCGGCCAGGCCTTGCAGGGTGTGGGCCGCGCGGCGCAGCTCCGCCCAGTCGGCGTCGGCCAGCCAGGCGTGCCAGGCCTGCAGGCCGCCGCCGTAGTGGTCGGCAAAGCCGCGCAGCGTGCGCTGGTACAGGCCGGCCTGGCCGGCGAACTGGCGCAGCCCGGCGTTCAGGTCCAGCACCGGCGCCGCGCCGGACGGCGTGGACCGGTACTGCTGCAGCTCGCGCACCAGCACGGCCACGTCCAGCGGCTTGGCGATGTGGCCCTGCATGCCGGCGGCCAGGCACTGGGCGCGTTCCTCCGCCTGCGTGTGGGCCGTCATGGCCAGCACGGGCAGGTCCTCGAAGCCGGGCATCTCGCGCAGCCGCCTTGTCGCGTCCAGGCCGCCCAGCACGGGCATCTGCAGGTCCATCAACACCAGGTCGTAGGCGCCGGGGCCGCCGGCCTGCAAGCGCTCCAGGCCCAGCTGGCCGTTGGCGGCGACCTCCACGCTGGCGCCGCGGCTGTTCAGCAGGCGCAGCGCGATCTCCTGGTTGACGGGGTGATCCTCCACCAGCAGCACGCGCAGGCCGGCCAGCGACTCGCCGTCGCCGCTGGCGGGCGGCGCGGCGGGCATCTCGGCCAGCAGCCGGCGCACATCGGCGGGCAGCAGCGGCTTGGCGCACAGCGCGCGGGCGCCGAATGCGCGGGCCTGGGCCGCGGCGTCGTCCTGGCCGGCCTGGGTCAGCACGGCCACGCGCAGCGCGGGGTGGTCGCGGCGGAGCCGCGCCAGCAGCTCGGCGCCGGTGGGGCCGGGGCCGGGCAGCAGCCAGTCCAGCAGCAGCCAGTCGAAGGCGGCGCCGGCCTGGCGGGCCTGGGCCAGCGCCTGCAGCAGCGCGTCGGCATGGTCGGCCGACACCAGGCCTTCGCCCAGGCCCAGGTGGCGCAGCAGCGCCAGGTTGGCCTCGCGGGTGTCGGCGT
>CAMLKW010000185.1 GCA_946480605.1 uncultured Roseateles sp. | reverse complement strand
GCGAAGGCCATGCCCTCAGCGTAGACGAACTCGACGTCCGTCATGCCCAGGAAGGCCAGCACGGTGCGCAGATAGGGCGTCATCTGGTCGCTGGGCTGGTCGCGGTGGATGCCGCCGCGGCTGGTGACGATGTAGACCTTCTTGCCGGTCACCAGGCCCACGGGACCCTTCTCGGTGTACTTGAAGGTGACGCCGGCGCGGGCCACCGCATCGATCCAGTTCTTGAACTGGGCCGTCACGTTGAAGTTGTACATCGGCACGCCGATGACGATGGCGTCTGCGGCCTGCAGCTCGGCGATCAGCGCATCGTCCAGCGCGACGCGGGCGGCCTGCTCGGGCGTGCGCTGCTCGGCCGGCGTGAACAGGGCGCCCAGGGCGGTCTCGTCCAGCACGGGCTGGGGTGTCAGCGTCAGGTCGCGCACGGTGACGCTTGCACCGGCGTTGGCGTTGCGCAGGCCGGCGGTCAGTTCGCTGGCCAGGCGGGTGGAGACAGAGCCTTCGGCATCGGTGGCACGGCGGGCGCTGGCGTTGATCTGCAGGATGTTCATCTGGGACTCCGGTGAGAGGTCGGTTGCGATGGGATGAACTCTAGGATTGCTGTCTCAGCATCGGAAGTCGCTAGATTGCATAAGATTGTTCCATTGATGGATCAATGAGGGCGCCATGGAATCAGATGCCGACGATTTGCTGCTGTTTGCCCGTGTCATGGAAGCCGGCAGCTTCAGCCGCGCCGCCGAACGGGTGCACTGGCCCAAGAGCACGGTGTCGCGGCGCATCGCGGCGCTGGAGACGCGGCTGGGCGAGAAGCTGCTGCTGCGCTCCACCCGCAAGCTGGCGCTGACGGATTTCGGCGCCGGCGTGCTGGAGCATGCGCGCGTCGTCGCGGCTGAGGTGGATGGCGCCTTGGCGCTGGCGCTGCACCGGCAGCGCAAGCCCAGCGGGCGGCTGCGCGTCAGCATGCCGTCGGACTTCGCCGAGCGGGTGGCGGCCGGCATGCTGGCGCAGTTCGCGCTGGACTACCCCGAGGTGCAACTGGAGCTGGACCTGACGCCGCGCCGCGTGGATCTCATCGGCGAAGGCTTCGACCTGGCCATCCGCATGGGTGCGCTGGACGAAGACAGCCAGCTGGCCGCGCGCCGGCTGGCGACGACGCACTGGGGCCTGTACGCGTCGCCCGACTACCTGGCGCGCGTGGGCGAGCCGCTGCTGCCGCAGGCGCTGGACGCCATGCACGGGTTGTTGCTGCTGACGCGTACCGGCGAGCCCGTGCCCTGGCGGCTGCAGCGCGATGGCGCCGAGCCCTACCTGGCGCAGCCCGCGCAGCGCACGGTGGCCAACTCGCCCAGCCTGCTGGCGCAGATGGCGCTGAACGGTGTGGGCATTGCCGGCGTGGACCGCCTGCTGGTGCGCCATTCGCTGGAGCTGGGGCGTCTGCAGCGGCTGCTGCCGGACTGGGAGCTGCCCGGCTCGGTCTGCTGGGCGGTGTTCCCGGAGCGGCGGCTGATGCCGCTGCGCACGCGGGTGTTCCTGGAGGCGATGTCCGCGCTGCTGGAGACCTGCCCGGCGCCGCCGGCTTAGCGCCTCATTCGTCCACGTTGCTGAATGCCACCTCGACCGCAGCGTCGCGCGCCAGCGGCAGCGGCGCGAAGCGCCATTGCTTGACCGCATCGACTGCGGCAATGCCCAGGCGGGTGTGGCTGGCCTTGATGACGCTGGCGCGGCTCACCGAGCCATCGGGCGCGACGGTGAACTGCACCTGGGCAAACCCATTGCGGAAGTTCTGCTGCGCCAGCTGGCGCGGGATGGTCGGCTCCACCTTGACCAGCAGCTTCAGCGGTACTTCGGCCGGCTCGGGTGGCGGGGGCGGCGGCTCCACGGCACGCGCCGCGGCGGCCAAGGGAGCGGTCGGCGTGGGCGAGGGCGCGGCAGCGGCCAGCAGCACCGGCGCGGGTTCGGGCTCGGCGTTGACGGCGACCACCGGCTCGGGCGGCGGCGCGGGCACCGGCGCCGCGACTGCGGCGATCGCGGCCGGTGCTGGCTGCGGGGCAGGCGTGGGCGCGGGGCGGGGTGCTGCGGCCACCGCCTTGCGCGCGGCCGGCGCGGGCGCGGGGGGCGGCGGCGGTGCGGGCGGCGGGTTCTGGCGGTTGGCGCCCTTCTCGCCGTTCAGCTTGATCCAGTGGAAGACGGCGTCGGCAGCCTTCTGCGCCCGCTCCAGGCCGGCGTTGGGCTTGGCGGCATCGGTCTGGGCGCTGGCGAGGGGGGGCGTCAGCAGGGCCGTCAGTGCGACCGCCAGGGCGGTCAGGGTCAGCGCCTGCGGCGGGCGTACTCCGGGTGTGTTCACAACGACTCCGCTGAAAGCTTGTTCTTGGGCGGGCGGGGAGGCCGCACTCTAATCAGGCCGGCAATCCCCCAAGGCGAGGGTTTGCCCCGCAGGTCGTGCAGTATCAAACACTTCCGTCGAGCGGATTCAGGCCTTGGCCAGCAGTGCGCGGCAGCGCTTCTCGTGCTGCTGGATCTCGGCCAGCGTGACCTCGATGTCGTCGCGCTGCTGCTCCAGCTGCTCGCGGTGCTGGGCCAGCATGCCCAGGAAGGCGCGCAGCTGCGGCGCGGCGCTGGCCTGGCTGTCGTACATGTCCACCAGTTGCTTGATCTCCTGCAGCGCCAGGCCCAGGCGCTTGCCGCGCAGCGTCAGCTTCAGCCGCGTGCGGTCGCGCGGCGTGTAGACGCGGTTGCGACCCTTTCGGCCGGGCTCCAGCAGGCCAGCCTCCTCGTAGAAGCGGATGGCGCGGGGCGTGATGTCGAACTCGGCGGCGAGTTCCGTGATCGTGAAGGTCGGCTGCGGCGCTTCGGTCGCGGCGGTGACAGATCGGCGGGGGGGCATGGCTACACTCAATTGACGTAAACGTCAGTCTAGAGCGGCCATGGGCAATCCACGCGAATCCGAACTCCACTACCCCCTGGGCGAAACCCTGCCCCAGCCCGGCGAGGCGCTGGACCTCGCGCCCGGCCTGCGCTGGGTGCGCATGGGCCTGCCGTTTGCGCTGGACCACATCAACCTGTGGCTGCTTCGCGACCGCATCGACGGCCGCGAGGGCTGGACCATCGTGGATTGCGGCATCACCAGCGACGACACGCGGGCGAACTGGGAGACGGTTTTTGCCGAGCGACTGGACGGTCTGCCGGTGCTGCGCGTCATGGCCACGCATTTCCACCCCGACCACCTGGGCCTGGCGCACTGGCTGACCGAGAAGTGGAACTGTCGCCTGTGGATGAGCGCGACCGACTTCAACCTGGCGCGGCTGGCCAGCGGCTCCACGGTGGGCATGGGCGGCGCGTCGGCCGCGGCCTTCTTCGGCAGCCACGGGCTGAGCGACCCGGACTCGCTGGACAAGATCCGCGCCCGTGCCGACTACTACCCGAAGATGGTGCCGGCCGTGCCGGCCAGCTACCGCCGGCTGATGGATGGCACCGAGGTGCAGATCGGCGGCCGCACCTGGCGCTGCATCGCCGGCTATGGCCATGCGCCCGAGCACATCAGCCTGTTCTGCGAGGAGGCGAAGCTGTTGATCTCCGGCGACATGGTGCTGCCGCGCATCTCCACCAACGTGTCGGTCGTCGACGTGGAGCCCGAGGCCGATCCGCTGACGCTGTACCTGCAGTCACTGCGGCGCTACCTGGAGCTGCCGGCCGATGCGCTGGTGTTGCCCTCGCATGGCAAGCCGTTCACGGGCCTGCATCAGCGCATAGCCCAATTGCGCGAGCACCACGACGAGCGCCTGGCCGAGGTGATGGCGGCCTGCCGCGCGGAACCCACCCATGCGGCCGGATTGCTGACGGTGCTGTTCAAGCGCAAGCTGGACCTGCACCAGACCACGTTCGCGATGGGCGAGGCCATCGCCCACCTGCACGCGCTGTGGCTGAAGGGCGAACTGCAGCGCGAGCTGGGCGCCGACGGCGTCTACCGCTTCCGGGCGGGCTGAGCCGCCTTCGGGTCGAACCAGAGCCGGCCGTCGCGCAGCGGCGTGTCGGGCGGCAGCAGCGGGTTGTCCAGCCGCAGCACGCGCCGCTCGCCCAGGCGGGCCTGGCGCAGCGCCTCGCCGTGGTGGTGCCAGAAATGGGCGTCGAAGCTGCCGTCCTGCAGCATGGCCCGCAGGCCTTGCTCGATGCGGCGCGCCAGGCCCGCGTTGTCGCGGCTGACGAAGAAGTAGTAGGGCAGGGGATAGTGGATCAGCAGCGATTCCTCGATGGCCAGCTCGGGCAGGTCGGCCTGGCGGGCGGCGAGTTCGCCGAAGACCTCGTTGACGCCGCGCGGGAAGAGGTCGAAGCGACCGCTGACCAGCATGCGGAACAAGGCCTCGTAGTTGCCCGTCTGCACCTGGAAGCCCAGTCGCCGGTACATCTGCGCCTCGGGCCAGTTGGGCCCCTGCCCCAGCGCGTAGGCGCGCAGGTCGGCCACCGTGCGGATGCGGCGGAACTGGGCCTGGCGGTCGCGGTGGATCAGCGCGATGCGAAAACCCAGCAGGCCCTTGCGCAGCGGGATGCGTATGGCCCGCAGGCGCTGCTCGCGCTCCGGGGTGGAGGAGGCCCAGACCACGTTGGGCAGCCGGCCCTGTTCCATGCTGAGCAACTGGCGATCCTCGCTGGCGGCGGTCTGTGCCGGCGCCAGCTCGAAAGGGCCATGGCTGGCCTCGGTGCGTTGCAGCGCCGCCCGCAGCAGCGCGACCAGGTCCAGCGAGCGGTGGTCCTGCGGGGACTCCGGGGCCGGGTAGACCACCTTCAGCGGCGGCGCCGCCTGCGCACCCGCCACGGCCAGCAGCGGCGCCTGCACGATGAGGCGGCGCGTTACGCGGCCTGCTGAGGTGAGGGGCGACGCCGTGGCGCGGGATCGGGGGAGCTGAGGCACTGCCGAACGATTGTGCACCCGGCACGCATCATCCTGGTGCCAAAAGAAACGCCGCCGACGATGGGGATCGTGCGGCGGCGGTTCGGCTCAGCCCGGTGCCTCTGCTCCCACCGGCTGGACCGGCCTGGGCACCTGTGATGACAGCGTTGGGCCGAAGTGTTGCTGAACGTGAGCGCGCCGCGGCCATGCGGGCGCGGGAATATTCACACGCGGCTCACTGCGCCACGATGGACTCTTCGCGCAGCGCGTCGCGCGAGCGCTCGAAGTCGGGCAGCACGGAGCGCACGGTGTCCCAGAACGCGGGGCTGTGGTTCATCTCGCGCAGGTGGGCGAGTTCATGGGCGACGACGTAATCGATGATGGCCGGCGCGAAATGGATGAGCCGCCAGTTCAGGCGGATGGAGCCGTCCGCGCTGGCGCTGCCCCAGCGGGTCTGGGCGGATGACAGGCGCAGCGACTTCATCGCCACGCCGAGCTGGTCGGCGAAATGCCGGCAGCGCGGCAGGAAGTCCTCTTTCGCGCGCGCCTGCAGCCAGGACTGCGCCAGGTCGCGCACCTGCTCGGCCGACGCACCACCGGGCAGCGGCAGGCGCAGCTCGCGCGCGGCGCCGTCCCACACGACTTCGCGCTCGGCGGGCGCCAGCACCAGCGTCAACGCCTCGCCCAGATAGGGCACGCGACCGCCGTCCAGCCACTCGATGCGTGAGGCCTGGATGCGCTGCTGGCGCTCGCGCTGCTCGACCAGCTTGCGCAATATCCAGTCGCCCTTGTGATGCAGCGCGCGCTCGATCTCGGCGATGGGCACCCAGCGTGGCGCGCTGACGCGCAAGCCCTGCGGGCCGACGACGAAGCCGATGGAGCGGCGGCGTGCGCGCTTCAGTTCGTAGCCCACGCGGTGCTGGCCCAGCCACAGCTCGCGGCGCGAGCGCGGTGCGCCGGGCTCGGCGGGCGTGATCTCCGGCGCCACGTCGAACAGCGACAGCTGGCTGTCGTGCAGGAGCGGTGCCGGGCGCTTGGGCGGCATGGGTTTCAGTGCTGGTTGGCGGTGCCGGCGACGCCGGCGGGCGAAGGGTTGGTGTAGGCCTCCGGGTCGAGGCGGCGCATCTCGCTCTCGATCCAGTCCTTCACTTCGCGCATCAGATCGCCCGGCTCGCGGCCTTCGGGGCGGATCTGCTTGCCGATGGAAATGTCCACGACGCCCGGTTTCAGCAGAAAGCTCTTGCGCGGCCAGCAGCGTGCGGCCGTCGCGGCGATGGGCACGACGGGCAGGCCGGCCTCGATGGCCAGGCGGGTGCCGCCGGTCTTGTAGTCGCCGACCTCGCCGCGCGCGATGCGCGTGCCTTCCGGGAACATGATGACCCAGTTGCCCTGCGCGCCCAGGCGCTTGCCCTGCTTCAGCACCTTGTTCCAGGCCTCGGTGCGGCGGCCGCGGTCGATGTGGATCATGTCCATGCGCGCCATTGCCCAGCCGAAGAAGGGCACGTACAGCAGTTCGCGCTTGAACACGTAGGCCAGCGGATGGCTCAGCAGCGCGGGGTAGGCGAAGGTCTCCCAGGTACTCTGGTGCTTGGACAGCAGCACGACGCCGGCGCGGCGGTCCTCGGCGGGCGGCAGGTTCTCAGCCCCAGTGATGCGCCAGCGGATGCCGCAGATCCAGCGCGCGCTCCAGATGGCGACCTTGAGCCAGCCGGCGCAGGCCCAGTACACCGGGTCGCCGCGGCGGAAGATGGACAGCAGCAGCACGCCCATCGCCCAGGGGATCACCGTCACGATCAGGACGAGGACAAAGATCAGCGAGCGGATGGCGCTCAACAACGTGGACATCAGAACAGGTCTCCGGCCTGGGTATCGGGTGCCAGGGTCTGGCCGCGCTGCTCGGCGACACGGCGACGCTCCTCCTGGACGATGGCTTCGGCACAGGATGCCAGGTCATCGTGCACGCGCGCATGCGGCACGGCCACCAGCAGCTCGGCCAGTTGGCCGGCTTCGAGATAACCCAGCGGGCCGGTCAGCACCAGGTGGGGGATGCAGCCCGCGGCCTTGGCGGTCAGCAGGTCGGTCAGCGACGCGCCGACCATGTGGACCTCGGGCAGCTCGACATCGAAGCGCTCGCCGATCTGCTTGATGAGGCCGGGCAGCGGCTTGCGGCAGTCGCAGCCTTCCTCCGGCGTGTGCGGGCAGAAGAAGGCGGCGTCCAGCCGCCCGCCCTTCTCGGCCAGCAACTGGTTCAGCCGCAGGTGCACGGCGTTCAGCGACGCCATGTCCAGCAGGCCGCGGCCGATGCCGGCCTGGTTGGTCGCCAGCACCGTATGCCAGCCGGCGTGGTTCAGCCGCGCGACGGCCTCCATCGCGCCCGGCAGCGGGTCCAGCTCCTCGGGGGCCTTGACGTGGTCGTCGCGGTAGCGGTTGAGCGTGCCATCCCGGCCGAGGATGACCAGCTTCATGTGCACGGGCTCGTTGCGCGGCATCGGTCAGGTGCTCAGCTGGCCAGGCGCGACAGGTCGGCGACGCGGTTCATGGCGGCGTGCAGACGGCCCAGCAGCGCGAGGCGGTTGGCGCGCAGGGCCGGGTCTTCGGCGTTGACCATCACATCGTCGAAGAACGCGTCGACCGGGCCTTTCAGCGCGGCCAGGGTCTTCAGCGAGCCGGTGTAGTCGTGCTGCTCGAACAAGCGGTCAGCGTCAGGCGCCACGAAGGCAAGTTGATGTGCCAGGGCTTGCTCAGCGGGTTCTCTCAGCAGATCGGACTTCACCTCGGTGGGCAGTTCGCCGTCGATCTTCTTCAGGATGTTGCCGACGCGCTTGTTGGCGGCGGCCAGCGAGGCGGCCTCAGCCAAGGCCGCGAAAGCGCGCACGGCCAGCAGGCGCTTGGGCACATCGCCCAGGCGCGTGGGGTTGAGCGCCAGCACGGCGTCGACTTCCTGGGCGCTGTAGCCCTGGTCGCGCAGGCTCACGGCCAGGCGGTCGGCAAAGAAGCTCAGCAACGCCTCGCGCGGGTTCGCGATCAGCTCGCCGAAGGCCGGCACGGCGGCATCGATCAGCGCGGGCAGCTCCAGCGGCAGGTTCTTCTCGACGAGGATGCGGATGACGCCCAGCGCGTGGCGGCGCAGCGCGAACGGGTCCTTGTCGCCGGTCGGCAGCTGGCCGATGCCGAACAGGCCCACCAGCGTCTCCAGCTTGTCGGCCAGCGCCACGACGGTGCCGGTGTGGTTGCGCGGCAGTGCGTCGCCGGCGAAGCGGGGCTTGTAGTGGTCCTCGATGGCGATGGCGACGCCGTCGCGCAGGCCCTCGTGGCGGGCGTAGTAGCCGCCCATGATGCCCTGCAGCTCGGGGAACTCGCCGACCATGTCGGTCAGCAGGTCGCATTTGGCCAGCAGCGCGGCCTGCTTGACCTTGCTGTCGAGCACCTTGAACTCGTCGTCGGCCTCGACCGTGTACGGCAGCGTGGCCATGCTGAGCTGGTTGACGATGGCATGCGCAATCGCCTGCACGCGCTCGGCGCGCTCGCCCTGGCTGCCCAGCTTGCCGTGGTAGACGACCTTGGCCAGGCCCGGCACGCGGTCTTCGAGCTTCTTCTTGCGGTCCTGGTCGAAGAAGAACTTGGCGTCCGCCAGGCGCGGGCGCACGACGCGCTCGTTGCCTTGCACGACGGCGCTGGCGTCGGCGGGGGCGATGTTGCTGACGACCAGGAAATGGCGCGTCAGCTTGCCATTCGAATCCAGCAGCGGGAAGTACTTCTGGTTGGCCTTCATCGTCAGGATGAGGCACTCCTGCGGCACCGCGAGGAACTCGGCCTCGAACGCGCAGGTCAACACGTTGGGGCGCTCGACGAGGGCCGTCACTTCGTCCAGCAGTGCGTCGTCGTCGATCGGTGTCAGGCTCAGCGCCTCGGCATTGCCCTTCAGCTGGCGCGCGATCTCGGCGCGGCGTTCGGCGAAGCTGGCGATGACGGCGCCTTGCTCGCGCAGCTGCGTGGCATAGCTGTCGGCGGTGTCGACGCTGATCGTGGCCTGCGCGGCCTCGAAACGATGGCCTTGCGTCGCTCGGCCGGCCGTCAGGCCCAGGGCCTGGACGGGCACGATGTCCGCACCATGAAGCGCGACGAGGCCATGCGCCGGGCGCACGAACTTCACGTCGGTCCAGCCGTCGGCGAGCTGGTAGCTCAT
>CAMLKW010000184.1 GCA_946480605.1 uncultured Roseateles sp. | reverse complement strand
ACCGCCAGAGCGACATCCCCGAGATCCCCGAGCTGACCTGGCTGCTGACCTGCGTGACGGCCAAGGGCCAGATGAACCGCGCGCACGCCTACAAGGCCGCGGTGGACGCGGCCGTCGCCGCCGGCGAGGACCCCGACGCCAACGTGACCATGGGCCTGTTCAGCTACCCGGTGCTGATGGCGGCCGACATCCTGATGTTCAACGCGCACAAGGTGCCGGTGGGCAAGGACCAGGTGCAGCACATCGAGATGACGCGCGACATCGCGCAGCGCTTCAACCACCTGTTCGGCCAGGGGCAGGAGTTCTTCGTGCTGCCCGAGGCCGTCGTGGACGCCGAGATGGAGCTGCTGCCCGGCCTGGACGGCCGCAAGATGAGCAAGAGCTATGACAACGTCATCCCGCTCTTCGACGGCGGCGCCAAGGCGCTGAAGGACGCGGTCGCCCGCATCGTCACCGACAGCAAGCTGCCCGGCGAGCCCAAGGACCCCGAGGGCCAGGCGCTCGTGACGATCTACGACGCCTTCGCCACGCCCGAGCAGCGCGCCGCCTTCCGCGCGGCGCTGCGCGACGGCCTGGGCTGGGGCGAGGCCAAGCAGCAGCTCATCTCGCTGATCGAGGGTCATGTCGGCCCCATGCGCGCCCGCTACGACGCGCTGATGGCCAACCCCGCCGAGCTGGAAGCCATCCTGCAGGCCGGTGCCGCCAAGGCCCGCGCCATCGCCGTACCCTTCCTGAAGACGCTGCGCGAGGCCGTGGGCCTGCGGCCCTACACGTCCACCGTGGCTACCGCCGCCGCCAAGGTGGAGAAGGCCGCGCTGCCGGTGTTCAAGCAGTACCGCGAGGCCGACGGCAAGTTCTACTTCAAGCTGCTGTCGGCCGAGGGCGCGCTGCTGCTGCAGAGCAGCGCCTTCGAGCAGGGCCGTGACGCGGGACAGTGGGTGGCGCGGCTCAAGCGCGAGGGGCTGGTGGCCGACGCCCCGGTGCAGCGCGAAGCCAGCGACGCCGACATCGCCGCCGCGCTGGCCGCCTTCCAGGCCGAGTGACATCGTGAGCACGGCGCCCATCACTCAACTGCTCGCCGGCACGGCACGCGGTGATGCCGCGTCGCTGCAACAGCTCTACGCGGCGCTGTACCCCGAGATCAAGCGTGTCGCGCGGCTGCGCCTGGCGCAGAGCGGGCCCAACGGCCGCGTGGCGGGCCTGCACACCACCGCGCTGGTGCACGAGGGCTTCCTGCGCATGGCCGACCAGCAGGGCCTGCAGGGCGAGTCGCGCGGCCAGTTCTTCGCCTATGTGGGCCAGGTCTTGCGCTCGGTCGTCATCGACCACCTGCGCACCGAGGGCCGCGACAAGCGCGGCGGCGACGCCGTCATGGTGACGCTGTCCGCCGCCACCGACGTGGCCGCCGTGCAGAGCCAGGCGGTGGACCTGATCGGGCTGGACCAGGCGCTGGCCCGGCTGCGCACGCTGGACACCGGTCTGTACGAGCTGATCGAGATGATCGGCTTCGCGGGCCTGTCCATCGCCGAGGTGGCGGAGCTGCGCGGCCTGTCCACGCGCACCATCAATCGCGAACTGCTGAAGGCGCGCGCGCTGCTGCAGGAGCTGCTGGGCGACCCACCCACCACCGTCTACTGATGGACGCCGGCCTGCAAGCGGACGACTGGCAGCGCCTGTCCGCGCTGTTCGACGAGCTGGCCGACCTGCCCACCGGCGAGCGCGAGGAACGGCTGGCCGCGCTGCAGCCTCCCGAGCTGGCACTGCGGCTGCGCCGCATGCTGGCCTCGCTGCCCGACGACGACTCCACCGTGCTGGTGGGCCAGCCCGGCTTCGAGGCGCAGCTGGCCTATGCGCTGGCCGACAGCCCCGACTCCGCGCGCCCGCCGCCGCAGCCGGGCGACCGCCTGGGCGCCTGGTGCCTGGCCGAGCTGCTGGGCGAAGGCGGCATGGGCCAGGTCTGGCGGGCCGAGCGGGCCGACGGGCTCTACCAGGGCGAGGCCGCCATCAAGCTGCTGCGCGACGACCTCGCCAGCCCGGGCCTGGCCGCCCGCTTCGCCCGCGAGCGCGCTCTGCTGGGCCGACTGACCCACCCCGGCATCGCGCGGCTGCTGGACGCCGGCGAGCACGACGGCCGCGCCTTCCTGGTGCTGGAGTACGTGAACGGGCGCACGCTGTCCGAACATGCGCGCGTCAACCAGCTGGGCCTGAACGAGCGCGTGAAGCTGCTGCTGGACGTCGCGCGCGCCGTGGAGCATGCGCATGCGCAGCTCATCGTGCACCGCGACCTCAAGCCCAGCAACGTGATGGTGGACTGCGGCCAGGCGGCCCACGGCGCCGGCGCGGTCCACGCCAAGCTGCTGGACTTCGGCATCGCCGGCCTGCTGGACGACTCGGGCTACCAGTCCGACCACCAGCTCACGCAGATCACCGGCCGCCGCCTGACCCCGGCCTACGCCGCGCCCGAGCAGATCACCGGCGACGCGGTCGGCGTGGCCAGCGACATCTACTCGCTGGGCGTCATGCTGTACGAGCTGGCCACCGGCGAGCTGCCCTTCGGCAAGCGCGGCCTGAGCCGCACGGCGCTGGAGCACGCGGTGCTGCACGGCCAGGCGCGGCGCATGGGTCGCACCACGCGCGGCGCCGGCACCACCGGCGACGCCGTGCCCCCCGCTGCCGGCGCCCCCGAGTCCGGCCCCGGCCGTCCGCCCGACGCCGAGCGTGCGGCGGGCGACCTGGATGCCGTCGCCGCCAAGGCCATGCGGCGCGAGCCGGCGGAACGCTACGCCAGCGTGGGCGGACTCATCGACGACCTGGAGCACTGGCTGGCTCAACGCCCGGTCAGCGTGCGCGCCGAGGACTGGCGCCACCGCGCCTGGCTCTGGCTGCGCCGCAACGCGGCGCTGGCGGCCGCCGGCGCGCTGCTGTTCGCGACGCTCAGCGCCGGCCTGGCCGTCAGCCTGTGGCAGCGCGACGAGGCGCAGGCGTCGGCGCGCCAGAGCGAGGAGGTCACGCGCTACCTGACCGAGCTGCTGGCCTCGGCCAACCCCGACCGGCACGGCGGCCGCATCCCCACCATCCTGGAGGTGCTGGAGCAAAGCCGCGCCGACCTGAAGCGGCGCTTCGCCGACGACGAGCTGACCTATGCGCGCGTGCTGGATGTGCTGGTCGAGACCTACTCGGACATGAACCGCCACGACATCGCCATCCCGCTGGCCAAGGAGCTGATCGCCGTCAGCGCCCGCCACTGGGGCGAGGATGCCGAGCAGACGCTGATCGCCCGGCTGCGCCTGACGCGCATCTACACGGCGCTGGGCTCGCCGCTGGAGGTCATCGCGCTGGGCGAGCCCATGCTGCCGGCGTTCGCGTCCGCGCGCCGCGGCACGCAGCTGGAGGACCAGTACGAGAGCCTGCTGTACCAGATGCTGGTGGCCTACGCCGGCGCGGCCCGCTTCGCCGACGCGGAGGCCATCCACGCCAAGGCCTGGCCCATGGTGCAGCGCCTGTACAAGCCGACCGACTACGAGTACCCGTACTACTACAACTACATCTACCAGCTGCGCCTCGCCGAGGGCCGGCTGCTGGACGCCGAGCAGGCCATCTCCGCCACGCGCGAGTCCTGGGCCACGGCGCCGTCGCACCGGGCGCGCTTCGTCACCCGTTCGCGCCAGCACCTTTGGAACATCCAGACCCGGCTGGGCCGGCCCGAGGGCAGCGTGGCCAACGCGCGCCAGATCATTGCCGACATGGACGCGCTGCTGGGCCCCGGCAACTCCAGCAGCCAGCGCATGCGCGCCGACCTCGCGCGCCATTTCGTCGAACTGGGCGACTACGCGCAGGCCGTGCGCGTGCACGAGGAGCTGGAGAGCCGCCTGCCGCCCGAGGCCGCGGGCCACCCGACACTGCGCCTGCCGCGCGAGAGCGCCGCGCTGCTGGCGCGCGCCCTGGCCCAGCCCGAGCGCAGCGGCGAGTGGCTGCCGCAGGCGCGCCGCGTCGCCGACGAACTGGCCCGCAGCGCCGACACCAGCGGCCCGCCCTGGGCCGAGGCCAGCCTGGCCGTCGCCCGCGTGGGCCTGCGCCTGGGCGACCTGGAACTGGCGCGCCGCGCGCTGGCGCCGCTGCAGGACCTGCAGGCCCAGCCCTGGCTGAACACGCACGAGCAACTGCGCAGCCGCGTCGCGCAGCTGCAGGGCGAGCTGCTGCGCGCCAGCGGCCGCCGGGCCGACAGCGTGGCTCTGCTGCGCGAACGCGTCGCACTGCTGGACCGCCTGCCCGCGCCCCAGGGCCTGCCGCACTGGCGCGCGCAGCTGGACCTGGCGGCCAGCCTGGTCGGCACCACGGCCGAGACCGAGGCCCTGCGGCGCGCCGACGAACTGCGCCCCGAGTGGCTGGCCGAGCATCCGTTGGACGCACTGCGCGCCGAGCTGGGCCGCGGCCAGTGGCGCCCGCTGTGGGCGGGCCAGCTCTAGAGCCGCCGCTCTACAGCAAAGTCACGTTTCAGCGTGTTTACCCGTAGCGGCACAGCCGCGACGGGCAGTTAACTTGGCGGGTCCGAACAAGACCAAGGAGACGCTTCATGGCCACCATCGCCACCGACCAGCTTGCCCTGCAGCGCCTGTACCACTGGGAGCGCACGGCCGGCAGCCGCGTCACGCTGACACAGCCCATGGGTGGCCCCGAGGTCCAGGACTTCACCTGGGCCCAGGTCGGCGACCAGGTGCGCCGCATGGCGGCGCACCTAAGAGCCAAGGGGCTGGCCGAGGGCTGGCCGGCCGACGCCAAGGTGGCCGTGCTGTCCAAGAACTGCGCCTGGTGGCTGATGAGCGACCTGGCGATCTGGATGGCCGGCTATGTGTCGGTGCCGCTGTATCCCACGCTGGCGGCCGAGACCATCACGCAGATCCTCACGCACAGCGAGGCGCGCTTCGTCTTCGTCGGCAAGCTGGACGGCTGGGAGGGCATGAAGCCCGGCGTGCCGGCCAGCCTGCCCGGTGCCAGCTATGCGCTGTCGCCCGACGATGCGAAGGCCACCTACGAGAGCTGGGACGCGATCTGCGCCCGCACCGAACCGCTGAAGGGCGAGGTCACGCGCGGTGCCGACGAGCTGTGCACGCTGATCTACACCTCGGGCACCACCGGCAACCCCAAGGGCGTGATGCACAACTTCGGCGCCTTCACCTGGGCCATCAGCGAGGGCCTGGAGCGTTTCCCGATGAGCGCCGACGACCGCATGCTGTCCTACCTGCCGCTGGCCCACGTGGCCGAGCGCGTGCTCATCGAGCACGCCTGGCTGAAGGTGGGCCTCAAGGTGTTCTTCGCCGAGTCGCTGGACACCTTCACCAAGGACCTGCAGCGCGCACGGCCCACCATCTTCTTCAGCGTGCCGCGGCTGTGGGTCAAGTTCCAACAGGGCGTGCAGGCCAAGATGCCTCAGCACAAGCTCAACAAGCTGCTGCGCCTGCCCATCATCGGCGGCCTGGTGCGCAAGAAGATCATGAAGGCGCTGGGCCTGGACCAGTGCCGCATCGCCGTCGGCGGCGCCGCGCCCATGCCCATCGCGCTGCTGGAGTGGTACGGCGCTTTAGGCCTGCACATCAACGAGGGCTACGGCATGACCGAGAACCTCGCGCTCTCGCACATGACGCTGCCCGGCGTGAACCAGCGCGGCACCGTGGGCCCGGCCTATGCCGGCGTGCAGACGCGCATCGACCCGGCGAACGGCGAGCTGCAGATGCGCAGCCCGGCGCTGATGATGGGCTACTACAAGGAGCCGGGCCTGACCGCCGAGGCGCTGACCGAAGACGGCTGGCTGCACACCGGCGACAAGGTGACGCAGGACAAGGACGGCTGCGTGCGCATCACCGGCCGCGTGAAGGACTTGTTCAAGACCAGCAAGGGCAAGTACGTGGCGCCCGCGCCGATCGAGGACAAGCTGGGCATGAACCCCAACATCGAGGCCTGCTGCGTGGCCGGCGCCAACCTGAACCAGCCGCTGGGCATCGCAATGCTGTCGCCCGCAGGCCTGCAACGCACCAGCACCGACGCCGAGCGCGCGGCGCTGATGGCTGAACTCAGCAAGCATCTGGACGACGTCAACGCGCGCCTGGACCCGCACGAGCAACTCGACACGCTGGTGCTCATCAAGACGCCCTGGACGGTAGACAACGGCTTCATCACGCCCACCTTCAAGGTCAAGCGCAACCGCATCGAGCAGGCCTACGCGGGCAAGTTCGATGCGTGGGCGGGCAAGCGGGCGAAGGTGCAGTTGGGAGACTGACGCCCCTCGCGCAGTCTGGCTACGCTGAACGCGGGCCCGTCTGGTCGGGCCCCCCGAGGGGACGGCGATGCTTGCGGCATTGAGCCGCAAGCACATCGCCCAAGGCGGGCCGGCTTGGGAGCGGCCCGGCGCTCGGCCCGCAAATTCAAGAACGCCAGTAGTCGGCCCGCCCATAGTGCGCCCGCAGATGCTCCACCCACAGCCGCGTGCGCAGCGGCAGGTGGCGTGACTGCGGGAACACCGCGTAGATGCCGTTGGGCGGCGCCGCGAACTCGTCCAGCACGCTGACCAGCCGCCCGGCCGCCAGGTCGCCCTCCACCTCCCAGGTGCTGCGCCAGGCCAGGCCCAGGCCTTCCACGCACCAGTCGTGCAGCACCTGGCCGTCGCTGCAGTCCAGCCGGCCCGTGGGCCGCAGGTGCTGCACGGCGCCATCGACCTGGAAGGCCCAGCCGCGCACCTGGCTGGCCTCGGAGCTGAGCGTCAGGCAGGCGTGCCGCGCCAGTTCGTCGGGATGCCTGGGCGTGCCCGCGCGCTTCAGATAGCCGGGCGACGCTACGCACAGCCGCCGGTTGTCGGCCAGGCGCGTGCTGACCAGGCTGGAATCTGGCAGGTCACCCACCCGAACCGCGCAGTCGAAGCCCTCGTGCACGATGTCCACCACACGGTCGCTGAGGTTCAGCGACAGGCTAAGGTCTGCATGCTCTGCGAGAAAGCCGGGCACCAGCGGCGCCACGTGGCGGCGGCCGAAGCCGGCCGGCGCCGTCACGCGCAGGTGGCCGGTGGCCTTCAATCCACCGGCACTGACGGCGGCTTCCGCGTCGGCCAGTTGCGCGATGAGGCGCTGGCAGTCCTCCAGGAAAGCCTGACCCTCGGGCGTCAGCGTCAGCCGCCGCGTCGTGCGCAGCATCAGCTTGACGCCCAGCCGCGCCTCCAGCGCGTCCATGCGCCGGCCCATGACCGCCGGCGCGACGCCCTCGGCCTGCGCCGCCGCGGTGAGGCTGCCCTTGGCCGCGACCAGGGCGAAGGACTCGATCTGCTTGAGCTTGTCCATGCCTCGATTGTGCTGAGGCAAAGATGCAAAGGCGATGCCCATCGCCTGCATCTTTGCGTTTTAGTCACAGATACCTTGCGTGCACTGCAGCAAATAGGGGCTCGCGCGCGGGCAAGATGCGCGGCAATCTTTCATCGTTGCCCTTGGAGATCGCCATGCCCCGCACCACGCTCCACCGCCTGCAGGTCGACACCGACCTGGCCCGCTTCGTCGACACCGAGGTGCTGCCCGGCACCGGCATTGCGCCGGACGCCTTCTGGGCCGGCTTTTCGGCCATCGCGCACGACCTGGCCCCGATGAACCGCGCACTGCTGGCCGAGCGCGACCGGCTGCAGTCCGAGCTCGACGCCTGGCACGAGGCCCACCCCGGCCCCATCGCCGACATGCCGGCCTATCGCGCCTTCCTGACCCGCATCGGCTATCTCGTCGATGTGCCGGCGACCGTGAAGGCCACGACCGCCAACGTCGATGCCGAGCTGGCACTGCAGGCCGGCCCGCAGCTGGTGGTGCCCATCCTGAACGCCCGCTATGCGCTGAACGCCGCCAACGCGCGCTGGGGCTCGCTGTACGACGCGCTGTACGGCACCGATGCCATTCCCGAGACCGATGGCGCGACCCGCGGCGGTGGCTACAACCCGGTGCGTGGCGCCAAGGTCATCGCCTTCGCCCGCCAGGTGCTGGACCAGGCCGCGCCGCTGGCCACCGGCTCGCATGCGGACTCGACCGGCTACCGGGTCGAGAACGGCAAGCTCGTCGTCGCGCTCGCCTCGGGCACGACGACCGGCCTGAAGGACGCCGCGGCGTTTGCCGGCTACCAGGGCGACGCGGCCTCGCCCAGCAGCGTGCTGCTGGTGCATCACGGCCTGCACCTGGACATCCGCATCGACCGCAACACGGCCATCGGCAAGACCGACGCCGCCGGCGTGGCCGATGTGGTGCTGGAAGCCGCGCTGTCCACCATCCTGGACCTGGAGGACTCGGTCGCCGCCGTCGACGCCGAGGACAAGCTGCTGGCCTACCGCAACTGGCTGGGCATCCAGCTGGGCACGCTGACCGAGGAGGTGGCCAAGGGCGGCAGCACCTTCACGCGCCGCCTGAACGCCGACCGCGTCTACACGGCACCGAATGGCGGCACGGTCACGCTGCACGGCCGCTCGCTGATGTTCGTGCGCAATGTCGGCCACCTGATGACCAACCCGGCCATCCTGCTGGACGACGGCGGCGAGATCCCCGAGGGCATCATGGATGCCGTCGTCACGACAACGATCGCGATGCATGACCTGAAGCGCCGCGGCAACAGCCGTACCGGCTCGGTCTATATCGTGAAGCCCAAGATGCACGGCCCGGCCGAGGTAGCCTTCGCCGCCGAGCTGTTCACGCGCGTCGAGCAGCTGCTGGGCCTGCCCGACAGCACGGTCAAGCTGGGCATCATGGACGAGGAGCGCCGCACCTCGGTCAACCTGCAGGCCTGCATCGCCGCCGCCGCCAGCCGCGTGGCCTTCATCAACACCGGCTTCCTGGACCGCACCGGCGACGAGATGCACACCGCCATGCTGGCCGGCCCCATGATCCGCAAGGGCGACATGAAGACCAGCGCCTGGATCCAGGCCTACGAGAAGAGCAACGTGCTGGTCGGCCTCGGCATGGGCCTGCGCGGCCGCGCCCAGATCGGCAAGGGCATGTGGGCCATGCCCGACCTGATGGCGGCGATGCTGGAGCAGAAGATCGCCCACCCCAAGGCCGGCGCCAACACCGCCTGGG
>CAMLKW010000183.1 GCA_946480605.1 uncultured Roseateles sp. | reverse complement strand
CGTCAACGGCGAGCGCGCCGAAATCAATCGCAATGCGCGCCAGACGGCGGACGCCATCGCGCGATCGCAGCGCCTGACGGTAAGCCTGGATGTCGGGCTTCGCGAGCGCGCCTTCGGCCGCTTCGAGGGGCTGAGCTGGGACGAGATTCACCAGGGTTATCCCGAGGATGCGGCACGATGGCGGCGCCGCGAACCGGATTTCGCGGTGGGCGGCGGCGAGAGCCTGAACGATTTCAGCGCCCGCTGTGTCGGGGCGGCACGGCGCATCTGCGATGCGCATCGGGGCGAAAGCATCGCGCTGGTGGCCCACGGCGGCGTGCTGGACTGCCTCTACCGCGCCGCGACCCGGATGTCGCTGGAGGCGCCGCGCAGCTGGCAACTGGGCAATGCCAGCATCAACCGGCTGCTCGCCACGGCCGAGGGCTTCAGCCTGGTCGGCTGGAACGACGACGGACACCTTGCCGGGCTGAGTGCGGACGACGCCACGGCTTGAGGGCCGCTCCGGCGCTTTTCAAGCTCCCTAAGCCCACTGTTGCATCCACGCGTCGCCCGCGACGGCCTGTGTGACAGCCGCTCCTATACTGACTGTCACTTGTCCTTCACGGCGGACTTGTCAATCCGCCGCAACCCCCTCTGCAAAGGCAAACGATGAAGAAGACTGCTGTCGTCGCCGCCCTGGCTGCCCTCGTGGCCGCCCCGGCATTCGCTCAAAGCTCGGTGACCCTGTGGGGCCGCCTCAACACCACCGTTGAAAGCCAGAAGACCGGCTCGCAAGACCGCAAGGTGGTCGTGCAGAACAACTCCTCCCGCCTGGGTTTCAAGGGCACGGAAGACCTGGGCGGTGGCCTGAAGGCTTCGTTCTCGCTGGAGCACGGCGTTGACAGCGACACCGGTGCGGCCAGCGGCGGCACCACCTTCTGGAACCGCGCTTCGTGGGTCCAACTGGAAGGCGCTTTCGGCGGCGTCCGCCTGGGCAAGTGGTTCCCGGGTTCGTACTTCGCGACGGCCGACTACGTGAGCATGCACAACCATGACACGGGCACCTCCGCCGACAACCTGTACGGCACCCGCTTCACGACCAACAACAAGGTCTCCTATTTCACGCCGACCGTGTCGGGCTTCAACGCTGAAGTTGGCGTGGCCGCTGGCGAAGGCACCGTGCCGCGCGCCTGGGACGTGGCCGTCAACTACGACATGGGCCCCCTGCACGCCGGTTTCGGCTACGAGAAGGTTGGCATTTACAAGCAGTTCGCCGTTCGCGGTTTGTATGAAATGGGCGCCTTCACCTTCGGTGGCTACTTCCAGCGCGAGGAAGTCAACGGCTTCAAGAGCCGCGACGTCGGTCGCGTCTCGGCCATGTACGCCCTGGGCCAGTCCGAGTTCCACCTGAACGTTGGCGGCAGCAAGGCCGGCGGCAACGGTGCCTTCCGTACCGGCGGCGCCAAGCAGGTCACGCTGGGCTACAACTACAACCTGAGCAAGCGCACCAAGGTGTACGGCTTCTACACCAAGACCGACTACAACGGCGTGGGTCAACTGGACTTCAACTCGCTGGCCGCCGGCGTCCGCCACAACTTCTGATCTTCGGATCGGACAAGGAAAAGCGCCCCGCGGGGCGCTTTTTTTTATTGCAACGGCGCCATTCAGGCGGCGTTGTCATTCCCCGAACAGATCGGGGCCACCCTTGCCGGTTGGCGGCGCCAGGCCCAGGTGGCGGTAGGCAGCCAGCGTCGCGACTCGACCGCGCGGGGTGCGTTGCAGGAAGCCCTGCTGGATGAGGAAGGGCTCGATGACGTCCTCGATGGTGCCGGCCTCTTCGCCGATGGCTGCCGCCACGTTCTCCAGACCCACCGGCCCCCCGTCGAAGCGGTGCACCACGGCCTCCAGCAGCTTGCGGTCCATCAGGTCGAAGCCTTGCGGGTCCACGTCCAGCATGGCCAGCGCCTTGTCGGCGATGCCGGCGACGATGCGGCCATCGCCCTTGACCTCGGCATAGTCGCGCACGCGGCGCAGCAGGCGGTTGGCGATGCGCGGCGTGCCGCGCGAGCGACGGGCGATCTCCAGCGCGCCGTCGGCGTCGATGGGGGCGCCGAGCAGGCCGGCCGAGCGGGTCACGATGCGCTGCAGTTCGGCCGGCGTGTAGAACTCCAGCCGGGCGACGATGCCGAAACGATCACGAAGAGGATTGGTCAGCATGCCCGCCCGCGTCGTGGCGCCGACCAGCGTGAACGGCTGCAGGTCCAGCTTGATGGAGCGGGCGGCCGGGCCCTCGCCGATCATGATGTCGATCTGGTAGTCCTCCAGCGCCGGGTAGAGGATTTCCTCGACGACGGGGCTGAGGCGGTGGATCTCGTCGATGAAGAGGACGTCGTTCTTCTCGAGATTGGTCAGGAGGGCGGCCAGGTCCTTGGGTTTTTCCAGCACGGGGCCGGAGGTCTGGCGCAGGTTGACGCCCAGCTCGGCCGCGATGATGTGGGACAGCGTCGTCTTGCCCAGGCCCGGCGGGCCGAACAGCAGCACATGGTCCAGGGCTTCCTTGCGCTTGCGGGCGGCGACTATGAAGATTTCCAGCTGCTCGCGCGCCTTGGCCTGGCCGACGTAGTCGTCCAGCAGCTTGGGGCGCAACGCGCGCTCCAGCGCCTCCTCGCGGCTGGACTCGGGCGCCGCGCTGACGATGCGGGGGGCCGGTGCGAAGTCGTCGGTCTGTATCGTCATGACAGCTTCTTCAGCGCCAGCTTGATGCCTTCGCTGACGCCGACGTCGGGCGGCAGCGCCTTCAAAGCCGCGGCGGCGTCCTTCTCGCTGTAGCCCAGCGCCACGAGGGCCTGCAGGATGTCGGCCTGGGCGTCGTTGGTGACCGTGGCGGGCAGGGCCAGGTCCGGCCCCAGCTTGCCCTTCAATTCCAGCAGCAGCCGCTCGGCGGTCTTCTTGCCGATGCCGGGCACCTTGGTCAGCCGGCCGACCTCCTGGCTGGAGACGGCCTGGGCCAGTTCGGACACGGACAGGCCGGACAGCAGGCCCAGCGCCATCTTGGGGCCGACGCCGCTGATCTTGATGAGTTGCCGGAAGGTGGCGCGCTCTTCGTGCGTGAGGAAGCCGAACAGCTGATGCGCGTCCTCGCGCACGGTCAGGTGGGTCAGCAGCACGGCGCGATCGCCGAGTTGGCCCAGGTTGAAGAACGTGCTCATCGGCACGTCCACTTCGTAGCCCACTCCGGCCACGTCAATGACCACCTGGGGCGGTGTCTTTTCGGCGATGACGCCGCTGAGTCTTCCGATCATGGCCCGATTATCCGGGCCGGCTCAGCCTCAGTTGCGACCGAACAAACCCAGACGCTGCGCTTCCAGTGCGGCCTCGGCACGCGAACTCACGTTGAGCTTGCGGTAGATCTGCTTCACGTAGTCGGCGATGGTGTGGCGCGACAGGCCCAGCTGCACGCCGATCTCGGGCAGCGTGAAGCCCTTGGCCACGCGCAACAGCACCTCGGTCTCGCGGTCGGTCAGCGACACCTCGTGCAGCAGCGCCTGCGAGCTGGGCTTGGCCTGGGCCGCGAAGTAGGCGATGACCTTGCGCGCGATCGACGGCGACAGCGGCGGCTCGCCCTGGCTCATGCGCTGCAGCTGCTCCACCAGCAGCTCGCGGGACTGCTCCTTCAGCAGATAGCCGAAGGCGCCGGCCTGCAGCGCCGGGAACAGGTGTTCGTCGTCGTCATGGATGGTGACGATGACCGACTGCACCTCCGGCTGCTTCTCGCGCAGCGCGGCGATGACCTCGACGCCCGAACCGTCCGGCAGGCCCAGGTCCAGCAGCGCCAGTGTGAAGCGCTGGCCGTTGACCAGCGACAGCGCATCCTGCACGCGCGAGCACTCGGTGATCTGGGCGTTGGCGAACACCTGCTTGACCAGCGCCTTCAGCCAGGCGCGGATCTCCGGGATGTCTTCGAGCAGCAGGATGTGGTTCATGAGGGGCCTCGGAAATCTAGAGCGGAATCGTCAGACGGATGACAGTACCCCAGCCGGGGCCGGATTCGACCAGGCACTGGCCATGCATTTGCTTGGCGCGTGACTTCATGCTCGCCATGCCGTGGCCGCGGTCCAACCGGCCGTCCAGTTCGGTCGGGATGCCTTGCCCGTTGTCCTGGATGGTCAGGATGAAGTCGCCGTCCTGCACCGCGGCCGAAATCGTCGCGTTCGTGGCGCCGCTGTGCTTGATGATGTTGCTCACCGACTCGCGCAGGATGCGCGTGGTCTGCACATAGGAGCGGGCCTGGAAGGTGTGCTCGATGTCCTCGGCCGGGCTCTTCCACTCGGCCAGGATGTTGGCCTGGCCCAGCCGCGAGACGACCTCGGCGCGCCAGTCGCCCATGGCATCGATCAGGTGGACCGGCTTGCCCGTCAGGCCGCGCACGGACAGGCGCATCTCCTCCAGCGCCTCGCGGGCCAGCGTGGAGATGCGGTCGGACTCGCTGGTGTGCACGATGGTCAGCAGCTTGGCGCCCAGGTCGTCGTGCAGGTCGGCGGCGATGCGCTTGCGCTCGCGCTCGGTGACCTGCTCCAGCTTCTGCTCGGCCAGCTGGCTGTGGCTGCGCTCGACCTCGGCGATGCGATCGGCCATGCGTTGCTCCAGCGCGGCGGTGCGCTTCTCGGCATCGACGCGCGCCTGCGCCACGTCGTTCACCAACTGCAGGCCCAGCGCCAGCATCAGCAGCGGCAGGGTCAGCGTTAGCCACGGCGAGGCGATCTGCCACAGCGGCTCGTTGACCAGCACCAGCAGCATGTCGGCCAGCAGGGCCAGCATGGTGGGCGGCAGCAGCACCCGCATCAGCCGGAAGTCCTGGACCGACTCTGCATCGGGCTGCTCCTTCAGCCGCCGCCAGCGCAGCCACAGCGCCCAGCCCATGGCCGCGATCAGCTCCAGGCTCAGCACGTCGTGCCAGATCCAGCCCAGCAGGCCGACCTGCCCGCCCGACAGCAGCAGGCTGGCCGGCACCACCAGGCACTGGATCAGCAGCGCGTAGTCGATCCAGTCGCGCTTCCAGTTCATCTGCCGCAGCAGGTACTGCACGCCGCACAGCACCAGCAGCGTCATCAGCAGCGGGCGCAGGCCGGCGGCGCTGGGCACGGTGGCCGCGCGCAGCACCACCCAGCTCAGCATCATGCCGATCAGGAAGTGGGCCGGGCGCTCGCGCGGATGCAGGCTGGAGATCAGGCCCACCACGGTGGCCATCAGCGCCAGCATCGCGGCCACCCAGCCGCGCACGGTGCCGGACCAGTCCGGGCCCGCCAGGCTCTGAGCCTGGGCCAGGGCCGGGCTCAGCAGCGCCACGGCGATCAACGGGGAAGGGCGCAGGCGCCGCGGCATTGCGGCCGCCGACGCGGTCTTGGATTTCATGGGCCGGCATTGTGAGGGAGCCGAGGGGCGCCGGCGCCGGTGAATGCACCAGCGACAATCCCGTCACTGCTCTTTTCGTGAACACCGTGATCCTGCGATTCGCTCTCGAACCCGCCGACAACACCCGCCTGGCCCGCGTCTGCGGCAGCCTGGACGCGCACCTGCGCGAGATCGAGGCCGCCCTGGGCGTGAAGATCACGCGCCGCGATGCCGAGTTCCGCGTCAACGGCGCCAAGGCCGCCGCCGAGCGTGCGCAGAAGCTGCTGGAGGCGCTGTACGAGCGTGCGCGCCGGCCGCTGTCCGCCGAGACGCTGCAGCTGGCCCTGGTGGAGGCCAAGACGCCCGAGCCCGCCAAGGCTGCCAGCGACGACGCGCTGGTGCTGCGCACCCGTCGCGCCGACCTGTCCGCCCGCACGCCACGCCAGCACCAGTACCTGCAGCAGATCCTGTCGCACGACATCACCTTCGGCCTCGGCCCGGCCGGCACCGGCAAGACCTTCCTGGCCGTCGCCTGCGCGGTGGACGCGCTGGAGCGCTCGACCGTGCAGCGCATCATCCTGACCCGCCCGGCCGTGGAAGCCGGCGAGCGCCTGGGTTTCCTGCCCGGTGACCTGACGCAGAAGGTCGACCCCTACCTGCGCCCGCTGTACGACGCGCTGTACGACCTGCTGGGCTTCGACCGCGTCACCAAGGCCTTCGAGAAAGGCCAGCTGGAGGTCGCGCCGCTGGCCTTCATGCGCGGCCGCACGCTGAACCACGCCTTCGTCATCCTGGACGAAGCGCAGAACACCACGCCCGAGCAGATGAAGATGTTCCTGACCCGCATCGGCTTCGGCAGCCGCTGCGTCGTCACCGGCGACACCAGCCAGATCGACCTGCCGCGCGGCGTGCTGTCCGGGCTCGTCGACGCGGAGCGCGTGCTGGCCAAGGTCAAGGGCATCGCGATGACGCGCTTCACCAGCGCCGACGTCGTGCGCCATCCGCTGGTGGCCCGCATCGTCGAGGCCTACGAAGCGCGCGCCAAGCGCGAAGGGCGTGAATCATGAAGCCCGAGTTGACCCTGTCCCTGCAGTTCGCCGACCCGCGCCACCGCGCGCTGCTGCCGCGCCACAAGGTGCAACGCTTCGTCCGCGCCGCGCTGGAGCTGCCGGGCGAGATCGCGGTGCGCATCGTCGATGCCGAGGAAGGCCGCGCGCTGAACCGCGACTACCGCGGCAAGGACTACGCGACCAACGTGCTGACCTTCGACTACGCGCACGAGCCGGTCGTGGGCGCCGACCTCATCATCTGCGCCGAGGTCGTGGAGCGCGAGGCCGCCGAGATGGGCATCCCGCTGCTGGACCACTACGCCCACCTGCTGGTTCACGGCACGCTGCATGCCCAGGGCTACGACCACGAGGCCGACGACGAGGCCGAGTGCATGGAGGCCCGCGAGACCGAGATCCTCGCGGCGCTCGGCGTGCCCGACCCCTACCGACGGGCGCCTTGAAGACCCTGCGCGACCTCATGACGCCGCCGGCCCACATCCAGGGCCGCGTCGAGGTCATCGTCGTCCGCGGCGCACCGCGCGATCCGGCACGGCGGGTGGACGAGACACAGGCGCTGGCCGGCATCGGCCTGGCCGACGATCGCCTGGGCCGGCGTGGCGAGGCGGAGCTGTCCACGCGGCAGGTCACGCTGATCCAGCAGGAACACCTGCCGCTGATCGCGGCGTTCGCGCGCACAGGCGCCGTCGATCCGGTCGACCTGCGGCGCAACCTGGTGGTGTCGGGGCTGAACCTGCTGTCGCTGAAGAATGCCAGCCTGCGCGTGGGCGAGGCGGTGATCCAGATCGTGGGCCCCTGCCATCCCTGCTCGCGCATGGAGGCCGTCATCGGCCCCGGCGGTTATGCCGCCATGCGCGGCCATGGCGGCGTGACGGCGCGCGTCCTGGAAGGCGGCGCCATCCGCGTGGGCGACGTCGTCAGCGTGCTGCCGGGCTAGCGCTGCGCGCCCGATCGAGTGCTCGCTGTGTGCTGGTGGCCGCGCTGAGTTGCTCGCGCAGGTACTGCGCCAGCCGCGGCGGCTGGGCGAAGGCCACGTTGAAGCGGATGTGCGGATCACGTGCGCCGTCGGCGGCGAAGGTGGCACCGCGCACCAGCAGGATGCCGTTGCGGAAGGCGTCCTTCACCACCGCGTCCACATCCACACCAGCCGGCAGCGCGCCCCACAGGAACAGCCCGCCCTCGCCGGGATGCTCCAGCCGCACGCCCGCATCCTGCAACTGCTGCATGGCGGCGCCGCGGGCCTGGGCCAGGCGTTGCTGCAGGCGGTCCAGGTGCTTGCGCCAGCGGCCGGCGGCCAGCGCCTCCAGCAGCACGCATTCGTTCAGCGCCGGCGTCGTCAGCACCGAGACGATCTTCTCGCGCAGCAGCGCCCGGATCAGTGCCGGCTCGGCCGCCATGTAGCCCAGCCGCAGCGCCGGGCTCATGGCCTTGCAGAAGCTGGAGTAGTAGATGACGCGCTCCAGCCCCGACAGCTGCGCCAGGCGCGTGGGCGCGCCGGGGTGGAAGTGGCCCTGCACGTCGTCCTCGGCAATCAGCAGGTCGTGCCGCTGCGCCAGCATCAGCACGCGGTGCAGGTTGGCGGCGGTGCTGCCCCAGCCGGTGGGGTTGTGCAGCACGCTCTGCAGGAACAGCAGCCGTGGTCGGTGCTGCGTGCAGACGGTGTCCAGTTGCTCCAGCGCGATGCCGTCTGGCCGGCGTTCGACGGGCAGGATGCGCACGCCCGCCTGGCGCAGCCGGTCGAACAGCAGGAAGTAGCCCGGCGTTTCCACGGCCACCGCGTCGCCGGGGCGCAGCAAGGCGCGGCAGATCAGGTCGATGGCCTGGGTGCCGCCGTAGGTGGTCAGCACGCGGCCGGCGTCCACCGCGATACCCTGGCTGCGCAGCAGCGTGGCGATGCGCTCGCGCAGCTCGGGCAGGCCTTGCGGCGGGCAGCGCGTGGCCATGCCGGCATTGGCGCGTGCCAGGCCGCGCTGCACGGCGGCGGCGGGGATGGCGTCTTCCAGCCAGGCGGCGGGCAGGGCGCCGCTGCTGGCCAGCAGCACGCCGGCCTTCTGGTCGTTGGCCTGCTGGGCCAGCCACACGGCGTCCTGCTCCTCGCCGGCTTCGACGCGGATGGCGTCCGGCATTGCATCGGCCGGGCCGTCGGCGACGAAGAAGCCGGCCGTGCCGCGCGAGTCGATGAGCCCGTCGGCCACCAGCCGGTCATAGGCGGCCACCACCGTGTTGGGGCTGACGCCCAGCCGCGTCGCCAACTGGCGGATGGATGTCAGCCGCGCGCCGGGTGGCAGTTGCGTGCTGCTCATCAGCGCGCGCAGGCGCTGCTCGATCTGGTCGGCCAGCGGGGTGGATGAGTCGCGGTCGAGGGAGAACATCAGCGCAGCAGCATCACGGCCAGCAGGGCGAGCGAGGCGGCCATGATGGCATTGAAGACGCGCCGCCGCGCCGGGCTCTTCAGGAGGCGGCCGATCCAGCTGCCGAACAGCGCCCACATCGAGATGCAGGGGAAGCCGATCAGGGCGCCGACCAGGCTCACCACGATCGAGCCCTCCACGATGCCCAGTTGCGCCGGCATGAAGACCGAGATCGTGAAGCTGCGGTCGATGTTCGGGAAGTGCCGCGCTTTCTCGACAGCGATCATCCGGTGCGGAGTGCCGCAGATGCCGAG
>CAMLKW010000182.1 GCA_946480605.1 uncultured Roseateles sp. | reverse complement strand
TCAGGCCCACGTCCAGCTCGCTGACGTGCACGCCCTCGGCATGCTCGTCCAGCTCTGCGCGGCCGCTGCGCCGGCCCACATGCGTCACCTCCGGCACTTGGCTGATCAGCACCTCGGCCTGGCGTGCCAGCGCCGCGCTTTCCGACAGCGTCACGCCGGGGTTCAGGCGCAGGCCCACCATCAGCGTGCCCTCGTTGAAGGGCGGCAGGAAGGTGGTCGGGAAGAAGGGCACGGCGGCCACGGCCAGCAGCACCGCCACGCTGCCCGCCGCCAGCGCGCGCTTCGGATGCGCGAGCACGGTCTGCAGGCCACTGGCGTAGTGCCGCTTCAGCCAGGCCAACGCTTTCGTGTCGCCATGCGCAAGCGAGGTCATGCCCGGCAGCAGCAGCGACGACAGCACCGGCGTCATCGTGACGGACACGACCAGGCTGGCCAGCGTGGAGACGATGAAGGCGATGCCCAGCGGGATGAAGAGCCGGCCCTCCATGCCCGGCAGCGCGAACAGCGGCACGAAGACCAGCACGATGATGACCGTCGCGTACAGGATGGCGGAGCGGACCTCCATCGTCGCCATGGCCACCAGTGCAAGCACGCCGGGCCGCTCGGACTCGGGTCGCGCACGCGCCTGCTTCATGCGGCGCATGACGTTCTCGACGTCCACCACCGCGTCGTCCACCAGCCCGCCGATGGCGATCGCCAGGCCGCCCAGCGTCATCGTGTTGATGGACAGGCCGAAGTACTTGAACACCAGCGACGTGATGAAGATGGACACCGGAATCGCCGTCAGCGCGATGACCGTGGGCCGCAGCGTGCCGAGGAAGAAGTACAGGATGAGCGCGACGAACACCGCCGCGCCGGCCAGCTTCCATTTCAGGTTGTTGATGGACGCCTCGATGAAGCTGGCCTGCCGGAAGGTCACGCGCGGCGCCTCCATGCCCGCCGGCAGCGAGGTCTTCATGCCGGCCATCGCTTCCTCGATGCTGCGCGTCAGCGCCAGCGTGTCGGCGGTGGGCTGCTTCTGGATGCCGAGGATGACGGCGGGCTTGCCTTCGAAGCCCGCGTCACCGCGCCTGGGCGCCGCGGCGAAGCTCACGTCGGCGATCTGGCGCAGCAGGATGGGCTGGCCGTTGCGGGCCGCCAGCGCCAGGTTCCTCAGGTCGTCCAGCCGGGACGTGCGGCCGACGTTGCGGATCAGCACCTCGCGCCCGTTCAGCTCCAGAAAGCCGCCCGACGTGTTGGACGAGAAGCCCTTCAACGCCGCGGCCAGCTGCTCCTGCGTGATGCCCAGCTCGGCCATGCGGCGCGTGTCGGGCTGCACCTGGAACTGCCGCACCTCGCCGCCGATCGGGATGACCTGGGCCACGCCCGGCACCGCCATCAGCCGCGGGCGCAACACCCAGTCCGCGTACTCGCGCACGGCCATCGGCGAGATCTTTGCGGTATCGACGGGGATCGCAATCTGCAGGATCTCGCCCATGATGGAACTGATCGGCCCCATGTGCGCGACGACGCCTTCCGGCAGCCCCTGCTCCATGGACGTGAGCCGCTCGGACACCATCTGGCGCGCGCGGAAGATGTCGGTGCGCCAGTCGAAGGTCACGTAAACGAAGGACAGGCCGGCCGACGACACGGAGCGCACCGTCTCCACGCCCGGCAGGCCGTTCATCGTCGTCTCCAGCGGGAAGGTGATGAGCTGCTCCACCTCCTCGGCGGCCATGCCGCCCGCCTCGGTCATCAGCGTGACCGTGGGCTTGTTGAGGTCGGGGAATACGTCGACCGGCGTGCGCGACAGCGTCCACGCGCCATAGGCCATCAGCGCGACGCCGGCGATGAGGACGAGCAACCGGTTGGCCAGGCTGCTGGCGAGAAGCCACTTGAACATCGTGCGCCTCCCTTCAGCGGACCTGATTGACCAGCGTGGCGCCCTGCGTCACCACGCGGTCGCCCGGCTTCAGCCCCGACGTCACGGCCACGTTCACGCCGTCCAGCGGTTCGGCGGCGACGATGCGCGGCTCGAACCTCTCGGGCGCGGCCTTGACCCAGACGATGGTCTGGTTGGACGGGTTCTTCATCAGTGACGCGGCCGGCACGGCCAGGCCCTTCAGCGTCGTGCGCGTCTGCACAAACACCTTGACGGGCTGGCCTACGGCCAGCGCCGACAGCGCGGCGCCCTGGGCGCGGAAGCTCAGCGGCAGCGCCTGCTCGCGCAGCGAGCGTGCAGCGCCCACGAACTGCAGCGGCACGCGGGTCGAACCCACGGCCAGGCTTGCGCCGGCGACGTCTGAAGCCAGGGCCGCATCAAAGGCCAGCGCCTCGACCTGCAGACGCGCCGGGTCCACGATCTCAAAGACCAGCTCACGCGCATCCACCACCTGCCCGGCCACGGCCTGGGCCGTGGCAATGACGCCTGACACGGGAGCGACCAGCGCCTCCCGCGCCCCCAGGCCCGCGCCGACCGCGGAAACGCGCGCGGACAGACTGGCCAGTTCCGACTCGGCCGCCTCGATCTCGCGGCGCGGCACGGTGTCGCTGAGCGCCTTCAGGCGCGCGACGCGCTTGGCGGCGAGCTCACGCGCGGCACGCAGTTCGGCCAGTTGCGCCGCCTGGTTGGCACGTTCGATGGGCGCGGCCGAGGCCGCGACATAAGCGAGCACTTCGCCCTTGCGCACGGCCTGACCCAGCGCGGGCAGCCCCTGGGGACCGGCCTCGATGCGGCCCACGGTGGTGGCCTGCACCTTGCCGCCGGCATTCGGGTCCATGACGATGCGGCCGGACAGCTCAACCGTGCGGGCCAGGTCGGCCTGCTCGGTCACCATCGTCCGCACGGCCAGCTGGCGTTGTGCGGGCTTGGGCAGAAAGACATGGCCGTCCGGCAGCCGGGTCGGGCCATTGGCATTGACCACGGGGCCGGAGTCGCCGTGGTCGTGCCCATGCTCGTCGGCGGCCCAGGCCGTGGAGCCGGCGAGCAGCAGCAGAGAAATCAGATGGCGCTTCATGCGGCACCTCCTGCGCGGCGGGCCGCGATCCCACGGCGGACGATCCACGCCAGGGCGAGCAACGCGGCGCCCGCGGCCAGCGCGCGGCCGAGGTACTCCTTCCATGAGTGGACGTGCGCAGACGCCGTGTCCGCGTGCACGTCGAACTCACCCGCCAGCAGGTCGATGTCGCTGCCCGCCGTCACCGTTGCCGTCACCGGCGTGAGGCCGGGCCTCAGGGCCTGCGCGATGGCGCCTTGGAACTCGCCGTCGGCGACCTCCTTCAACGCGACTTTGGCGCCGCCCACGTCGAGATCCAGCGTCGCGCCCTTGACCGGCGCGTTGTCGGCAAAGCGGTCCAGATAGATCGTCAGCTGCCTGTCCTTGGCCACGCCGACCAGTTCGAACAGCTCGGACGACGCTGCAAAACGAGGCAGCGCCGGCGCAGCGGCCGTGGGGGCGGGGCCGTGGTCGTGGCCTTCATCGGCCCGCACGGGGAAGCACAGCGCGGCGAAGGCCAGCGCCAGTGCGAAAGGGAGGGTCTTGTTCATCGGGATGTTCATGTCTCGCTCACTCGGGCAGCAGCCCCAGGGCCTGGCGAAGTTGGGAGATGGCGGCGTCGCGTTCGACGCGGCTGCGGGCGGCCTGGCGCTCGGCCTCGGCGGCCTCCAGCTCGATGCGCAGGCGCGTGGGCAGGTCGGTCTCGCCGAGGCGGAAGGACTTGTCGAAGAAGCCGCGCGATTCGCGCGCCAGCGCCGCACGGCGCTCGGCGGCGGTGTGCGCGGTCTCCAGCGCCTTGACGCGCAGCTGCGCGGCCTGAACCTGCGAGCGCACGCGCTGCCGCTCCTGCTCCAGCTGGGCTTCGGCTTCGAGCAGGTCGGCGCCTGCCGTCGCGAGGCGTGCGTCGCTGCCGCTGGACCTGCCCAGCGGAATGCGCAGGCCCACGATGACGCTTTGGCCATAGCGCTCGCCCAGGCTGCCGCGCTCGCGGGCGGCGCCCACGGTCAGCTCCAGGTTGGCGCGCGATTGCGCACCGGCCAGGGCGCGCTGGCGGCGGGCCAGCTCGGCCTTGGCGGACAGTTCGGCGAGGGCCGGATGCTCCGCGGCGTCGCCGGCGGGGCGCGGCTCGGCGCCGGTGCCGGCGGGCGGAGCGCCGGTCAAGGCGCTCCAGGCCTGGGCCGCATCCGTCAGCGTCACGTCGGCTTGCGCTGCCGCGCTTTCGGCCGCCGCTGCCGCGGCCTCGGCCTGGTGGCCATCGGCACGCGCAAGGTCGCCGGCATTGACGCGGCGGGTCACGTCGGCCGCGATCTGGCGCGCGTTGGCCAGACGCTGCCGGGCCAGGTCCAGGTCGATGCGGGCGCGCTGGTACGCCCAGTAGGCGTCCCGCACGTCGGCCGCGAGCCGCCATTGCGCGGCCAGCAACTGCTTGTCGACCGCCTCGACGCCGGCTGCCGCTGCCGCCTGGGCGCGCGAACGCTCACCGGGCAGCCACAGCGGCACGGCGACGGCCGCGTCGTATTCGCGTGCGCCCTCGTTGCGGGTGATGCGGTCGGTCTTCGCCGTCATCTCCAGCGCGGGCGCATCGGGCGTCCAGCGCTGCGCCGCAGCCGCCGCGGCCGCCGCGGCGTCCTTGCGCAGCGGTGCGGCGCGCCGTTCGGGCTTGCGCGCCCAGGCCGCATCGAAGCCCTGCTTGAGGGCGGAGGGCGCTTGCGCCCAGCCTGGCGACATCCACATCAAGGTGGCGGCCGCCAAGACGCCGGGCCAGGCCCAGTGTCGGATGGTCATGGAAAGTTCTCGTCGTGAAGCGAGCAGCGGTGCTCGCGGTCAGGAATCCGACGAGGGGGGCGCTACGCGAGCGCCGCAGGGTCCGCCTCGTCAGCCGTCAGGCGACGAGAGCAAGCGGAGGGCGCAGCAGGCTGCCGACCGGCGGGTCGGGCAGATGAAGCCCGTAGGCGGGCACGGGTCGGTCGGCCGCCCACGCGGGGCCGGCCTCGGCGGGGCTGGACACCATGCCGGCGCACAGGCCGTGGCAGGCCTCGCAGTCGGGATGGTTGCCGAACGGCTCGCCGCCGTCGTCGCCGGCGCCGTCATGAGCGCCGGCATCGGGCGCCGCCTGGTGCTCGTGCGCGTGGTGGCCGAAGTGCGTGCCGACCGCCTCGTGCTCGCAGACGCTGCCCGCCGCCGCCCAGCTCCACTGCAGGGGCAGCAGCAACATCATGACGATGAGGACGAAGCGGCGCATGGCGTGGCAGTTTAGGGCCTGGCGGCCGGCGCGCCGCGCAGCAGGCGCAGGCCATTGAAGACCACCAGCAGGCTGGCACCCATGTCGGCGAAGACGGCCATCCACATGGTCGCGCCGCCGAACACGGCCAGCGCAAAGAACACCGCCTTGATGCCCAGCGCCAGCCCGATGTTCTGCCACAGCACCGCATGCGTGCGGCGCGACAGGCGGATGGTCTCGGGCACGCGGCGCAGGTCGTCGTTCATGACCAGCACGTCGGCCGCCTCCTTGGCGGTGTCGGTGCCGGCGGCGCCCATGGAGAAGCCGAGGGCCGCGGCGGCAAGGCTGGGCGCGTCGTTGATGCCGTCGCCGACCATGCCGACCGGGCCGCTGCGGCCGAGTTCGGCGATGACGGCCTGCTTGTCCTGCGGCAGCAGGTGGGCATGCACCGTCTCGATGCCGACTTCGGCGGCGATGGCCTGGGCAGTCGACGGGTTGTCGCCGGTCAGCATCACCGGGCGCACGCCCAGCGCCTTCAGCTCGGCGATGGCCTGCCGGCTCGTCGCCTTGGTCGTGTCGGCCACGGCGAACAGGGCCAGCGCGCCGCGGCTGTCGGCCAGCACGGACAGCGTGCGGCCCCGGGCCTCGTGCTGCTGCATGCGCGCCTCCAGCTCGGCCGTGCACAGGCCGCGTTCGTGCAGCCAGCGGTGGTTGCCGAGGGTATAGGCCTCGCCGCCGATGACGCCACGCACGCCGCGGCCCAGTTCGGCGCCGAAGTCGGCCACCTCTCGCGCCTCGCGGCCCAGCCCCTGGACGACCGCTTTCGAGACGGGATGGTCCGAGCGCCCCGCCAGGCTGGCGGCGATGCGCAGCACGTCGTTCTCGGCGGTGCCAGACGACAGCACCTCTTGCGCCACCAGCTTCGGCCGGCCTTCGGTCAGCGTGCCGGTCTTGTCCAGCGCCACGGCCCTCAGGCGGCGCGCCTCTTCCAGATAGGCGCCGCCCTTAATGAGGATGCCGCGCCGCGCCGCCGCCGCCAGGCCGCTGACCACGGTGACCGGCGTGGAGATGACCAGGGCGCAGGGGCAGGCGATGACGAGCAGCACCAGCGCCTTGTAGAGCGCCGTCAGCCAGGGCCAGCCGGCCAGCAGGGGTGCGCCGATGGCCACGGCCAGCGCCAGCAGGAAGACGGCGGGCGTGTAGACGGCGGCGAAGCGGTCGACGAAGCGCTGCGTGGGCGCGCGCTGGCCCTGCGCCTGCTCGACCGCGTGGATGATGCGGGCCAGCACCGTGTCCGTCGCCGGCCGCGTGACCTCGAACTCCAGCGAGCCGCTCTGGTTGATGGTGCCGGCGAACACGGTGTCGCCCACGGCCTTGTCCACCGGGAGGCTCTCGCCGGTGACGGGCGACTGGTCGACGGCGCCCTCGCCGGCCGTCACGCGGCCATCCAGCGCCAGGCGCTCGCCGGGCTTCACCCGCAGCGTGGCGCCCACGGCGACCGTCTTGGCGTCCTGCAACGCCCAGCTGCCGTCGGCCTGGCGCACCTCGGTCCGCTGCGGCGTCAGCGCCAGCAGGCTGGCGATGGCATTGCGGGCCCGCTCCACCGAGCGCGCCTCGATCAGCTCGGCCAGCGCGTACAGCGCCATGACCATGGCCGCCTCCGGCCACTCGCCGATCAGGAAGGCGCCGATGACGGCCACGCTCATCAGCGCGTTGATGTTGAGCCGGCCTCGGAACAAGGCCGACAGGCCCTTGCCGAACACCTCCAGCCCCGCCAGCGCGATGGCCGCGCCGGCGGCGGCCATGCCGGCGATCGTCCAGGGCAGCGTCTGCGGCGCCAGCAGGCTCACCAGTTCGGCGACGAAGGCGACGCCCAACGCGGCGATGAGCCGCATCAGTTCACGACGTCTCGCGCTGCTGACATCCGCTTCCGCCGGCGGCGCCTGCAGCGTCTCGGTCTTGAATCCGGCGGCCTGGATGGCGACGACGACCGGTCCGGCCAGCGCGGCCGGTGCGGTGATGGCCAGCGTGCGCGCCGGCAGGTTGAACTGCAGGTGCAGCCCGGCGAAGCCCTCCAGCGCGCGGCGGATCTGGCCCTCCTCGACGGGGCAGTCCATCGCCGGGATGCGCAGCAGCAGCGCGCCGGCCGGCGACGGCGCGGCGGCGGTGACCGCCGATGCGCAGGCGCCCGATGAGCAGCAGTCGTCCACCGGCGCAGGGGCGGGCGTTGCTGCGTGGTCGTGGTCGTGCGGCGAGGCACAGCAGCTGTCCGCAGCGCCGGCCTGCGGCTGCGCCGGCTTGAGCGGTTCACGCCGCTTCAAGAACTGGATGGGCTGGGGCTGGGTCATGGGCTGATGTCTCGTTGCGGATTGCATTGGAATCCCTGTAGTCACTACAGAGTCAAGTCCCTACACTCCGCCCGGACAACTGTATGCGGACCTGCCCATGAAGATCGGTGAACTGTCGGCCGCCTCGTCCACGCCCGTCGAGACCATCCGCTATTACGAGCGCGAGAGCCTGCTGCCGGCTCCGGCGCGTTCCGACGGGAATTTCCGGCTCTACGCGGCCGCGCACCTGGAGCGGCTGCAGTTCATCCGCTACTGCCGCAGCCTGGACATGTCGCTGGACGAGGTGCGCGTGCTGCTGCGCGTCAGGGACGGCGCCGCGGACGACTGCGGCGACGTCAATGCCCTGCTCGACGGCCACATCCGCCATGTGTCCACGCGCATCAAGGAGCTGCGGCTGCTGGAGCGGCAGCTCAAGGACCTGCGCCAGCGCTGCGGCACGGTGCAGGGCGCCGACCAGTGCGGCATCCTGCAAGGCATGGTGTCCGCCGCCAAGGAGACCGTGGCGGCGCCATCCCGACGGGGGCATTTGCGCGGCGTGCATGCACGCTGAACCAGCGATGCAGCTCATCCCCCGGAATCTGCAGCCTGTCGCCCCCCGCTAGGTCGCCCCGGGGGCGGGAGATATGGTGTGCTACATCAGCAACACACCCCGGAGCTCCCATGACTCCCACCTGGACTGACCAGGCGCCGATCTACCAGCAGCTGGCCGACCGATTGGCCGTGCAGTTGCTCGACGGCAGCCCCCCGGAAGGCGAGGCCCTGCCCTCGGTGCGCCAGCTCGCCAGCCAGTACGTCATCAACCCGCTGACGGTCACGCGGGCGCTGCAGGCGCTGGCCGACCACGGCCTCATCGAGAGCCGCCGGGGCCTGGGCATGTTCGTGATGAGCGGCGCGCGGGAGCGGCTGCTGCGGCACGAGCGTGAACAATTTCTGCAGAAGGACTGGCCCTCGCTGCGCGCGAAGCTGAAGCGCCTGGGACTGAGCGCCAAGGATCTGAACTGGGAGTCCACATGAACCTCATCGAAACCAAGAACCTGTCGCTGCGCTACGGCAAGAAGACCGCGCTGAACGACGTCTCGCTGGCCGTGCCCAAGGGCCGCGTGGTGGGCCTGCTGGGCCACAACGGCGCCGGCAAGACCTCGCTGATGAAGGCGATGGTGGGCCTGCTGCCGGTGCAGGGCGAGCTGACGGTGCTGGGCCTCAAGCCCATCGCCGACCGCCAGAAGCTGCTGGAGCAGCTGAGCTACATCCCCGACGTGGCGGTGCTGCCGCGCTGGGCCCGCGTGCACGAGCTGATCACGCTGATGAGCAAGCTGCAGCCCAAGTTCTCGGCCGAGCGGGCGCGCACGCTGCTGAAGCGCACCAGCGTCAGCGAGAGCGACAAGGTGAAGAGCCTGTCCAAGGGCATGGTGGCGCAGACCCACCTGGCGCTGATCGCCGCCATCGACGCGAAGCTGATGATCCTGGACGAGCCCACGCTGGGGCTGGACGTGGTGTCTCGCAAGAGCTTCTACGAGATGCTGATCGACGAGTGGTGCGACGGCGAGCGCAGCGTGCTGATC